>NZ_JAOVFN010000022.1:0-55697 GCF_034650275.1 Acinetobacter sp. IRS14
CCGTGAAGGTGGTCGTACTGTAGGTGCTGGTGTTGTTGCGAAAGTAACTGCATAAGCATAATATAGTGACGGATTACGTCTCAGGTTGAGGGCTTTGGCTCTCAACTTGCATTATAGGTCAGTAGTTCAATTGGTAGAGCGTCGGTCTCCAAAACCGAATGTTGGGGGTTCGAGTCCCTCCTGACCTGCCATATTTTGAAATAAAAAGCTTGATGCTGGCTTAGTTGTTCATATAATAAGTCGCGAGTTCTACGACGAGTACAAAAATGTCGAATGATAAATCGCGTGACGCATTGAGCGACGCGCCAATTCCTCAAAGAAATAATTCTGCTGAAGTTGTTCGTTCTGGTTCGCCTCTAGATATTGTTCTATGGGTGATTGCAATTGCATTCTTGCTTTTAGCTACTATGGTGAATCAGTATTTACCAGCGTATTGGGCGCCTGCAAATAATATTTGGGTGCGCGTTGGGGCAATTTTTGCTTGTATCGTTGTGGCTTTAGGTTTATTATACGCCACCCATCAAGGTAAAGGCTTCGTTCGTTTGCTAAAAGATGCACGAGTCGAATTGCGTCGAGTAACTTGGCCAACAAAACAAGAAACAGTCACTACATCGTGGCAGGTTCTATTGGTTGTAGTTGTTGCATCATTGGTTTTATGGTGCTTTGACTATGGTTTGGGTTGGTTAATTAAGTTGATTATCGGGTAAAAGAGCTATGAAACGTTGGTACATTATTCATGCCTACTCTGGCTATGAAAAACAAGTGTTGCGTTCGCTTACAGAACGAATCCAGCGTAGCGCTGTTGCTGATAGCTTTGGTGATGTCCTTGTTCCTACCGAAGAAGTGGTAGAAATGAAGGATGGTAAGAAACGTAAATCTGAGCGTAAATTCTTTCCTGGCTATGTATTAGTCGAAATGGAAATGAATGATGATACTTGGCATATCGTTAAAGAATGTCCAAAGGTTCTGGGTTTCATTGGTGGTACACCTGAAAAACCAGCACCAATCACTCAGCGCGAAGCAGATGCGATTCTTGCGCGTGTACGTAATACAGGTGAAGCACCACGTCCTAAGACGATGTTTGAGCCTGGTGAAGAATTACTTGTTATTGACGGTCCATTCACAGACTTTAAAGGTGTGGTGGAAGAAGTTCAATACGAAAAGTCACGTTTAACGTTGACGATTAATGTATTTAATCGACCAACTCAGGTTGAACTCGAATTTCGCCAAGTCGAAAAAACGATTTAATCTTAATTGGTTGAAAAGCGCCCGATTTTATCGGGCATTGTTGTTGTAACAGTAGTGTTGCGTAAAGATTGGGGAGCCTAGCGGCGTTCGTACCCAGAGGTATTTTAAAATGGCTAAGAAGATTGACGGCTATATCAAGCTGCAAGTTCCAGCTGGTAAAGCAAATCCATCTCCACCAATTGGTCCTGCATTAGGTCAACGTGGTGTAAACATCATGGCATTCTGTAAAGAATTCAATGCTGCTACACAAAAAGTTGAACCAGGTCTTCCAATTCCTGTAGTGATTACTGTGTACAACGACAAGTCGTTCACATTCATCATGAAAACGCCTCCAGCTTCTATTCTTCTTAAGAAAGCTGCTGGTATCCAAAAGGGTTCATCTGTACCAAACAAAACTAAAGTTGGTAAGTTGACTCGTGCTCAGTTAGAAGAAATTGCGACTACTAAAGAACCAGATTTAACTGGTGCTGATTTAGACGCACGTGTACGTACCATTGCTGGTTCTGCGCGTTCTATGGGCTTGGAAGTGGAGCTATAAGACATGGCAAAGTTAACTAAACGTCAAAAAGCCATTGCTGCTGCTGTTGAAGCAAACAAAGTTTATACTTTGGAAGAAGCAGTGCAAGTTCTTAACAGCCTACCTGCTGCGAAATTCAAAGAATCTTTGGATGTAGCTGTGAATCTTGGTGTAGACCCACGTAAATCTGATCAGGTTGTTCGTGGTGCGACTACATTACCTGCTGGTACTGGTAAAACTGTACGTGTAGCTGTGTTTGCTCAAGGCGCGCAAGCAGAAGCTGCTAAAGAAGCTGGTGCAGACATCGTAGGTTTTGATGACCTTGCTGAAAGCATTCAAGGTGGAAACCTTGACTTTGATGTTGTAATCGCTGCTCCTGACGCTATGCGTGTTGTTGGTAAGCTCGGTACAATTCTTGGTCCACGTGGTTTAATGCCAAACCCTAAAGTGGGTACTGTAACTCCTGATGTAGCGAATGCTGTTAAAAACGCTAAATCTGGTCAGGCTCGTTACCGTGTAGACAAAGCGGGTATTATCCATGCTGCGATCGGTCAATTAGGCTTTGAAGCTGCTGCTATCCGTCAAAACGTTGAAACTTTAGTTGCTGACTTGAAAAAGTTAAAACCTGCAACTTCTAAAGGTGTATACATCAAAAAGATCACTTTGAGCTCAACTATGGGTCCTGGTCTTACTGTTGATGTAAGCAACGTTTCTAACTAAGTTTAAAACTTAGTCAAGAATTTTAAAGTCCTGATTGAGGGTAAGGTATAAAAATCATAGGTTTTTATACCCATACAAAGTATTGCTTTGTTTCCTCACTCATCAGGCGGACTTTGAATTGATAAATGTAAATTTATCAGCGTCAAAGACCACAGGCGAAGAGACTTCTTTTGAATATCTTCTTAATAACCCAGCCTGCGTAGACGCGGTGGTGTGATTTATTCCTCCTCCGCGTGCAAGTCAAATCCTTATTGACTTGCGAATTGGGAGTGTACTTTTTTGAGTACATAAATCACCGTTAGGAGGTTTTACAATGGCTCTTCTTATTGAAAGCAAAAAACAGATCGTTGCTGAAGTGGCTCAAACTGCTTCTACAGCGTTCGCTGCCGTTGTTGCTGACTATCAAGGTTTAACCGTTGAGCAATTAACTACTCTTCGTGTTGAAGCTCGTAAACTAGGTGTTGCTACACGTGTTGTACGTAATACTTTGGCTAAACGTGCTCTTCAAGATACGCAATTTGCAATCTTGAATGACAACCTTGTTGGCCCAACAATCTTAGCATTCTCAACTTCTGAAGACGATATGGGTGCAGCTGCACGCTTGTTTGAAGAATTTGCTAAAACTAACAAAGCATTTGAATTAAAAGCTGCTGCATTTGACGGCAAACTTTATCAAGGTGCTGATGTTAGCGTTATCGCAAATCTTCCAAACCAAGAAAAAGCGCTTACTATGCTCGCATCTGTTCTTCAAGCTCCTATTTCGAAATTGGGTCGCTTACTTACAGCGCTTCAAGAGAAAAACGAGTCAGAAGCTGCTTAAGCTTAAATCTACTTCCACACCATTCAATACCCATTTGGAGTTAATCTCATGGCTTTAACAAACGAAGAAATCCTAAACGCAGTTGCTGAAAAAACTGTTCTTGAACTTGTTGAACTTATTTCTGCTTTTGAAGAGAAATTCAACGTATCTGCTGCTGCTGTAGCTGTAGCTGCTGCTCCTGCTGCTGCTGCTGCTGAAGAACAAACTGAATTCAACGTTGAGTTGACTTCTTTTGGTGCTAACAAAGTAGCTGTAATTAAAGCAGTTCGTGAAGCAACTGGCCTTGGTCTTAAAGAAGCTAAAGACCTAGTTGAAGGTGCTCCACAAGTTCTTAAAGAAGGCGTTTCTAAAGAAGAAGGCGAAGAACTTAAGAAGAAACTTGAAGAAGCTGGTGCTACAGTTACACTTAAGTAATTGTAAAAGGAGTCGGTTTTTAAATCGGCTCCATAAAATGGCTGATGGCTCTTGGGTCATCAGCCTTTTTGCGTTACAATAATCGGCTCGATTTTTGTTTGTTCTGTACAATAACTGTTATATTTCAGAAGAATCAAAGTAATTTCAAATGCTTACCAATATTTTTCTTTTTAAAAAATATTGTTAAGCGTTTTAATACCACTAAAAATTGCAGCATTTGTAAACAGTGGTGGCCATATCGGCCTGTGTAATTCCTTCTGAGCCCGTTCTGCAGGCGGGCTTGGTTTACTTTCCGAGGACTCCAGATGGCATACTCATATACCGAAAAGAAACGGATCCGTAAGAATTTTGGTAAATTGCCCCAAGTAATGGAAGCACCGTACTTACTTTCGATTCAGGTCGATTCGTATAGAACGTTCTTGCAAGGTGGCAAATCTCCAAAAAACCGCGAAGATATCGGTCTCCAAGCCGCATTTCGTTCAGTTTTTCCTATAGAAAGTTATTCTGGCAATGCTGCTTTAGAATTTGTTGAGTATAGCCTTGGTAAGCCTGAGTTTGATGTGCGTGAATGTATTTTACGTGGTTCGACTTATGCGGCACCAATGCGCGTAAAAATTCGTTTGATTATTAAAGATCGCGAAACTAAATCTATTAAAGACGTACGTGAACAAGAAGTCTACATGGGTGAAATGCCACTCATGACAGACAACGGTACCTTTGTTATCAATGGTACTGAGCGTGTAATTGTATCTCAATTACATCGTTCACCTGGTGTGTTCTTCGATCACGATAAAGGCAAAACACATTCAAGTGGTAAAGTACTTTATTCTGCACGTATTATTCCTTACCGTGGTTCATGGTTAGATTTCGAATTTGATGCTAAAGATTTAGTTTACGTACGTATTGACCGTCGTCGTAAATTATTAGCAACTGTTGTGTTGCGTGCATTAGGTTATAACAATGAACAAATCTTGAATTTGTTCTATGAGAAAGTGCCTGTATATCTTGATATGGGTAGCTATCAAATTGACCTCGTTCCAGATCGTCTGCGTGGCGAAATGGCGCAATTTGATATTGCTGACAATGACGGTAAAATCATTGTTGAACAAGGTAAACGTATTAATGCACGTCACGTACGTCAAATGGAAGCTTCTGGTTTAGCTAAGCTATCAGTTCCTGATGAGTACTTGTATGAGCGTATCACTGCTGAAGACATTACTTTACGTAATGGTGATGTGATTGCTGCAAATACATTGTTAAGCCATGAAGTTATGGTGAAACTAGCAGAAGGCGGCGTTAAACAATTCAATATCTTATTTACGAACGATATTGACCGTGGTTCATTTGTTGCTGACTCATTACGTGCTGACACAACATCTGGTCGTGAAGAAGCATTAGTCGAAATCTATAAAGTAATGCGTCCAGGCGAGCCACCAACAAAAGAAGCTGCTGAAAACTTATTTAATAACTTATTCTTCTCTTCTGAACGTTATGACTTATCTCCAGTAGGTCGTATGAAGTTCAACCGTCGTTTGGGTCGCCCATACGAAGTTGGTACTGACCAGAAGTCACGTGAAGTAGAAGGTATTTTATCGCACGAAGATATCATCGATGTATTACGTACATTAGTTGAAATCCGTAACGGTAAAGGTGAAGTCGACGATATCGATCACTTGGGTAACCGTCGTGTACGTTCTGTTGGTGAAATGACTGAAAACCAATTCCGTGTTGGTTTAGTTCGTGTTGAACGTGCTGTTAAAGAGCGTTTAAGCCAAGCAGAAACAGATAATTTGTCTCCGCAAGATCTCATTAACGCAAAACCAGTTGCAGCTGCAATCAAAGAATTCTTTGGTTCAAGCCAATTGTCTCAGTTTATGGATCAAAACAACCCATTATCTGAAATTACACATAAACGTCGTGTTTCAGCGCTTGGACCTGGTGGTTTAACGCGTGAACGTGCGGGCTTTGAAGTACGTGACGTACATCAAACTCACTATGGTCGTGTATGTCCAATTGAAACGCCTGAAGGTCCAAACATTGGTTTGATCAACTCGCTTTCTGTTTATGCAAAAGCAAATGATTTTGGTTTCTTGGAAACACCTTACCGTAAAGTGGTAGATGGCCGAGTAACTGATGCTGTTGAATATCTTTCTGCTATTGAAGAAGTAGGTACTGTTATTGCACAGGCCGATTCTGCTGTAGATAAAGATGGTAACTTAACAGAAGAGTTTGTTTCTGTTCGTCATCAAGGTGAATTCGTACGTATTCCACCTGAAAAAGTGACGCATATGGATGTATCTGCACAGCAGGTTGTATCTGTAGCTGCATCGCTTATTCCATTCCTTGAACACGATGACGCGAACCGTGCATTAATGGGTTCAAACATGCAACGTCAGGCCGTTCCTACTCTACGTGCGGATAAACCGCTTGTAGGTACAGGTATGGAAGCGAACGTAGCACGTGACTCTGGTGTATGTGTGATCGCAAACCGTGGTGGTGCGATTGAATATGTAGATGCTTCTCGTATCGTTATTCGTGTAAACGAAGATGAAATGATTGCAGGTGAGGCTGGTGTAGATATTTACAACCTCATTAAATATACACGTTCTAACCAAAACACTTGTATTAACCAAAATATTATCGTGAATTTGGGCGACAAAGTTGCTCGCGGTGACATTTTGGCAGACGGTCCGTCAACAGATATGGGTGAGCTTGCGCTTGGTCAAAACATGCGTGTAGCGTTCATGACGTGGAATGGTTACAACTACGAAGACTCGATCTTATTATCTGAGCGTGTACTTCAAGAAGACCGTTTAACTTCTATTCATATTCAAGAATTATCATGTGTAGCGCGTGATACTAAGTTAGGTGCAGAAGAAATTACTGCCGATATTCCTAACGTAGGTGAAGCTGCACTTTCTAAACTTGATGAATCAGGTATCGTTTATATCGGTGCTGAAGTTACTGCTGGTGACATCCTTGTTGGTAAAGTAACGCCTAAAGGTGAAACTCAGTTAACTCCTGAAGAAAAATTGCTTCGTGCAATCTTCGGTGAGAAAGCAGCTGACGTTAAAGACTCATCTTTACGTGTTCCATCTGGTACTAAAGGTACAGTTATCGATGTTCAAGTCTTCACTCGTGATGGCTTAGAGAAAGATGACCGTGCGTTAGCAATTGAAAAAGCACAGCTTGACTCTTACCGTAAAGACTTGAAAGAAGAATACAAGATCTTTGAAGAAGCAGCTCGTGAGCGTGTAATTCGTTTGCTTAAAGGCCAAGAATCTAATGGTGGTGGTTCGACTAAACGTGGCGACAAACTTGTTGAAGATATGTTGTCTGGTTTAGAGCTTGTTGACTTACTTGAAATCCAACCTACAGACGAAGCAATTGCTGAACGTTTATCTCAAATTCAAGTGTTCTTGAAAGAGAAGAGCGCAGAAATTGATGAGAAGTTTGCAGAGAAGAAACGTAAGCTTTCGACTGGTGATGAGTTAACAACAGGCGTTCTGAAAGTTGTTAAAGTTTACCTAGCAGTTAAACGTCGCATTCAGCCTGGTGATAAAATGGCTGGTCGTCACGGTAACAAAGGTGTTGTATCTAACATTTTACCTGTTGAAGACATGCCACACGATGCGAACGGTGTACCAGTAGATATCGTATTGAACCCATTGGGTGTACCATCTCGTATGAACGTGGGTCAGATTCTTGAGACTCACTTGGGTATGGCGGCTAAAGGGCTTGGCGATAAAATCGAAAAAATGTTGAAAGAACAGCGTACAGTTTTAGAACTTCGCGAATTCTTAGACAAGATTTATAACAAAGTTGGTGGCGAGCAAGAAGATCTTGATAGCTTAACTGATGCTGAAGTTTTAGCTCTTTCTGGCAACTTACGTGCTGGTGTGCCTTTAGCTACTCCTGTATTTGATGGTGCTGAAGAAAGCCAAATTAAAGACTTACTTGAATTAGCTGACATTTCACGTACTGGTCAAACAGTATTGTTTGATGGTCGTACGGGTGAACAGTTTGATCGTCCTGTAACTGTAGGTTACATGTACATGCTCAAATTGAACCACTTGGTTGATGACAAAATGCATGCGCGTTCAACTGGTTCTTACTCACTTGTTACACAACAACCGCTTGGTGGTAAAGCACAGTTCGGTGGTCAGCGTTTCGGTGAGATGGAGGTCTGGGCACTTGAAGCTTACGGTGCAGCATATACTCTTCAAGAGATGTTAACTGTTAAGTCGGATGACGTTGAAGGTCGTACACGCATCTATAAGAATATTGTAGATGGTAACCATTATATGGATCCGGGTATGCCTGAATCGTTCAACGTATTGACCAAAGAGATCCGTTCTTTAGGTATCAACATTGAACTGAAAAATGGTGACTAAGTCGTAAGACTCACGATTTTTTAGGAAAAAACAATATTTGTGACCCAGTCGGGTAAGCGTTGCTTCCCGACACACGGAGAAAAAAATTGAAAGACTTGCTCGATATCATGCGTAAGAAAACGGACTCAGATGGTCATGCACCAATTGAGTTTGACCGTATCCGTATTGGTCTTGCGTCACCAGAAATGATTAAGTCATGGTCTCATGGTGAAGTTAAAAAACCTGAGACAATTAACTACCGTACTTTTAAACCAGAACGTGACGGTTTGTTCTGTGCCAAAATTTTTGGTCCAGTAAAAGATTACGAATGCTTGTGTGGTAAATACAAGCGTATGAAATACAAAGGCGTCATTTGTGAAAAATGTGGCGTTGAAGTAACTACAGCGAAAGTTCGTCGTGAACGTATGGGTCACATTGAACTCGCATCTCCAGTTGCACATATCTGGTTCTTAAAATCGTTACCATCTCGTATCGGTTTATTACTTGATATGACGCTTCGTGATATCGAACGCGTATTGTATTTCGAATCATACGTTGTAACTGATCCTGGTATGACTCCGTTTGAAAAGTATCAACTTTTAACAGACGAAGAATACTTCAATGCACTTGAAGAGCACGGTGATGAATTCACTGCGAAAATGGGTGCAGAAGCGATTCAGGACTTATTAAAAGATATCGATCTTGAAGCTGAAATCGCACGTTTACGTGAAGAAATTCCTCAAACAACTTCTGAAACGAAGTTGAAAAAAGCGTCTAAACGCTTGAAATTGATGGAAGCATTCAACGATTCAAACAACAAGCCAGAATGGATGGTGATGAATGTACTTCCTGTACTTCCACCTGATTTACGTCCATTAGTTCCACTTGAAGGTGGTCGTTTCGCGACTTCTGACTTGAATGATTTATATCGTCGTGTCATTAACCGTAACAACCGTTTGAAGCGCCTTCTTGATCTTGCAGCACCAGACATTATCGTGCGTAACGAAAAACGTATGCTACAAGAGTCTGTAGATGCATTGCTTGATAACGGTCGTCGTGGTCGTGCAATTACCGGTTCTAACAAACGTCCATTAAAATCTTTGGCAGATATGATCAAAGGTAAACAAGGTCGTTTCCGTCAGAACTTACTTGGTAAGCGTGTTGACTATTCTGGTCGTTCGGTAATTACTGTAGGTCCTACTTTACGTCTTCACCAATGTGGTCTTCCGAAGAAAATGGCACTTGAATTATTCAAGCCATTTATTTTTGCGAAACTACAAGCTTCAGGTCAAGCAACAACCATTAAAGCTGCGAAGAAAATGGTTGAGCGCGAGACTCCAGAGGTTTGGGACGTTCTTGCTTCTGTAATTCGTCAACATCCAGTAATGTTGAACCGTGCGCCAACACTTCACCGTTTAGGTCTTCAAGCATTTGAACCTATTCTTATTGAAGGTAAGGCAATCCGTCTTCACCCACTCGTTTGTGCTGCGTTTAACGCCGACTTCGATGGTGACCAAATGGCGGTACACGTTCCATTGACACTTGAAGCACAGTTAGAAGCTCGTGCATTGATGATGTCAACAAACAACATCTTGTCACCAGCGAATGGTGAGCCGATCATCGTTCCTTCTCAGGACGTTGTCTTGGGTCTTTACTACATCACGCGTGATGCAGTAAATGCTAAAGGCGAAGGCATGGTGTTTGCTGATACTCACGAAGTAAACCGTGCACTTGCAACTGGTCAGGTTGCGATCCATGCTCGTGTTAAAGTACGTGTGCATCAAACTGTTATCAATGAAAATGGTGAACGTGAACACGGAACTATTATTGTTGATACGACACCAGGTCGTTGTTTGCTTTGGGAAGTTGTTCCACAAGGCTTAAGCTTTGACATGATCAACCTTGAGATGACTAAAAAGAATATCTCGAAGTTAATCAACTCTTGCTACCGTAAACTTGGTTTGAAAGATACAGTTATCTTTGCTGACCAATTAATGTACTTGGGCTTCCGTCAAGCGACTCGTTCAGGTGTATCTGTAGGTATGGAAGACATGTTGATTCCACCTACAAAGCACACAATTATTGATAAAGCTGAAACAGAAGTTCGTGAAATCGAACAACAGTTCGAACAAGGTTTCGTAACTGCTGGTGAGCGTTATAACAAAGTTGTCGATATCTGGGCGCGTACAAACGACCAAGTTGCTAAAGCGATGATGGATAACTTGTCTTATACACTTGTGAAAAACAAACAAGGTGAAGACGAGAAACAAAAATCATTCAACAGCATCTATATGATGTCTGACTCTGGTGCCCGTGGTAGTGCGGCACAGATTCGTCAGCTTGCTGGTATGCGTGGCTTGATGGCAAAACCGGATGGTTC
The DNA here is from genome assembly GCF_034650275.1 of Acinetobacter sp. IRS14. Classification (NCBI taxonomy): domain Bacteria; kingdom Pseudomonadati; phylum Pseudomonadota; class Gammaproteobacteria; order Moraxellales; family Moraxellaceae; genus Acinetobacter; species Acinetobacter sp. IRS14. The sequence goes on from NZ_JAOVFN010000022.1 coordinate 10,473, forward strand.
GATTATCGAAACACCGATTAAAGCGAACTTCCGTGAAGGTTTAACAGTACTCCAGTACTTTATTTCAACACACGGTGCGCGTAAAGGTTTGGCCGATACAGCATTGAAAACTGCGAACTCTGGTTACTTGACTCGTCGTCTTGTAGACGTAGCGCAAGATTTGGTAATTACTGAGCCTGACTGTGGTACAGCTGGTGGTTTGGTAATGACTCCATTCATTCAAGGTGGTGATGTCATTGAGCCATTACGTGACCGCGTATTAGGTCGTGTAACTGCTGAAGACGTACGTCGTGCATCTGATGATGAAGTTGTATTACCTCGTGGTACGTTAATTGACGAAAAAATCGCAGCTCATCTTGAAGAAGCGGGTGTGGATGAAGTCAAAGTACGTTCAGTAATTGCTTGTGAATCTGCTTTTGGTGTATGTGCTAGATGTTATGGCCGTGACCTTGCACGTGGTCACTTGGTTAACCCAGGTGAATCAGTGGGTGTAATGGCAGCACAATCTATTGGTGAACCAGGTACACAGTTAACGATGCGTACGTTCCACGTTGGTGGTGCTGCGAGCCGAACTTCTGCTGCAAACAGTGTTCAAGTACGTAACAAAGGTACTGTACGTTTCCATAACGTGAAAACTGTACAACATGCAAAAGGCCACTTGGTTTCAGTTTCACGTTCAGGTGAAATTGGTATTGCCGATGATTTAGGTCGTGAGCGCGAGCGTTATAAACTTCCTTACGGTGCAAGCATCTTGTTGAAAGATGGTGAAGCTGTAGAAGCTGGCGGTATCGTAGCGACTTGGGATCCGCATACACATCCATTGGTAACAGAAGTTGCTGGTAAAGCACGTTTCAGCCAAATCGCTGATGGTGTAACTGCAACATCGAAAACTGATGATGCAACTGGTATGACTACTGTTGAAATCTTGCCTGTAACAGCTCGTCCTGCTTCTGGTAAAGATTTACGTCCTGCAATCGTGTTGGATACAACAGATGGCGGCGAACAGTTCTACTTCTTGCCACAAAACACTATCGTAACTGTTCGCGATGGCGAAACGATTGGTGTGGGTGACGTAATTGGTCGTGTACCACAAGAAACATCACGTACTCGTGATATTACCGGTGGTCTTCCGCGTGTAGCTGACTTATTCGAAGCACGTAAACCGAAAGAACATGCAATTCTTGCTGAAGTTTCAGGTGTTGTAAGCTTCGGTAAAGAAACTAAGGGTAAAAACCGTTTAGTAATTACCCCAGATGATGGTTCTGAGATTTACGAAGAATTGATTCCAAAATGGCGTCAAATCAACGTGTTCGAAGGCGAGCATGTGAACCGTGGTGAAACAGTTTCTGATGGTCCACAAAACCCGCACGACATCTTACGTTTGAAAGGTGAAGTTGCATTAACTAACTACATCGTGAACGAAGTTCAAGACGTATACCGTCTCCAAGGTGTAAAAATCAACGACAAACATATTGAAGTTATCGTACGTCAAATGTTGCGTAAAGTTGATATCACTGATGGCGGCGATACAAGCTTCATCAAAGGCGAGCAAGTGGATTACATCCGCGTTGTTCAAGAGAACCAAGCTGTCTTGGCTCAGAACAAGTTCCCTGCGAAGTTTGAACGTCAATTGATGGGTATTACGAAAGCATCGCTTTCTACAGACTCCTTCATCTCTGCTGCATCGTTCCAGGAAACAACTCGTGTGTTAACTGAAGCTGCTGTAACAGGTAAAGAAGATGATTTACGTGGCTTGAAAGAAAACGTTGTAGTGGGTCGCTTGATTCCAGCTGGTACTGGTCTTGCATACCACTTAGAACGTCGTCGTCAAGAAGCAGAAGCTGCTGAACATGAGCTTCACAATGACTTCAGCGAAGTAGACCAAGCATTTAGCCAAGCATTAAACTCAGAACAATTCTAAGTTTAGACTGGCACTAAAAAAGGCACCTCAGGGTGCCTTTTTTGTTTATATGTATTTATAACAATTAAAAGTGGTAATTACATAAACATATTAAAGAGCCATTATTTTATTACTTAAGCGGGATAAACGCTCCACAAAAACAGATTAGGCTACATGCTTATGAAGACTGGAGTAAATCTAATGAAAAAAATGATGATGATTGTGAGTGTAGGCCTGATGTCAACAACTTTGTTTGTTGGTTGCCAAAATGCAAGCCCAGAAAGTAAACGTATTGGTTCGGCTGCGATTGGTGGTGGTGCAGGTGGTGCTGTAGGTAAACATGTGGGCGGTAATATTGGCGCAGGTTTAGGAGCGGCTCTCGGTGCTGGCGTTGCAGCTAACGCAAAAGGATCTAGTAGTAAAACCGTGCGTAATAGTGCAATCGGTGCCGGTGTGGGTGCGGTGTTAGGTGGCGCAATCATTGGTGGCGATGCTGGTGCTGCTACAGGTGGAGCACTTGGTGGTAGTGCGGGCGCAGCTTATGAAGAGAAAAAAGGGAAGTACTAAAAGTATTCCTAATAATGTTTAAACCTAGAAGTCTTTAACCTGTTAGAGACTTCTTTTTTATGCCTTTTTTATAATTAAAATTTTGTTTGATGAGTATAAATAGATGAGCTTTACAAAATATCAATCGATTAGGACAGATGAATAACACAATCTGATCAAATTCCTCATAAAAGAGGATTATTCTTTTTATTAGAACAGGTAGTAGGAGTATGGCCATGAAAAAAACAATAGGATTAGTTTCTGCTTTAATGTTGTCTACGCTTATGTTTACGGGTTGTCAAAATATGAGTCCGTCTGACCAGCGTATTGGTGCAGCAGCAGCAGGTGGAGCACTAGGTGGTGGCTTAGGTAACCATGTAGGTGGTGGTGTTGGTGCAGGCTTAGGTGCAGCAGTAGGTGCTGGTGTTGGTTCAAATAGCCAAGGCGGTAGTAAGCAAACCACGACTAAGAGTGCGATCGGAGCTGGTATCGGTTCTGTGGTAGGTAAAGCAATATTGGGTGGTGACTCTGGTGCTGCAATTGGCGGTGCGATCGGTGGTGGTGCTGGTGCAGCGATTGAAGAAAAAAAATAACACCGTATTGATTGAATAAAATAAGCGCTTTTTAGCGCTTATTTTCATTGAGGGAAAGGTTTTGCTTTTTTACGTCGGATATAAAGTGTTTTTTTAACTTCGGCAATTCTTACCCCAGATTCATCAAAAATATTTAGATGATAAGTTCTTAAAACAGGTTCGTAGTTTTCAGCAAGCTCACGTATTTGCTCAATCTCAGCTAAATCTACTCGAATGTCTGCATGTACCGTACTTCGACCAGGGGAAAGAAAATTAATTTCAGCAGCTTTATCCCAAACAATATATTTTGATCCGAGATGATGCAGCAGAATCATCATGTAAAATGGATCAACCATTGAATAAAGACTGCCCCCAAAATGTGTTCCGACCAAGTTTTGGTTTTTCCAGGTCAGAGGCATTTTCACACGTACATGGCAAAGTTCTAAATTCATGATTTCAATATAAATCCCTGCACCACGATAAGGTGGGTAGTGATTAAATAGAAATTTTGAAATCGTAGGATTGTTCTGAAGTCTTCTTAAAATAGCCATAATAGTCAATTTTTTTTATTGAAACAGTATTCATACTAGATAAGTATCATCTTTTTTATATTGATGGCAATGCTCTATCCGACTAACGACATGATCGATTGAAAAACAAGATAGGAAATGATTATGCAGCCAAAAGTTCATACAGTAACAACAAGTGACCAACAAACGCTTTGTGCCAAAACATGGGGCGACGAAAAAAATACACCGTTGGTTTTAGTACATGGTTATCCTGACAATCAAGAAGTATGGGAATCAATCATTGAAAATTTAATCAATGATTTTTACATTGTCACTTATGATGTACGTGGGGCGGGTTTGTCGTCTATACCAAAACGTATACGCGATTACCGTTTAGAGCGGTTATCTCTAGATTTACAAGAAGTGGTTGATGAATTATTACCAAATCGTCAATTCCATATGGCTGCACACGATTGGGGTTCAATTCAATCTTGGGAGTCGGTAACTGAGCCTAAATTTAAAGGACGGTTATTATCATACACAACCATTTCTGGGCCATGTCTTGACCATGCTGCTTTATTTTTGCGTGATAAATTTAAATCTTCACCAGCTCAGATCCTAAAAATATTAACCAAATCTTGGTATATCGGTGCATTCCATCTTCCTTTGTTAGCACCAACAGTATGGTCTCTTTTTAGCCCTGAAAAATGGGGGAAAGTTCTGACTCAGCTAGAGAGAAAAAGTAATTTACCTTTAAATAATAATATTAATGCAGATGGTAAATATGGCATTAATTTATATCGAGCAAATTTTATTCCTCGTTTAACTGGCCCTCGTCAGCGTTATGCTCAATGTCCAGTCAAAGCCGTTATTTTAAAATATGACACTTTTGTGAGCCCCGAATATATTACTGAGGCTATGCCAAAGTGGGTGGAAAATTTTGAATATGTAGAGCTTGAAGCAAATCACTGGGCAATTCTAAGTGAGCCGGCAAAAATTGCAGATCATATTCGTCAGTTTATTAAGGCCCAAGCTTAATCATTGAGTGACTGCATAAAACTGTTAATTCGGCGATATTTTCGGCTTCATAGGTCTGAATCTGATAGAATGTCGCCTTTTGTTTTGCTCTGAATTTATTCATGAATGCTGTCGTTATTGCGATTGCAGTGATGTTTTTATTATCACTGGCGCGCGTTTCTGTCGTACTGACTTTAGTGGTTTCTGCCATTGTAGGCGGCCTCGTAGCAGGTTTAAGCCTTTCTCAAACCGTTGATGCCTTTAACGCTGGTCTTGGTGATGGTGCTGAAGTTGCACTTGCCTATGCTGTGTTAGGGGCATTTGCTCTGGCACTTTCAAAATCTGGTTTACCTGATTTGCTTGCCCATAAACTGATTGGTTTGTTGGGAATGGAAGCTGGAAAAAGCCGCGAGACGAAAGTGAAATATCTACTGTTAGGTATTTTACTCATCGCTGCTATTTTCTCTCAGAACCTAATTCCGGTTCATATTGCCTTTATTCCCGTACTCGTTCCGCCATTATTACGGGTAATGAACCATTTAAAGTTAGATCGTCGAGCAGCAGCCTGTGTGCTTACGCTAGGTTTAGTCGGGACTTATATTTTTCTTCCGGTTGGATTTGGTGCAATTTTCCTTGAACAAATTTTGATGGGGAATATCAACAAAGTTGGCGCAGCGTATGGCTTACATGTAGAGCGTGGCATGATGTCAATTGGCATGGCTATTCCTGTTTTGGGAATGGTTTTGGGTACTTTGGTTGCTGTATTTATTAGCTACCGTAAACCAAGAATTTATGCTGATCGCGCTATTACACCAACTACAACGATTGATTTAGATAAACCTCTTCGTGCAACAGCGCAAGATGAAACAGCTGACTTAAAAGCAGATGCAGAAGAGTTAAAGCATGAGGCAGAGCAAGCGCCCGTAATTGCAAAGAAAACGATCTATATGGCATTGCTTGCAATTGGCCTGACACTGGCTGCACAGCTCTATTCGGGTTCAATGATTTTGGGTGGTTTAGTCGGTTTTGCTGTTCTATCTACTGCCGGAATTTTTAAATGGCAAGATGCAGATGATGTCTTTGTACAAGGCATGCGAATGATGGCCTTGGTAGGTTTCATTATGATTTCTGCTGCGGGCTTTGCATCGGTAATGACGCATACAGGGGATATCAATCAACTGGTCAAAGGTGTGGTTGAAATCATTGGGGATAATAGAGCACTTGCAGCTTTCTTGATGCTATGCATTGGTTTATTTGTCACGATTGGTATTGGTTCATCTTTCTCAAGTGTACCTGTATTAGCCGTTATTTATGTACCGTTATGCGTACAGTTTGGATTTTCACCATTAGCGACGATTGCCCTTATTGGAACAGCAGCAGCATTAGGTGATGCAGGCTCACCAGCTTCTGATTCAACCTTAGGGCCAACAGCTGGTTTAGGTGTAGATGGGCAACATGACCATATATGGGATACAGTTGTACCTACATTTATTCATTTTAATATTCCGCTATTAATTTTTGGCTGGATTGCTGCAATGGTTTTATAGATTTTTTATAAAATATTAAATTATTAACCTTCTTAATGATGATCTTTAGATTTAAATTAAGAAGGTTTTTTATTGGCTAAATAAAAAGATGTATTTAAAATAAATTATATTAAAATACTCAGAATTGAAAAGTATATTAAAATGGTTGGTAATATAAAATAATCTTGATTAATAAGGTTGGAATAAAAACCAATTAAAATGGTTGGTTAATATATAATTTTATTTAAAACAGTTATTTAAAAATAAATGATAAATTAATTTTATAATGTGTATTGCATGATTTTAAAATACATGTTTATTATAAATATAAATAAGTTTGGAGATATTAAAGTGTTCAAAAAAGTTTTGGTTGTTGCATTAATGGGGATGTCTTCTTTTACTTTTGCTGGTAATTGGCAAGTGAAATTTGGTGGTAGTGTTATCGCTCCTTCGGAAGATACGACACTTGCTGAAAACACTGTAGTTAAAGCAGATCATGAATATGCATTTACACCATCGGTAGAATACTTTTTTAGTCAATCTCCATTTTCGGCAGAGTTATTATTAGCAGCACCTGTTAACCATGATGTGTTGCTAAATGGAAATAAGGTAGCGAGTCTTAAACAGTTACCACCAACGATTACTGCTAAATATCATTTTAAAAATTCGACTCGTTTTACGCCATATATTGGTGTTGGTGCAACAGCATTTATTGCTTGGGATGAAGATGGCATTGTAAAAGATGTGAAAGAAGATTTTGGTGTGGCAGGACAAGTTGGTTTTAATTTCCAACCTGCGGATGCTAAAAACTGGGGAGTATTTGTAGATGTTCGTTATGCTGATTTAAGCCCAGAAGTTACTTTAAATGATGGGACTAAGTTTGATCTAGATATTAATCCATTTGTTTACACTTTAGGTTATAGCTATAAATTTTAAGCATAATAATAAATAGAAAAAATATAATAATAAACCTAGACTCAGGCACCTCACATATATTTTATGTGAGGTTTTTTTATGGATTTTATTTGCACTAAAAAAAGCATAAAACAGACAGTTTTATACATATCTTATGCCAATTTTTTTCTAAACTAATTTCTATTCATTACAAAACATGGGAATAAAATCATGAACAAAAAATTAGCGATGTGTTTGGCTGTTTTTAGTGGTATTGCTTTTACACAGAGTTTGCAAGCCGCAAGTTTCTCATGTGATGCTGCAAAAACGAAAACGGAAAAAAGTATTTGTAAAAACCGTTCTTTAAATGATGCCGATGTGAAAATGGCGACGACCTATCAAATTGTTCTGCATGCTTTACCAATGGGCGGGCGGGACAACCAAAAAGATGCTCAGCAGCAATGGCTGAAAAAAAGAAATGCCTGTGCGGCTGGTGTAAGTTGTATTAGCAAAGCTTATCAACAACGACAACAGCAGTTAGACGCGATATTGCAAGATAGAGTGTTAAGCCACGGTCCATTTTAATTAGAGTAAAAATTTTTAATATTCAGGATTGAAAAATTCTAGAAGTACTCCATTCATAAAGCATTCGAGAACAAACAGACTTCAAAATTTAAGGAGTGATTTATGAGTGAACAAGCATCACAAAATTATAGTTTCCAAGCGGAAGTTGCACAGCTTTTACATTTAGTGACGCATTCTCTCTATTCTAACCCTGAGATTTTCTTACGCGAGCTGATCTCTAATGCATCAGATGCATGTGATAAGTTGCGTTTTGAAGGAATTAATCATCCTGAATATTATGAAAATGATCCCGATTTACATGTACGAGTCATTTTAAATAAAGAAGATAAAACTTTAACGATTTCTGATAATGGTATCGGCTTAAATCAGCAAGAAGCGATTGATAACTTAGGTACGATTGCAAAATCGGGTACTAAAGATTTCATGTCAAAATTGACTGGTGATCAAAAAGCAGATGCTCAGTTGATTGGTCAATTTGGTGTTGGATTTTACTCAGGTTTTATTGTTGCCGATAAAATTACCGTGGAATCACGCCGTGCGGGTCTAGATGCATCTGAAGGGGTGCGTTGGATTAGTGGTGGTACAGGCGAGTTTGAAGTTCAGCAAATTGATAAAGCTTCACGTGGTACCGACATTATTCTTCACTTGCGTGATGACGCGCTTGATTATTTAGAATCTTATAAAGTTAAGCAGATCGTTAATAAATACTCTGATCACATTAGCTTGCCAATTGAAATGCAAAAAGAAGTTTGGCAAGAAGAAGAGGTTGCTGAAGGTGAAGAGCCTAAAGGCGGCCAAATGGTCAAAACTGGCGAGTGGGAAGCAATTAACTCAGCTAGTGCTTTATGGACACGTAACAAGAGCGAAGTGACTGAAGAGCAGTACGTTGAGTTCTATAAAAACTTAACGCATGACTTTGAAGCGCCACTGGCTTGGGCGCATAACCGTGTTGAAGGTAGTACCGAATATACGCAGTTACTTTATATTCCAAGTAAAGCGCCGCATGACATTTTTACTCGTGAAGCCAAAGCGGGTATTAAGCTCTATGTGAAACGTGTCTTTATTATGGATGATGCGGATAATTTAATTCCAAATTATCTACGTTTTGTGCAAGGTGTAGTGGACAGCGCTGATTTACCACTCAATGTCAGCCGTGAGTTGTTGCAAGAAAGCCGTGATGTTAAAACGATTCGTGAAGGTAATGCACGCCGCGTATTAACTGTACTTGATGGCTTGGCTAAATCGGAAGATGAAAAAGACCAAGAAAAATTCAAGACATTCTATAGTGAGTTTGGTTCAGTACTTAAAGAAGGCTTGGGCGAAGACTTTGGTAACCGCGAACGTATTTTAAAATTATTACGTTATGCGACATCAACAAATGATGAAGTAACAACTTCTTTCGCTGACTATAAGGCACGTATGAAAGAGGGCCAAAAAGCCATCTACTATGTGACTGCTGACAGCTTAGCGGCAGCGAAAAACTCACCACAGCTTGAGTTGTTCAAGAAAAAAGGCATTGAAGTATTATTAATGGCTGAACGTGTTGACGAATGGGCAATGAATTTTGTTCAAGAGTTTGACGGTACACCATTAAAGAATGTCTCTAAAGGCGCGGTTGACTTAGGTGACTTACAAGATGCTGAAGAGAAAAAGGCACTTGAGCAAGCAGCTGAACAGTTTAAGCCTGTTGTTGAGAAACTAAGTGACTCATTGAAAGCTAAAACGCAAGAAGTGCGTGTAACGACGCGTTTAGTTGATTCTCCTGCATGTTTAGTGACAAGTGAAGGTGAATTATCACCTCAACTTATTCGTATGCTTAAACAAGCAGGACAGGCAGTACCAGAAATCAAACCAATTTTAGAAATTAACCCTGAACATCCATTAGTGAAGAAACTCGAAAGTTCAGAACAGTTTGATGACTTGGCTAACGTCATTTTTGATCAGGCTGTTATTGCTGAAGGTGGTTTACCGGAAGACCCAGCAGCTTATGTAAAACGTATTAATAGCTTATTGCTGAAATAATTCAGTTTAAAAAAAGCCTCTGAACTATCAGGGGCTTTTTTTGTGGATAAAGAAAGAGTTATCCACAATTTGATAATTTCTGATTAAAAATTAGCTTCGAGATTCATTTGAACGCTGAGCTGATGTTTCGAATCATCATCAATATGGTTAAAAAAGTTAAGGTTATTTTGCATAAAAAGCCAATTTCGCCACACAGGCTGGCGCCATGAAATATAAGGCCCCCAACTATTTAGCCGAATGTCATTTTTGGTATATACGCCACCACTATAGACACCATAAGTAAGATGATTATCCTTTAAAAATTGATACTGCTGGAAAGTCCAATTTCCCCAACTATAATCTTCATTTTCACTCTTATTCACATTAAATTTATTAGCGAAAAGAGTGTTGTCTTGCATTTTTTGCGTTAGGTTCAGCGTTGTTTCGGTGTAGTTCCGGCTAGTAGAGCCGTAGCGAAATACCTGTTCTGTATCCAAACTAATGTTATGCCTTAAATTCCATTTTTTCTTTGCCAAAAATTGTACATAAACATCGTTTTCTGAGTTTGAACCTAAATCAAGATTATTTTCAAAAGGCATCCAAGTTGAAATGGTGGCCCAGCTTGCACTCAGTGGATTAGTTGTCGAAACCTGTGTCGATGAGGTTTTCTTCTTTTTCTTACCAAAGGCTTTATAAGTCTGTTCAGGCTGAGTCGCACGTTTCCATAACGTATCATTTCCAAATACAGCCATTAGTTCTTGAATTAAGGCAACATCGGGTAAAGCATCATTTGTCTCTATTTTACAAGGAGAGAGTGAAAATGATTGTCTTTTTACTTTAGTAAAACTCGTAGAAGAATAAGGATAACGCCGTGACCGTTGGTGCTTGAACGTATTATAAAAAAATTGAGTATGCGGAATTAAAGCCAATACGCCGAAACTATAAATACAAACTAAGGCAGCTGATTTGTACTGAAATGAAAAAGAGGAGAATTGATTCATTTTTAAGGAGAAGGAATCAAAAATAAAAATTAGAACAATACTTTAAAAGGCTAAGCTTAAAAATTTATTTAAAAGTGTTTTATTATTCATCACCTTGGATGGGTTCCAAGGTGATGTTTGGTAGCTTAAAAAAGAGCTTCTAAGCGCAAGAATGTACTGACAAAATGGTTGCGATCTTCACGGTGATCATTAAAGTAATTTACATCTCCTTGAACAAAGAACCATTCACGTAAAACAGGTTGGCGCCATGAAACAAATGGTCCCCAACTATTTAAACGCAAGTCATTGTCGTTGTAATAACCACCTGTATAAATACCATAATTAAAACGGTTATTTGCAAAGAAACTATGTTCACGGAAAACCCTATTTTCCCAACTTAGATCATCATCTTGATCATCGGCATAAGTTAAGCTGAACTGATTTGATAAAATCGGTTGATTTGGTCTGGCATGGGTAAGTTCAAGATTGGTACGTAAGTAGTTTTCACTGTCTATGCCGTAACGATAAATTTGCTCAGCATAAAATTTAAAATCATTACGGAGTTGCCAATTTCTTGATGCTTTTAAACGAACATAAATATCGTCTCCAGAACGGATACCTAAGTCAGCATCTGTTTCAAAAGGCAATTTTTTCGAGAAATCTGACCAACGCAAAGCAATAGAACTATTGTCATCTCTTGTTTGTTTACCATTTAGCTTTTTATTGGAGTCTTGATTTGGGTTTTGGTTAATATTGGCCGGACTGTTATTAAATTCGTTATCTAAAGAATCATCACCAAATACCACACTTAGACGTTTTTCTAGCGTTGGTAATTTAATCCTGCCTCGTATTCTGGGCTTAATTTCAAAATTATCGTATTCATTCCAATAGTTATCGACCATCACGCGAATGGTTGCAGTAGCAGGTTTCTGTGGATCGACTTCACCAAACCAGTTATCAATTTTTTCAGAAGTACGATCGGCCCAATTACGAATTTTCTTTTGCTTACGGTCAACCCACGTTTGATCTTCTGTTTGTTCGGTAGGAGGAACAATAGGTTGACTAGACTGCTCTGGAAAAATGGTGGGGGTCGCATCTACCCAACGGGGGATCTGATCTAACAGATTTTCATCTGTTGTAGCTTCGGTTTGAACTCCAGATGACAAACCTTCTACTTGTTGGTTTTGAGAGGAAGAGCTCGTTTCTGCATGAGTAATGCATACCGAACCAAATCCAAGAGTTAAAAGGGCAAAAAGCTGCCGATAAGGCATTACGTGAAATGTTTTCATATCTATCTTTATGTTTTGTTGTTGTTTCCACTTTTGTTGATTTTTCTAATAAAATCAAGAGGACGACACAAAAGTTAAGTAAATTTAACTTTTTTTACATATTTGAAATAAATGAAAAAGTTTATGCTAGTAGCGATTATTTTTAACCAAAAAAAATCCCCCAATTAAGGGGGATGATAGATCAAGGAAACTTCAAATTCCGATCATTAAACACATAAAAAACAGAACATTACAGCGCGAATATTCTAAGAAGCAATCATAAACTGATTTTAAACAATTAGATAGTTCTTTTTTTAGAACGCTCTATTGCTAAAATGGTGATAAAACATACGATTTCATCACATTTTCAATTGTATTGATTTATTTCTGCGGAATATCACATGATTCATCATTACAAACAGCAGCATCATCTTGCTCAACAGCTTCAGCATTTGCTTTAAGTTGTGCTTGCTCTAAGACTTTTAAAAAGACGTCACGTGGTTGAGCACCAGCGAGTGCAATTCGTTGATCAAATACAAAAAATGGCACACCCGTAACATTTAACTGCTCTTTAGCAATCTTTTCGTCATGACGAACAAAGTCAGATAGCTCATTTGTATCTAATACAAATTCAACTTCCGCATTATCAAGACCAATACGAGAAGCAATTTCTTCTACAACTTCACGTTCACCAATTGCCAGACCTTCGGTCATATAAGCATGGAAAAAAGCTTCTTTTGCTTGGTTGCCTAAGCCTTTGCTTTGCGCAAGGTGAATAATACGGTGTGCATTAAAGCTATTGCCTGAGTTCGCCTTTTGCCATTGGAAATCAATACCTTCAGAGGCAGCCATGGCCGCAATATTGCGTTCCATTTCTTCCATCTCTTCATAGGTACGGCCATATTTTTTAGCTAAACGCTCAGTATTTGAAGTGTCATGTTTTGCTGGCGCATCAGGATCTAATTCAAAACTATGCCAGTGAATTTCAAGCTCAATATCTGCTTCCGCAGCTACATGTTCAAGGCGTTTTTTGCCGATATAACAGAAAGGGCAAACTACATCAGACCAGACATCAACACGCATGGGAGAATCTCATAAATTTTAATTACCCATCATAATAGGGATGATGCACAAGGATTTAAAGCTTTGAGTAGCGAATACAGTGTTGCGTATTGTGAAATAAATGGCATATAAAGAAGAATAAGCTCTATTTTATAACTATAAAGAGCAAAACTATAAGAAGGGAAATAGGAGGTGTGTATGCGCCGAGTTTTGATTGCGATAGCAAGTCTTATTGTTATCACAAGCATTGTTTTTTTCACCTATCAACATATCAAACAGCAGCAGGCCAAAGACAGTAGCCAAATGTTTGATGTCGTCATGACTGAAAAAATGAACCAGCTTTATGAACAAGCGCAAGACTGGTCTAAACCTGTCGAGCTTAATATTCACGATAAACGGTTGGCAGGACACTATAAGCAAATTTCAGAATTTCTTTTAAGTTATTGGATTCAAAATATTAATGCACGAAATGCATATTTAAGAGAGTTAAAGGCGGCAAAATGGGATACTTTTTTAAATGTTGACCGTCTAGATCTTGATAAAAAGCAAAAGTTTGTAGAAACCGAGAAGATGTTAGCTGCTGTCCGTATGGCTTCAGATCAGTATCAAACTGAATATGAAAAAATTCATAAAACTTTCTTAGCAAAAGTTCAGGAATTATCTGTCGATGCAGAGATGAGACAACTTCTTGAAATGAAATTAGGAACTCAGCAAAAAGCTGATCAAGATCATGCAATTTTTATGATTGAGCTACAAATTTTAGATAAAGCAGAAGAAATGTTTAAGCTTCTAAAAAATTATGAATGGCAGAAGAAAGATCAGATGATTCTTTTCCATGAAAATGCTCAGGTCAAAAAGTTTAATGGGCTTTACCAAGATGTTCTAAAACTGAATGCAAAAATTGAAAAAATTAAGAAAAAGAATGTAGCTGCACTCGAAGGAGATTTAAAAGAATAAGCGTAGCATGAGCATCAAAAATTATGGTTTGGTGCTCTCGGCTTTTCCTTTAGTTAAAAAAGATTGTAATAAACTTTGAGAAGTTTGTAGTTTGTTTAATTGTTCAGACACATGCATGAGTTCAGTTTGCAGTTTTTCTTGAACCACTGAGCACAGCGTAAATACGCGTTCATCTAAATCAAAACAAGGCAGTAAGGCTTGAATGTCTTTTAAGTGCATGCCTGCATCATTTAATATTTTAATTTTCTTAATATTTTCAATGTCTTTTTGTGTATAGCTTCGATAGTTATTACTCGCCCGATGAGGCTGTATAAGTCCTAAACTTTCGTAATAACGCAGCATACGCGGGCTGACTTTTGTGAGTTCGGCAACTTTGGCAAGGTTCATAAAATGGGGTTGACCTTAACAGTGGTGTCATAGTTTAGCATGTTTGTATATTTCAAAATGGTACTTGTTCCATGATCAGAAAACTCATTTTATTGGTGTTATTCGGATTAATGTCATTTGTTGCAAATGCCAAAACACTTGAACTTCAGGAGAAGAACATGCGTCAAATATTTGTGCTCCATGGTTACTCTGCTTCTATAGATGATCATTGGTTTTTAGATTTAAAACATCAAATAGAAGATGAACATACGACTGTTACCTTAATTCCATTTCCAGATTCTGAGCATCCAGATGTGGATGCTTGGCAGAAGGTTTTAGATCAACAGATCCCTAAGGTGGATGAGAATACCTATTTTGTTGCGCACAGTTTAGGAGTGATTACGTTACTGCACTTTTTACAAAGGCACGATTACCAAAATATTGGTGGAATGATTTTAGTATCTGGATTTTCTGGTCCAATTTCAGATTTTTCTCCACTCGATGCATATATAACAAAAAGTAAAGTCGATACGAACTATTTTAAGGACATAAAGAAAAAGCTGGTGTATTTGTCTGATAATGATGATTTGGTTCCACCAAAACTGACGATTCAATTGGCGAAAGAAATTGATGCGCCGTACATTACGGTTCCTAATGGTGGGCACTTTTTGGGTAGAGAAGGTTATACGACGTTTCCACAAGTCGTGAATTCTTTAAAAGAGATGTTAAATGATTAATAAAAATCCCCGTATTGAGCGGGGATTTTTTAATCTTTATTGAAAGTTTGTAATTCTTATCCGTAGTCTATTAAGGTTGGTAAATGATACCCATGACTTTCGCAGGTAAAGCGATAATATCGAAAGTTAAGGTAAACGGAAGCAGTGGTAAATTTGCTAGTTTCTCCTTAGTGGATAAGGGAACTTTTCCGCTCTTATCGTGAAGATATTGGATTTTAACGTGATATGGCTTGGATAAAGGGGTTATTGTTTTAAGATTGTTTACAGGAGGATAAACAGTTCCTTCAAGATTTAAATCAAATTTATGTGGTTCTAATTTCTTTGCACAGCCACATGGAACTACACCATATTGTTTAAATAAAGCTGATTCTTTCTCGTTCAATTTTCCATTAGGTGGGGTGTAAGAGAATCTAATATGTCCGTAAAAACGGTTACTATTTGAAGCTGGGGCATTAAAGTCTAACTCATTACTTATTTGAATATATTGTGAATTTAGCTGGCTAATTAATTTAATGAAATCGTTACCACCTTTATTAATGACATAACTATATTTTTTTCCTGCGATAACAATACTATCTTCAGGTTCATTGGGTAAGGATATGGATGGTTTACCGAATGCGATTACATCATCTTCAACTAAAGTGATCCATTCATGGCCTGCGTCATATTTTGTAAATAGCTCTCGCGTGTTTTCACCAATAATTCGATTACTTGCACAACCAGTGAGAAGGGAACTGACAAGTAGGCAGCTCATGACAATGTTCTGATTTAATATTTTAAATTTCATTATTTCTATTGAATTCAATGGATTTATAAAAGGCTGACTATAAACAAAAAATCGTAGTATTTAAATCTAACAATATGATCTGACTTAGCTACTTTCAGACTAATTTCTAAAATATTTTTTATGAAGTTCCTTACTATTACATTAAAAAATTTAATTATATTTACCGTTTATCTGAGCATTACTGAATCAAATTCGACTTTGTTGTAGCCTATTTATAGATACTTTTAATTTAATCATCATCTTTTAGTTGAAATAGGGTGAGTGATTTTTGGAGCAAGTTATGAACTTTCTAAAACAATCAGCCTTCATTGCTGCATTTGCTTTTATGGGTTTACCGACTGTTCAAGCAGAAGAAGTGGCTACTTTACCGACAATTCGCGTTATGGCTGAATCTGAGCTACGTGAAGAGGTGGGATTTGTACCCTTCCAAGAAGATAAAAAAGTGCGTCAGGCTTTGCAACACCGTGAGTATAAAATTCATAATGATATACAGAATGCTTTAGTCCCTGAAGGCATGACTACGGTAGATTATCAGCCAGTTATGGCACAACCTGATTTGTCTCAACTTTCTCCATTCTTACAACAATACATTTTAGCGGTAGCGGGTGGAATACAGTCTTCTGATCCAACCAATGGTATCTTTGAAATGTTAAGACCTTTGAATATTAATCGCAGTAATGTCGATGCTTATCGTGAGGGTACGATGAAAGTAAACCTTAATGACCTCATAAATTTACAGCAGCAAATTCAAGACGGTTTAAAAGGCCGTTAAAATAAAAATCCCCGCATTGAGCGGGGATTTTTTTATCTTGGTGTTAATTAAACACGTTCGATTACTGTTGCAATACCTTGACCAAGGCCGATACACATGGTCGCAAGACCAATTTGAGTATCTTGTTGTTCCATTACGTTCAACAACGTAGTGGTGATACGCGCACCAGAACAACCTAGTGGATGACCCAAAGCAATCGCACCACCATTTAAGTTAATGATGTCTTGCTTGTCATAAATACCTAAGCCTTTCATTACTGATAAGCCTTGAGCAGCAAATGCTTCGTTTAACTCGATAGTTTGAATATCAGCCATCGTTAAACCAGCGCGTTTAAGCGCTTTTTGAGTTGCTGGAACTGGACCATAACCCATGATTGCAGCATCGCAACCTGCAACTGCCATAGAGCGAATTACAGCGCGTGGTTTTAAACCTAACGCTTGTGCACGCTCAGCAGACATAAGCAACATTGCAGAAGCACCGTCAGACAACGCTGAAGATGTAGCAGCAGTTACCGTACCGCCTTTCGGATCGAATACAGGACGTAGTGCTTTGAACGACTCAAGGTTTGCATCTGGACGAATTACTTCATCAATGTCGCAAAGGATTTTAAAACCATTTGCATCGTGACCTTCAACACCAACGATTTCGTTTTTAAAACGACCTTCTTGAGTTGCAGCCCAAGCACGGCGGTGAGATTCAACACCAAATGCGTCTTGCTCTTCACGGCTAATGCCGTTCATGCGACCTAACATTTCAGCAGTTAAGCCCATCATGTTAGATGCTTTAGCATAGTGTTTAGATGCTTCAGGGTTTAGGTCGATGCCATGCATCATACCTACGTGGCCCATGTGCTCCACACCACCAATAATGAAGATATCACCTTGGTTGGTTGCAATCTGTGCAGCAGCAGTATGAAGTGCTTGCATAGATGAACCACAAAGACGGTTTACAGTTTGACCTGCTACAGTTTTTGGTAAGTCAGCCAATAAGCCGATGTTACGACCAATGTTCATACCTTGTTCTAAAGTCTGGTTTACACAGCCCCAGATCAGATCTTCAACTTCATTGGTGTCAAACTGGTTACGAGCAACGAGCGCACGAACCAACTCAGCAGATAAGCTGTCAGCACGTACATTGCGGAACATACCGTTTTTGGTTTTACCCATTGCAGAACGTACGCCATCAACGATGACAACGTCACGTGGATTTAAAGTAGCCATTCACGTTGCTCCTTAACCGTAGAATTTTTTGTTGTTAGCAGCCATGTCACGCAACATTTGTGGCGCTTCATAAGCCTTACCTAAGTGTGCATATTTGTCGCAAAGCGCAACATATTCAGCAACACCTGTCTGGTCGATATAACGACATGGACCACCACGGAATGGAGGGAAACCTACACCCATAATCATTGCCATGTCTGCTTCAGCAGCAGTTGCAACGATGTTGTCTTCTAAGCAACGAACTGTTTCGTTACAGAAAGCAAGCATCATGCGGTCAATGATTTCTTGGTTATCAAACTCGCGTTTTTCACCCGTTACGAAAGGAGCAATGATTTCATACGCTGTTGGATCAACAGTTTTTGCTTTCTTGCCTTTCTTATCGAGTTCGTATTTGTAGAAACCAACGTCGTTCTTTTGACCAAGACGTTTAGCTTCGTACATTGCTTGGATTGAACCTTTAAAGTCTGGCTTCATACGGTCTGGGAAACCTTCAGCCATGACTTCTGCACCATGTACACCCGTGTCGATACCAACAACGTCGATGAGGTAAGCAGGACCCATTGGCCAGCCAAACTTAGACATTACATTGTCAACTTGCTGGAAGTCTGCGCCGTCTTTTACAAGAAGGTCAAATGCACCAAAGTAAGGGAACAATACACGGTTAACCAAGAACCCTGGGCAGTCATTTACAACGATTGGTGTTTTACCCATTTTTTGAGCAAGAACAACAGTAGTCGCAATCGCTTCTTCAGAAGTCTTTTCACCACGAATTACTTCTACAAGCGGCATCATGTGAACTGGGTTGAAGAAGTGCATACCAACGAAGTTTTCAGGACGCTGTAATGCTTTCGCTAAACGTGTAATTGAAATTGTAGACGTGTTAGACGCAATAATCGTGTTTTCACGAACATGCTTTTCAGTGTCTGCAAGAACGATTTCTTTAACTTTTGGATTTTCTGTAACCGCTTCGATCACGATATCAACTTCTTTAAACTCATCGTAGCTTAAAGTAGGGCGGATACGTGCAAGGGTTTCACCCATTTGCGCAGGTTTCATTTTCTTACGTTCAACTTGTTTAGTTAACAAGCTGTTCGCTTCTGACATACCTAGTGCAAGTTGTGGGTTACCAATATCCTTCATGATGATTGGTGTGCCTTTGCTTGCCGCTTGGTAAGCAATACCACCACCCATGATACCAGCGCCAAGTACAGCTGCTTGGTTTACTGGGTGCGCACCTTTTTCATGTTTTTTAGCAGTTTTCTTAACAACTTGATCATTGAGGAATAAACCAATCAATGCACCAGCTTGTGGAGTAATCGCCGCTTTAGCAAAACCTTCGGCTTCTGCTTTTAATGCTTCGTCACGCGCAAGGCTTGCACCTGCTTGTAATGAATCAAGTAATAATTTTGGAGCAGGGTATTGAGCAGGATTTGCTTTAGCAAGTACAGCACCTTTTGCTGTGTTGAAAGCCATCATTTGTTCAAGTGGGTTCAATTTTACAGCATCAAGTTTTTCTTGACGTTTTGCTTTCCAGTTCAAACGACCAGAAATTGCTTGCTTCACTAAATCAGTTGCAGCTTCAAGTAATTTATCAGCAGCTACAACCGCATCTACAGCACCATCTTTTAGTGCAGCAGCTGGTTTTTTAGGAGCAGCCATTGCCATCCATTCAACCGCGTTGTCGATACCAATAACACGGCTTAAACGTACGCTACCGCCAAAACCTGGGTAAATACCAAGTTTAATTTCTGGTAAGCCCACTTGTGCAGCTTCTGACATCACACGATAGTCACACACTAAACACATTTCAAAGCCGCCGCCTAACGCCATACCGTTAATAGCAACAACTTTTGGAATTTCTAAATCTTCAAAGCTATTGAAGATTTCGTGAACAGGCATAAGCCAGTCAACAATCGCTTTTTCGCCTTGAGCGAAATTTTCACCAAATTCGGTAATGTCTGCCCCAACAATAAATGTTGATTTGCCAGACGTAACAACTAAGCCTTTAATATCGTTATTTGCTTTTACCGCAGCAATAGCAGCTTGGAAATCTTCAATTGTTGCACGGTTAAATTTATTGACCGACTCACCTTGTAAGTCAAAGCGGAATTCTGCAATTCCGTCCGAAAGCATTTGGACGGTAATGGCATTGCCAGCGTGGATCATGCCTGATCTCCTTGGTTTTGGAGGACTTCTAAGTTGATGTTATGAAGCGTGTGCACAGCTTTGGTACACATTTATGCTTCGCTAATCTTACGATAACTATATCTAAAAAAAACCTGACAAGTTGTATCAAGCCGTGACGCAAGGGTCATCTTATTTATTATTCAATTCATCTGTATTAAATGCATAAAAGAAATCATAAAGATAGCTGCTAATCCAAGGCTTTTGTTTTGCTTTAAATTTTTCTTTATAAAGCTCTGGAAGTATCAAGATTTCTTATAAAAAATAAGAAAATTCAAAAGTTAATTTTTTGTCAAAAAAGTCAATTGTTCAATTTTTATCTTAAAAAAGCGAATAAAAATAACAACAAGTTTTAACTTTTTAAAGTGTTGAAAAAACACCGAGGCTTCTTTTATTTCTTATAAAAATATGAGACCTATTATTTGACTTATTTTTTTTACATTCGCTTTTTATAAGTCAATTTTGTTAAAATTTGTGCCAATTAAATAAACTTCCGGTTTCTATTGCCTTAAATATAAGGTGAAGTTACCCCTAATCTTTTGAATAGAGTAGCAATATGATTAAGTGGATCATATTAGCGATTTTTGTGATATCGGCATTGTATATCCAGCATCGCGGTAAAGTGCGTCACTCGTTTTATCGTCAATTTTTTGACCATTCAACCTTGCTCGCACCGATTAACTTTTTAATGTACATCTTTTCAAAGGTGCCGAATCAGCCTTATATCGACACCCAGCATTTTAAAGATTTAAAAGTGTTGGATGAAAATTGGGAAATGATTCGTGATGAAGCAAAAGCTTTATATGACCAAGGTGGGATCAAAGCTTCAAGTACATATAACGACTTAGGTTTTAACTCATTCTTTAAAACAGGTTGGAAGCGTTTTTACTTAAAATGGTACGAGTCAAGCCATCCGTCTGCTGCTGAGCTTTGTCCAAAAACCACAGCTCTTCTTAAAACATTGCCGACAATTAAAGCCGCAATGTTTACCGAGCTTGCACCTGACAGTCGTTTGGTAAGACACCGTGACCCATATGCAGGTTCACTGCGTTATCACTTGGGTTTAATTACGCCAAATGATGATCGTTGTTTTATTGATGTTGATGGTGAAAGATACTCTTGGCGAGATGGTCAAAGTGTCGTGTTTGATGAAACCTATATTCACTATGCTGAAAATAAGACGGATCAAAACCGCATTATTTTCTTTGCAGATGTTGAACGTCCAATGAAAGTGAAATGGATGGAACGTTTCAATCATTGGTTTGGTCGTAAAGTAATGACTGCTGCAAGTTCACCGAATGAAACAGGTGACCAAACAGGTGGTTTAAATAAAGCTTTTGGTTATGTTTATCAAATTCGCATTAAAGCTAAAGCATTAAAAGCTAAAAACCGTAAGTTGTATTACTTCTTAAAATGGTTATTAATGCTTGGGATTTTCTTCCTGATTTTTGTTCGACCATATATATTTTAATTAAAACGCCCGAAAGGGCGTTTTTTGTTTTAAGCTAAAATAACCTGTTATAAGGAATAGATTATTAATAAAATCATTAGTCAATAATTTTACCATTTTTGAAGACTTGAATAAGACTTCCTTGCCAACCATAGATGATAACGCGATCTATCTCTGATTCAATCATTAAATATCCTTTTTTTATATCGCCTTCAACAATAATCTCTACTTCAGAATTTGATTCAATATTATATTCTTCTGCCCAAGGTTCGATTATTAATTTGATTTTCTCGTTTTTCGAGTTTTTATAAATAAGCTTTTGTTTTAATCTCATAATTATATTTCCATTGCTATAATTCATTATATATCATTGTGATATGTCTCTTTCTTTTATTTTGGTAAGGAATTCATCCTGTAGATCTCCATTTAAAATTACTGTCTTCTCATTTTCTGTATATGTCAGCGTAAAGTCACCAGGGATCTGATTTAAGGTCACAGGACCATCAATAATACCTAGAATTATACTTGTAGTATCAATAGTCGTCTGTTTAATGATTTTAAATAAGGTTTCCTTATCTTTTTGAGATAAAGATTGATAAAAAGTGAGAGCATCAAACCAGTAGGGATCTTCTTTAATTTTATTATCGATTAAAGTAGATGAGTAAATCTGTTTATAAGTATCGATATATTCGTCTGAAATAGTATTTATAAGTTCTTTGACAAATTCTTTGGTATTCATAGAAATTAACCTTTATTAAATTTTGTGACTCATTTCACAGTGCGGGCAATTTGTTACAACTATTAAAAGCCAAAGAGCAATTTTGATTCTACAATGGCGCGGTTTTTTCGAAGACTGGTTAGCGGAAGTAGGTTTTAAAATGGCTCATGCTCATCACGCAGTTCATGCACATGTTCATCATATCGCAGAGAGAAAAGAAGAAAGCTCTCAAGATGATTTAAAAATGAAAGTGATGTTAAGACAAGCAGCTTCGACGACTGAAAAACATAAAAAAACTGATGTGAAAAGTCATCAATCTGAAGATCAAAATATTAATTTGCATAAGTTCTCAAGTAAGCTTGAAAGTATATCTGCCAACCATAGTAAAGAGAAATGCGCCAAGAATATTCGCATTGCTTTACAAGCAGCAGGCGCAGATGTGTCTAAGCATCCGGTAGCAGCTTCAGACTGGGGACATACGCTTGAGAAGAATGGTTATAAGAAAATTAAACCTGCTTTTAATCGTCCTCAAGAAGGCGATATTTATATTATTGAGCGAACAAGTGGCCACACATATGGTCATATTGCGGGATATACAGGGAATGGCTGGTTCTCAGATTTTCGTCAAAAAACCTATGCGGTCTATAAAGAAAAAGACGTGAAATATAGCTATTATCGTCTCGATTCTTAAGCAAGTACGACATAATTTGTCGGGGCATATCCAAATCTGTTTCCAAATTTGGCTTGTGGCACAGTAAAGCACTTGAAAACTCAGGTTGAAAACATCACATTAGGTATTCAGTATTAAGCCATGTCTGCCGATAGTGAATCAAAACGCTCGTCCCCATATTGAAAAAATTTTAGCCCATATGACCCAACTTCCAGGCGTTTATAAAATGCTAGGGAAAGAGGGAGAATTGTTATATGTCGGCAAAGCGAAAAACCTAAAGAATCGGGTATCGAGTTATTTTGTTAAAACTATTGAGCATCCTAAAACTCAGGCCTTAGTTGCCAGAATTTATGATATTGAAACTTTAGTCACTCGTTCAGAAACTGAAGCACTACTCCTTGAGCAAAATTTAATTAAACAGCATCGTCCGCCTTATAACATCATGCTGCGGGACGATAAGTCATATGTCTATATTTTTGTATCGGCAGATAAGCCCTATCCTCGGCTTGCTAGTGGTCGCGGCAAAGGGAAGCACCAAATTGGTAAGTTCTTTGGACCTTATCCAAGTGCCTATAGTGCCCGTGATACTTTACTCGTTCTACAAAAGCTTTTTAATGTACGTCAGTGTGAAAATAGCTACTTTGCACAGCGCAAGCGCCCGTGTTTGCAATATCAGATCAAGCGTTGTTCGGCACCTTGTGTAGGGCTGATTTCACCCGAAGATTATAAAGAAGACATTAATAATAGTATTCGTTTTTTGCAAGGTGATACCAAAGAGCTTAATCAAGAGCTCATTGCCAAAATGGAACAAGCAGCAGCTGAACTTGAATTTGAAAAAGCTGTTTTTTACCGTGATCGTCTATCTTTGCTTCGTGAAGTTCAAGCGCAACAAGCTGTGTTTAAAGTCAAAGGTGAGGCGGATATTCTGGCGATTGCTTATCAGGCTGGCGTGACGTGTGTGCAGATTATGTATGTACGCAATGGGCGAATGCTAGGTGGAAAAAGCTATTTCCCTGACATGCTTGGTGATGATCTTGGGCAAATGCTGAGTGACTTTATGGCAAACTTTTACTTTCAGGTTGCAGATGAAGTACCCAATGAACTGATTGTGAACATTGCATTGCCTGACCGTAAAGAATTAGAAGAAGCATTGGCACAGCAGTTTGGCAAAAAGGTTCAGATTAAGAGTAATGTTCGAGAAACTCGTGCTGAATGGCTAGAGTTAGCCGAAATGAATGTTCAACATGCAATTAAGGGGCAGTTGAGTAACCATTTAGAACTCAATGAACGTTTCCATCAGTTAGAGCAAGTGATTGGAAGACCCGTTGATCGCATCGAATGTTTTGATATTAGCCATACCATGGGCGAAGCTCCAATTGCCTCGTGTGTGGTGTTTGACCAAGGTGGTGCTCGTAAGCGTGATTATCGCCAATTTGCCATTCAAGATATTACCGCAGGCGATGACTATGCTGCTATGCGCCAAGCCTTAACACGACGCTATAAAAAAGCCATATTGCCTGATCTGTTGTTAATTGATGGTGGTAAAGGTCAGCTTCACATGGCGATGGAAGTTATGCAAGAGCTTGGGCTCGATGCTTTTATGGTGGGGGTATCGAAAGGTGAAGGGCGTAAACCGGGCCTTGAGACCCTACATTTTACAGATGGCACGAAAATCCAGTTGCCAGAGGACAATAAAGCATTGCACTTAATTCAGCAGGTGCGTGATGAAGCCCATCGCTTCGCAATTACTAAACACCGAGCTAAACGTGATAAACGCCGTAGCACTTCAGTTTTAGAAGCGATTCCAGGATTAGGTCCAAAGCGCCGTCGAGATTTATTAACTCATTTTGGTGGGATTCAAGGTGTTTTAAAAGCCTCTGAAAAAGAGCTCACGCTTGTGCCTGGTTTTGGTGAAATGATGGCTCGAACGATTTATAAAATTCTGCATGAATAAGCATCGTTTTAAAGGCGGAGTGACAAAATAGCTCGCCAATTACTAAAGGATTGACCATTCACATTCTAAACAAAATGAGGAAAGATCGTCCCTAATAACACTTTTGTTTTAGGGAAAGGAATGTCTTTGCTGCAATTGTTTGAAGAAATAAAACAAAAGGAATGGATTGAAATACCTGAAGGGTGGTTGCAAGGACGAACAGTGTTTGGCGGTCTTGTTGCGGGATTGCTGATGCAAAAAGCATGCGCCAATATTCAAGATCCAAATAAAAGATTATTAAGTTGTAGTGTTACTTTTGTGGGGCCTGTTCAGCAGGGGCCTGCTCAATTGACTGTTGAAATTTTAAGGGAAGGAAAGTCGGTCACTACACTTGAAACCCGTTTATGGCAAGATGGCGCGGTACAAACTATTTTGGTCGCAAGCTTTGGTGTGCCTCGTGCGTCGAATATTGAAGTACGGCAAGAACCTATTGTGCCAATTTATGCACCACCTGAAGATTTACAGCCGATTCCTTTTGCTAGACAAATGCCAGAATGCTATCAACATTTTGATGTATGCTGGGCAGAAGGTCATTATCCTGTTACAGGAAGTCAGTATGCTGACTTTGGAGGATGGTCAAGGTTCTCTCCAGAGAGGCATGAAAATCGTCAAATGACATTGCCAGATTTAATTGTTTTGATGGATATTTGGCCACCTGGTGTATTGCCGATGTTTAAACAAGTTGCTCCTGCAAGTTCTTTAACTTGGCACATTACCTATGTCCATCCATTTCCACATCAATTATGTGACTGGTTTAAATATAAAGTGGTGACTGAATATGCTGGTGAAGGTTATTCCACGGAATATGCCCATCTTTGGGACCAAAATGATCATTTAATTGCAATTTTACGGCAAACTGTTACGGTATTTACTTAAGCAGTCCACTTCCTCGATTCGTATATTTCGTATAAAGTGGCTGTTACAGATAGATACAATATTGAAGAATGTATTTTTGTCTGTTACAAGATGCATGAAGACTAAATTGGCGGTGTTTATGACCACAGGGCGAATCCTGAATATCCCAAATATCCTAACGTTGGCGCGTATCGCGCTTATTCCTGTATTTTTGGTGATTGCGTATTGGCCGCCTGCAATGGGTATTGGTGAGCAAGCAGGAAATATGAGTCGTCATATTATCTTAACGGCTATTTTTGTGTTGGCTGCTATTACCGATTGGTTTGATGGCTATTTGGCACGAACTTTAAACCAGACTTCAGCATTTGGCCGTTTTTTAGATCCAGTTGCAGATAAGCTCATGGTGGCGGCAGCACTTATTGTTTTGGTGCAGTGGAATCCAACCATTTCAATGGCTTTTGCGGCAATTGTCATTATTTCACGGGAAATTACAGTTTCTGCTTTACGTGAGTGGATGGCAGAACTTGGCGCAAGAACGAGTGTAGCTGTATCGACAGTAGGCAAATATAAAACAGCTTTTCAGATGATTGCCATTAGTGTGTTCTTACTCAATTGGCAGCCTTTAGAAATGTTGGCTTATGCGTTGTTATATACAGCAGTCATTTTAACTTTATGGTCAATGTTTATTTACCTTAAAGCAGCTTGGCCGTATTTAAAGCAACCTTAAGCTCAGATTGAATGATTAAGCCTTTCTATAATGAAAGGCTTTTTTATTTTCAAAAGTGCAAGAATCGGGTCGTCATGGGGCTTTAGCTACTTTAATGTAAGATATAAGTGCTAAGGAGGTGACACATGCAAATGCTTTCTTCTCGGCAATTTGCTGTAATTGCCAATGTAATTGAATATTTATATGAACATCTAGACCAACAACCGAGTCTGGACGATGTTGCGAGCCATATGAATTTAAGTTCAGGTTATATCCAACGTCAGTTTCAGGAATGGGTGGGTATTAGCCCGAAAAAATTTGTCCAATATATGAGTTTGCAGCAGGCTAAATATTATTTGCTACAAAAGCGAAGCTTATTAGAAACTGCTTTAAACACTGGTTTGTCGGGTACTGGTCGTTTGCACGATCTGTTTATTCAGCTCGAAGGGATGACACCTGGTGAGTATAAACAGCAAGGCGAAGGCGTGATTCTTAATTATTCGGTTGAGACCAGTCCATTTGGTGAGCTGTTGGTGGTAAGTAGTGAAAAAGGCATATGTTCTATACGGTTTATCGAAACTCACGACAATATTGAAGATTTAATTAAACAGTATTTTCCAAAAGCCCAATTGAAAAATCAGTCACCGATTTGGCATCAACAAGTTGCAGAGTGGTTCGAACAAGATTTTTCAGAACACTTACAGCAGAAACTTCCTCTTAATTTGGCTGGAACTCCATTCCAGTTGCAAGTCTGGGAAGCTTTACTGACCATTCCAGAAGGTCAATTACGAACCTATCAAGATATTGCTGAGCAAATTGGCAAACCTAAAGCAGTTCGAGCCGTTGCCACCGCAATTGGACAAAATCCGATTGCATATTTGATTCCCTGTCATCGAGTGATCCGCGCAACAGGAATGGTCGGAGAATATCATTGGCAAAAGGGGCGTAAATTGGCATTGTTAGCTTGGGAGATGTCAAAGCAACATGGAGAGACCGTATGACCTTGGATTTATTTTCTCCAGAGCCTTGTGAGAATTTATTACCCTACGATGGTGAAGTTCAGGACTATGGTTGTATTTTAAGCCCAGAAGAAGCTGAACAATATTTTCACTATCTTTACCAGCACCTCGCGTGGAAACATGACGAGGCTAAGTTGTATGGCAAGCACTTTATTACAGCTCGAAAAGTTGCATGGTATGGAGATGATTACTATCAATATAAATATTCAGGTGTCGCACGTGATTCGTTGCCCTGGGACAAAGCACTCGCCAAATTAAAACAACAGGTAGAGCAAATACTTTCAGAGAAATTTAATTCTTGCTTAGCAAATCTCTATGAAGATGGAACTCAAGGTATGGCTTGGCACAGTGATTCGGATGTGTCTTTGGCAAAAACCACAACAATCGCTTCTTTAAGCTTTGGTGCTACCCGCAAATTTTCTTTTAGACATATTCAAAGTAAAGAGAAAGTTGAATTGTGGCTCCAACCAGGTCAACTCATTGTGATGCGTGGTGAAACTCAACAATATTGGCAACATCGTTTAAATCGTTCAACAAAAATTCTACAACCACGTATTAATCTTACTTTCCGGCAATTTCACTTCTTATAAAAATTGGGCAAGAAAAAAGCCCATGATGGCAACATGAGCTTATTCCTCTGAGGGGGATGCTTCTATTGATGAGCTGCTGATGAAAAGAATCACCAATAGGAGCTAAAATCATAATATGAGAATATTGTGAGATATTCAATATTTTAAAGTGTAAGAAAAGGTTAAATTATCATAAGGTGGAGTTTTAGATTTCACCTTTTTCCGATAACTCCATAAAACGCTGCTCAATAAGTGCTGCATTTTCTTGTAAAATTTCGATGAGCTTTTCAACATTTAAAAAATCAAAACGATTTTTAGAGGCAACTAGAGTTAAAGCTAAAGGTACTTCTTTGTTCGAAAAACGTACTGGAACGGCAAGCCCAGAAACATTTGGGTCAATCTCACCTTGTGAGAAATAGAAGCCTTGTTTTTTAATTTTTCGCATACGCTGAATAAAGCTCGGTTCATCTTCAGCAAAACCTGATTGTTTTAATTCTTGCTGATAACGAAGATAGTAATCTTGCATCCGTTGTTTACTTAAATGCGAAACCATCGTTTTTGGAGATGACCCAACGTAAATCGGTCTTGGGCAGCCTCGACCATATGAGAGTAGTTCAGTGTCTTTAAATATTTCATGATGAATGTCGATGCAATAGTCATCATTTAAATAGGTAAGCAAGCAGCACAGTTCGGTGCGCTCTACAATATTTCGCATAAACGGTGTGCTGATTTGAACTAATGGGTCTGTTGTGCGAGATATATAGTCAAGAACTGCAATTTTTGAGCCTAAGGTATAATCGCCAGATGTCCCATTAATGCGTTTTAATAGATCAGTAGACACTAGTTCTTTGAGGTAACGGTAACTGGTTGGTTTAGACAAGCCAAGTTCTTCGCAAATAATATCGACATTAATGACTGGACGCGAAACTGAAAATAAGTCCAGTACGGTTAAAATTTTGCCAAAACTTGAAATTGCCATAGTGTCTTGTTCGTATCCTTTAACAATGAGTCATCTTTGAGTTTTTATAACAGAAAAAAAGAGAATTTGTCTCAATTCTAAAATAAATGCCTGATTTGAGTATTTTACTCTGTCAAAGAGAAAACTTCTCTTGGCTAATACATCATATACGATAATTAAAAAACATATCAAATTATCAAATAGAGATATTTTAGTTGACTAAATTCCTTTATTTTGAAAAAATTGCCAAACAAAATATCTAATCGAGAAATTAGTCGGTTCTAGGCGAATTTCTTGATACCTCTTCTTTCCAAAGTTTGGCCGTTTAAATAGCGCCCAAATTGAAATCATCTGGGCCAATCAGGCAGGATGTGGAAAAATCATTGTATTGAAGGATGCTCCTCATCTCATTTGCTTTTAGGCAAATGGCAAAGTTTTGTTGTCTCTAGAAAGACAATTGAACATTGAAGGGCATGCTCATCAGTTCAAATCTGTATTTGAGATGAGTTCATGTTATTAAAGCAAATACTGGCGTTTCGCCCGAGTAGGCTTGATCTGATCTTTGCAATAAAAACATTTATTGCCGGAATGTTGGCGTTATTTGTTTCATTTGAATTAGATCTGATTAACCCGATGTGGTCGATTGGTACAGTCCTGATTATTGCCAATCCTTATTCTGGGATGGTGTCCTCTAAGTGTGTCTATCGTGTTATAGGAACGATGGGGGGGGCAGTGGTTGCCTTAACGCTAACGCCACATCTCATTAATACACCTTGGTTGTTTACCGTGGTGTTGTCGTTGTGGGTGGGGTTTGCACTTTATGTGTCTTTACTTGACCGGACTCCACGCAGTTATGCTTTTATGCTGGCGGGTTACTCGACAGCCATGATTGTCTTCAATGCGATTACGTATATTGATCAATACAATATTTTTGATATTGCTTTAGCTCGGGTCATTGAGATTTCGATTGGGGTGATTTCAAGTGCTGTGGTTTCTGCCACGATTCTTCCAATGCACATTGGTTCTGCGATTAAGCAGCGCGTCATCAAAACGCTTAAAGATACAGAGAATTTGTTTGCTAATTTATTAACTGCTGACCCTCAGCAGAACAATACTCAACTTTTAGCCACTATTACTCGCGACACCACAGATATTCATGCTTTGGCAGTACATTTGAGTTATGAGAAGGGTGAGTTGCATGGCATGACCAAACCCTTGCAGGAAATGCTTCATCAAATCTCAATGGTCGTTGCGAATCTGGTTGCTTTATCTGAACGTATTAAGCAGCTTCAAGAACTTCGGTTTATCGAAACTCATTCAGAAAAACTGCAACAGCTCTCAGCGCATGTTGTACATTTTCTGGAGCAAAAAGATTTAATTATTGATGAAAATATTTTGCAGTTGCCAGATGAGTTTGAAAGTGATTTCTTGAGTTTAATGGAATCGGCTTCTACACATCAGCAAGTTTTGGTCGCTGCTATGAAAATGGATGTACGCCATTTCATTAGCAATGTTTTAGCGGTTAAAGTCTTGTGGCAAAGAATTCAGCAAGGCAATAAAGAAATCCCTGACAACATTACGCCAATGACCACCAAATATCCAAGTTTACACCGTGACCATGGTGTAGCTATTCGAGGTGGCATTAGTGCAGTCCTTATCACATTTATTGTGACTGGGGTCTGGATTATTTCGGGATGGAAAGCTGGATTTATGATGGCGCAAATGGGCGCAGTAACAGCCTGTATTTTAACGGCCTTAGATAATCCTGTTCCGGTTTTGCGTATTTTTATCTGGGGCAGTATTGCTTCAGCAGTTTTAGTCTTTGTTTATGCATTTGGTATTTTCCCTCATGTCACCACATTCTGGGAACTTGGACTGGTTTTATTGCCAATGTTCCTGTTTGCTGTGTCTATGATGGCCAATCAAATGCTTATGCCAGTAGGCATGGTTTTGGGTATTAATACCATGATGGGCCTGAATCTACACAATGCTTATAGCATGGATGCGGTGTCTTATCTTGATGGTTCTTTTGCCATGATTTTAGGCGTTTTAGTGTCTTTAGTTGTCATCGATGTTGTTCGTGCAATGTCTCCAGATACGAGTGCCAGCCGTATTCTGGCCTTGCATTATCGTGCAATGAGACAAGCGATCTACTTGCCTTATGGTCTTGATTTTAAAGTTCACCTGCGCAGTATGCTGGACCGAATTGGAATTCTTAACAGTAAAGTAGTGCAATCTAATGAGATTAAAACCTTAATTCATCAAGCATTGATTGAGTCGAGCAGTATTGTCGATTTAAGTAGATTACAAGAACTGGCAAATCAGACTCCTCAAAATTCGGAACTGGCTCATCGCATCGGAAATTTGCAACAAAATCTGGATGAACTGTTTAGAGCTAAAGAAAATGATGTAGATAATACGGTGGCTTTGGTTGAGCAAATCCATCACGGTTTATTTGAATTAAAACAGCTTGCTTCAAATATTGAAGATATGACGATGCGACAAAGATTACTCATTTCACTTAACAATATTGCTTATAGCATGTGTCATGTTTCATCAGATCAAATGAATGAGAACAGTACCTTGAGAGGAGCGACAGCAAATGGGTGAGTTTAATGTTTATGGTATTTACGTGCCTTCTTTGCTCGTTCAAGCCCTCTTGGCATATATATGTTTTCGTGGGTTAAGTCCTTTGACCAACAAGTGGATTGCACAAGGCTGGATTGCATTACCTAGTATTTTCAATTTGTGCTTTTACCTTTTATTGCTTTTGGTAATACATCAAATTTTTGTTGGGGTGGGTGCGTAGAGATGATTGCGAAATTAAAGATTGAGTTAGGTGAGTGAAATGAATCAGGTGGATTTGAAAAAGGTCATCCGTCCAGTAATTTTGATTGTCGCATTAATGGTGGCGGTCTATACCATTGTGCATTTGTGGAACTACTATAATGCAGCGCCGTGGACACGCGATGGTCGAGTGCGTGGTGATGTTATTCAAGTATCTTCGGATGTCGCTGGCCTTGTCACAGAAGTATTGGTTCAAGATAACCAGACTGTAAAAAAAGGTCAGGTGCTCTTTAAAATTGATGTTTCTCGTCGAGCTTTAGATGTAGAGCAGGCCAAATCGGATTTAGCAAAAGCAAATGCAGCCTTTGCCCAAGCGCAGGCGGGTTTGGCACAAGCAAAAGCGAACTTGATTAAATCGGCCAGTAATATCAAATTGGCCGAGAAAAATGCCGGTCGTTACTCGAACTTAATGGATGGCGCTATCTCTAAACAAGAACAAGACCAAGTGTTTGCTACACGTGATCAATCCCTTGCAGAGCATGAGCAACTCCAAGCGGCAATTCAGCAGGCTGAGGCAACTGTTAAGCAACAACAGGCACTCATTGAGGTTGCAACGAGCAATTTGCATTTAGCCGAGCTTAATATGCATCGTGCTGCAGTAATTGCTCCAGCTGATGGTACGTTATCTAACTTTGATATGCGCCCAGGTAACTATGTTCAAGTGGGGCAGGCTGTTGCAGCATTACTTGATCGTAAACAGCTCTATGTGGTGGGCTATTTTGAAGAGACTAAGTTAAATCGTATTCATGTAGGCGATCAGGCTACTGTGCAATTAATGGGTGATAACCAGAAAATTAAAGGTCATGTACAAGGTATTGCATCGGGTATTGAAGATCGTGAGCGTTCAAGCAGTTCGAAGCTTCTTGCTAATGTAAATCCAACTTTTAGTTGGGTTCGTTTAGCACAGCGTGTGCCTGTGAAGATTGTATTAGATGAAACACCGAAGAATGAACTTGCTTTTGTCTCTGGACGAACTGCGACTGTGCATATCGTTGAAAAATAAAATCGAAATGATTTAATTAAAAAAAGCATGTAGTTTTAATTACATGCTTTTTTTGTTTTATGGCGTTAATCCAACTGGATTTCGATACCAACTCTGAATGAGTAGTGCAGCAGCAAAACTATCAGCCGAGAGCTTTTTTGCTCGACCTTGTTCTTGGTAAAAGCCTAGCTCTTCTCTTGCTTCACGTGTAGTTAAGCGCTCATCTACCATCAACGTTTCTATGTTGGTTTGATGACGTAAACGTCTCGCAAATTTGCGGGCACGTGTAGATAGTTCTGACTCACTATCATCCATATTTAATGGCAGGCCAACCAAAAATAAATTCGGTTGCCATTCTTTTACAATTTTTAAGAGTTGATCCCAATTTGGGATGCCATCTTTCATAACAAATAGAGGGAGAGGGTTGGCACTTTCAATTGAAGACTGGCCAATCGCCATTCCCATTTTTTGAGTACCAAAGTCAAAAGCCATAATCGATTTTGATTGTGTTTCGGTCATTAAGCGTGTCCGATTTCAGATGCTAGCCACGCACGATCTACACCAATTTTTTTATAAGCTGCATCCCAACGGTCGTCATAAGGCAGGTTAAAAATCAAATCCATATCAGCATCACAAATGAGCCAGTCACCACGCGTAATTTCGTCTTCTAACTGATTTTTGCTCCAGCTCGCATAGCCTAAAGCGATCTGATATCGACCTACGCCTTCATTATGGGCAATCGCATCTAGAATATCTTTACTGGTCGTAATACAAACATTTTCACCTACAGCAATAGATGAATGCCATGTTGGTTGTCCAGTATGAAGAACAAATCCAGCTTCAGGACGTAATGGCCCACCTTGTAAAACCGCATGTGGATTTACATTGTCTGCTTCAATGTCGAGATCATTGAGTAATTCTTTAATTTGAATACCAGAAGGACGATTAATAATAATGCCTTGAGCACCTTCTTCATCATGACGGGCAAGATAAATTACAGTGTTTGCGAAAAAGTCATCTGCCATTTCTGGCGGGGCAATCAGACAACGGTGAGTCAGATATTGTTTGGTCACCTAAGCGGTTCTCCCTCAAAAAATGTCACTAGAGGGCCTCTCGACCCTTTTATCTATATAGGTTCTTTTTATCAACATACAAGAGTTAATCGGATTTCGCCAATCTTTTTCTCTCATTTTCTTTATTAATTTGAAGAAGCCTGAAATTTAAGTTGGCGTAATTGTTTTGCGTGCTGCAAGGTTGTTTCATTAATTTCAACCCCACCTGACATGCGAGCTAACTCAAAAATGATTTGATTTTCATCAAGTTCTACAATTGTACTGCTGGCTGGGTCAGTTTGTTGTTTTTTCACTAATAAATGCTGATCAGACTGTGCAGCAACTTGTGCTTGGTGAGTAATACATAAGAGCTGGACATGTTGTGCTAAGTCAGCAAGTAAACGTCCTACAACTTCTGCGGTACCCCCACTAATCCCGACATCAATCTCATCAAACACCAAAACTTCAGATTCAGTTTTTTCTGCATTCATGACTTGCATTACGAGGGCAATACGAGAAAGCTCACCACCTGAGGCCACTCGTGCCAATGGTTGTGGAGGAATACCTTTATTGGCAGTAAATAAAAGTTGAATAAAGCTTAAACCCTCTGCGCCTGGCTGCTCTAATGGTTCGAACTTAAACTCGAAGTGTGCCTCTGGTAGCGCTAAAGGTTTCACTTGTTCAGTTAATTGTTTTGCAAGCGGAGCGGCAGCTTCACGACGAATATTGTCTAAATGCTGAGCTTTTTCTAAAAATTCCTCATGCGATTTTTCAACTTGTTCTGCCAATGTTTCTGGGTCTTCAAGTTGATGCAATTGCTCAAGCTCACTTTGCCAAGTTTCGTATTCTTCTTTAAGTGTTTCCGGTTGAGTGCGGTATTTACGTGCCAAACGATGGAAGACTTCAAGTTTAGAGTTGAGTTCTTCCATTCGCTCGGGATCAAAACTTTGACGATCTATAAATTGACGCAAATTTGCCGTTGCATCGTCTATTTCACTTTGAGCATTCAGTAAAGAATTATAGATCTCAGAAAGTTGTTCGCTGCGCCCCGCATGGGACTCTAATCTGCGAATAATCGAAGATATTTCTTGGGTAATGTTCTGCTCAGCTTCATCTAAGACATTTAAGCTAAAGCTACAGTCTTGCATGATATGTTCATGATGGCTCAGTCGATCAAACTCTTGCTCAATTTCTTTATAGTCGGTTTGAATGACCTCTTCGAGTTCTTCAATTTGGTGCTCTAAAGTACCAATCCGTTGTAGGCGGGTTGCTTGTGCGTCTAGGGCTGCTTGGTGCAAACGGATGGTACGTTGCCATGAGCTATAGGCTTCACGGACATCATTCGCTTCAGCATAAAAATTGTTATAGCGATCTAGCCAATGCTTTGGATAAGGCGGTTCAAGCAGCTGCTGCTGGCTGTGCTGACTATAGAGTTGAACCAGCAAACGCCCTAACTCTTTAAGTTCAGATAGACTGCTCGGGCGCCCATTAACCCATGCCTTACTACGGCCAGTTGCAAAAATAACACGACGTAAATGAATTTCCCCAGAATCATCATCTAGCTCATGGTCTTGGAGCCATTTTGCTTCAGGACTATTATTCTGATAGGTGAAAACCGCGGTAATATCCGCTTTGTCCGAACCATAACGGACATAATTTGTATCTGTACGTTCCCCGAGGCAGGCAGAGAGTGCATCCAGTAATAATGATTTTCCGGCACCTGTTTCGCCTGTTAGAACATTAAATCCCTGTTCTATATCAATAGCTAAATGATCAGCTAATGCAAAATTAATTAAAGTTAAATGTGTGAGCATAAACGCATCCAACGCGCCAAATTATGGGTTAAAGATAGAGAAGTTTTGAATTTGCTACAAGTGATCTATTATTCTAACTGAAATTATAGAACAGCAAGATTGCGGATATTTACAATGAAAAAAACATTCAGCTTACCGAAACCACCCATAGGGATGGTCAATCGTCATAAAAAAAACAATCCTGCAGAAATGAATAAAATTTTAAATCAACATTTTAATGCATTTAAACAAGCAGCTGCACAAGGGGATTATGCCAAAGCTTATCAACATGTTAAACAAGCTGTTAGCTTAGTTCCTAAGCATCCGGGAGCTTTATCTGACTTGGCTTATACCGAATTACGCTTAGGCCGTTATAACGAGGCCTATCAACATTATTTACAAGCGATTCAGGTGAGTGGAACTAACGTAAATACAAACTTATATGATGGACTCACAGAAGTTTGTCATCATTTAAATAAAAAAGAAGAAACGATCAAATTTGGACGTTTAGCAATTACAACTAAAAAAGAACTAGCGAAGAGCGAACCTGTTTTATCGATTCCAGATCATGCACCGCCAGCATTTAGTACAAATCCTGAAGAAAATATTATTGCCTTCTCATTATTTGGAGCAAATCCTCGCTATTGTGAAACCTCTATTTTAAATACTCAGCTAGCCAAACAGATTTATCCAGAATGGACGTGTCGATTTTATGTCGATGATACTGTACCAGTACTGGTGCAACAGCGCTTAAAAGAGAAGGGCGCGCAAGTGGTACAGGTGACCGACTCTCAAAAGCAGTTATCAGGGTTGTTCTGGCGTTTTTTTGTGATGGATGATCCTACAATTAAGCGTTTTCTAATACGTGATGCTGACTCAATTGTGTCGCACCGCGAAAAGGCGGCTGTAGATGCATGGCTCAAGAGTGATAAATGGTTTCATTTAATGCGCGATAATTATTCTCATACTGAGTTAATTTTGGCTGGAATGTGGGGTGGGTGTACAGGGATTTTTCATAATATTGAAGCACATATCAGGGATTATGTTGCCACCGGACGTTATCTGGATAATCGGGTGATGGATCAGCATTATTTGCGTTATTGTATTTGGCCGACTTTAAAGCAGAGTGTGCTTATACACGATAGCCAGCAATTCGATTCAGATGCTATCGATTTTCCAGCTTATGATCTGGCGTTAATGCAAAACGACAGTGATAATTTTCATGTAGGAATGAATGACGGTTCACCGGTAATTGCTACAGCAGTTGTCCATCCAACGGCGCAAAAAGTGTGTTGGATACTCCTAGATGAAAATCAGGTCGAAGTTTGCAGATACGATGCAATTGTGTCGAATAGTCGAAATATTGAGATTAACTTACCTTATGCTTTTGCCAAAAAAATTCAGGCACAGCAGTGGAAATTACAAGTCTATCCGTATGAAAACTGATTGATTAGTTATTTAGGCACAATTAAACTACATTCATCATAATTTATATAAATACGGCATTATCTGGAGAATCTGCATGAGTTCAACCCAATTTGATCATGTAACGGTCATCAAAAAATCAAACGTTTATTTTGGTGGAGCATGTATCAGCCATACCGTGCAATTTGAAGATGGAACTAAAAAAACATTAGGTGTTATTTTGCCGACTGAGCAAGCTTTAACTTTTGAAACACATGTTCCTGAGCGTATGGAAATTATTTCAGGCGAATGTCGCGTAACAATTGCAGACAGCACTGAAAGTGAATTGTTCCGTGCAGGCCAATCATTTTATGTACCGGGCAACAGTCTTTTTAAAATCGAAACTGACGAAGTACTCGATTATGTATGCCATTTAGAAGGCTAAGAAATTCCTGTTCAAATCGGGTACACTATGCCCAAAGAAATCCTGTGAAGTTGGCTTTGCAGGATTTTTATTTTTTTGCTCAAACGTTGTTAGAGGTCATGCATGGCAAAACAGGAATATTATTATGGCGTTCATTCAGTGGAGTCATTGTTAGAACTTGAGCCGGAGCGTGTGCTAACCCTGTTTACTTTAAAAGGACGGGATGATCAGCGTTTGCAAAAGATTTTGCAATTAGCAGAGCCTTTTGGAATCAGTGTACAAAAAGCAAGCCGCGATAGCCTTGAGAAACTTGCAGGTTTACCATTTCATCAAGGTGTAGTTGCCGCAGTACGTCCACATCCTGTCTTGAATGAGCAAGATCTTGATCAAATTTTAAGAGAAACTCCAGATGCCTTGTTGTTGGCATTGGATCAGGTGACAGACCCGCATAACTTAGGGGCCTGCATTCGTACCGCCGCTGCGATGGGCGTGCAAGCTGTTATTGTGCCTCGTGATCGTTCGGCAAGTTTAACGCCAACTGCTCGTAAGGTTGCAGCGGGTGGAGCCGAGAAAGTTAAATTTATTCAAGTCACCAATTTAGCTCGTACATTGGCTCATCTTAAAGAAACAACTCATGTACGCGTAATTGGCACTATGCTTGATGAAAGTGCGTTGCCACTTCAAAAATGTGATTTCTCTGGCGCAGTTGTGATTGTAATGGGAGCTGAGGACACTGGTTTGCGTCCTATTACACAGGCGCAGTGTGATCATAAAGTTTATATTCCGATGTCAGGAAATCTACAAAGTTTAAATGTCAGCGTAGCGACAGGTATGGCACTTTATGAGGCTTGCCGTCAGCGTTCTGAGGTATAATCTCGCTGCCTTTCTAGTTTTTAAGTCATCTTGATATGTCTCCCCGTAAGCAAGGTTATTTCTTTGTATTGGTGACCATGTGCATTTGGGGTGGGTTTACGCTTTTTGCCCGTTTAAATGCACAGTGGCATATCAGTGCTTGGGACATTGCCGCACTGCGTTTCGCTATAGCCTTCCTAATTTTAATGCCCATTTTAATCTATAAAAAAGATCTCGCTTTTTTATGGAGTAAGCATGCTGTTATTTTGGCCTTGATTGGTGGGGTCATTTATTGCCTCACCGTCTATACCGCTTTTCTCTATGCTCCCGCTGCCCATGCTGCAATTTTCTTAAATGGTTGTATCCCAATTTGTACTGCGTTTGCAGCATACATTTTATTTAGGCAGCCGTTTGATAAGCATACATGGGTCAGTCTGGTAATTATGATTACTGCCTTGGTCCTCATGAGTGTTTTGATGTTGCAAGGTAATGCTTCTGCTTTTGGCGTGGGTGATTTGCTTCTTTTTATTAGTGCGATTTGGTGGGGTATTTTCACTGTATTACTTAAACAGTGGAAACTTTCTGCATGGCACTCTATGGCAAGTGTTGCGATTTGGTCTGCAATTATTTACTTGCCCATCTATGCTCTATTTTTACCAAAGCATTTTATGGAAGTTAGTCCTGTCCATTTAGCGATACAGGGCATTTTCCATGGTGTTTTTGTGGTTATTATTGCAACGCTGACTTATGTGGCAGCGATTCAGCGACTTGGTGCTTTTAAAACAGGAAGTATTGTGACTTTGGCGCCGTTTATTGCTGCCATTTTAGCGGTACCTTTACTCGGTGAAGCATTAAGCCCATCTATTGTTGTGGGCTTAGTCGGAATGGGAATCGGCGCCTTACAACCTTGGCGATGGTTCCGACCAGATAGCTTGGCACAGCAAATTAAGCAGCAAAATAAATCAAATTAGTTTGTACGCTTTAAATAACTTTGATGTAATGGCTCTAATTGCTGATGTAAATGTTCGAGTAATCCGTCATTAAACACAATGTCATTGGCAAGTTCGCGTTTACGCTCGCGTGGCATTTGCGCTGCAATAATTTTCTGAATTTGTTCTTGGTTTTGCCCATCGCGTTGGCTTGCACGCTGAATTTGAGTTTGTTCACTGGCATCAACTAATAAAGTGTGATTAACCAATTCATGTTGGTTAGTTTCAAACAACAATGGCGAAACTAAAATCACATAAGGACTTTTGGGGCTTTGTAGCTGTTGAATAATAGATTGGCGAATGGCTGGATGCGTGATTTTCTCGAGTGTTTGTCTTGCTTCAGGATTTTGAAAAATATATTCGCGTAGGGCACGACGATCGAGATTACCATCGGATTGAAGCACCCAGTCTCCAAAAGTTTGTTGGATTTTTTGCAGGGCAGGTTGGCCCTTTTCAACCACTTCGCGAGCAACGATGTCGGCATCGACGACTTGTATTCCTTGGGATTCAAACCATTGTGTTGCAGCAGATTTTCCACTGCCAATACCACCTGTGACTCCCAGAATAAAAGCCATCTTAACCTCCCAAATAGATTTTCATAATCTGGTCACCCCATAAAAAGGCAACCCAACCTGCAATGGCAATGTAGGGCCCAAAGGCAAAGGGCTGATTGTCATTGCGTAATTTTAATAAAATGATGCCAATAATTGCACCGAGTAAAGATGACAATAACACAATTAATGGCAGCATCAATGGCCCCATCCACGCGCCTAATGCGGCAAGCAATTTAAAGTCGCCGTAGCCCATGCCTTCTTTGCCTGTAATCACTTTAAATAAGTAATACACAATCCAAAGACATAAAAAACCAATCAGGTAACCCCAAATGGCTGAGTTAGGCGAGGTGTAAATATTAAAGGTGTTAATGCCCAAACCAAGCGCAGCCAAAGGTAGGGTAAAACGGTCAGGTAGCAGCTGAGTATCAAAGTCTATAAAGGTGAGGGCAATCAGGACCCAGGTCAGGACTAGGCCGAAAAGCATTTGTACGGTTGGACCAAACACCAGGACCACAACTAGTGAACATACCATTGTTAATAGTTCAATCGCTGGATAGCGAATGCTAATAGGATGCTGGCAATGGCCACATTTACCTTTTAAAACCAACCAACTGATGACTGGGATATTTTGATACCAATGGATGGGCTGATGGCACTCTGGACATGATGAAGCAGGCTTACTTAAAGTCAGTTTTTCATGATCAATGATTGGTTGTTCAGGATCGAGTAGCATTTGACATTCTTGCTGCCAATCATGTTCCATCATTTTTGGGGTGCGATAAATCACCACATTAAGAAAGCTACCAATACATAGGCTCAATAATGCAACTGCAATATAAAGTGCAGTTAAGTTTTGAATAAAATAAGCAATAATTTCTTGCATTATATGACTGAACCCATTTGGAAAATTGGAAGATACATAGCAACAACCAGACCACCTACAAGTACTCCTAAAATTGCCATAATTAAAGGCTCCATCATTGAAGTTAAGCCATCAACGGCATTATCAACTTCATTTTCATAGTAGGTTGCAACTTTATCGAGCATGCTGTCTAACGCACCAGATTCTTCACCAATTGCGACCATTTGTATAGCCATAGATGGAAAACGATTTGAAACCCGCATCGCAAATTGGAGTTGCTGACCTGTAGCAACATCTTCACGAATTTTCATGACAGCTTGTTCATAAATGACATTGTTGGTTGCACCAGCCGTTGATTCAAGTGCATCAATGAGCGGGACACCAGCTGCAAAAGTGGTTGCTAAAGTACGGCTATAACGGGCAATAATTGCTTTGTAAACCAGATCGCCAAAGATAGGTAGTTTCAGGGTAAGTTTGTCTAAACCATCACGGAATTTTTTACTACGCTTTTTAGCCTCCATGAAACCAGCAATAATTGCAACAATTACAATAATCATAATGAACCAATATTCTTGCATCCATTTCGACATATTTACGACCATTTGTGTAAAAGCAGGTAAATTTGCACCAAAGGAAGAAAACAGATCTTGGAAGACGGGAACAACTTTAACCATCAAAATAATGGTAACAATTACAGCAACCACAAGAACCGTTGCTGGATATTTCATAGCCTTCTTGATTTTTTGCTTGAGCAATTCACTTTTTTCTTTGTAAACTGCCACACGATCTAGCATGGTTTCAAGCGCACCAGACTGTTCACCGGACTCTACAAGAGAGCAAAATAATTTGTCGAAGTGCTGAGGATACTTTCTTAAAGCTGAGGCAAAAGTGCTACCCCCTTCAACTTCACTTTTAATACCGAGTACCACATCGCGCATAGCTGGGTTTTCTAGACCTTCTGCCACAATTTCAAAGCCTTGTACCAGTGGGACACCAGCTTTCATCATGGTTGCAAGTTGTCGCGTGAAAATCGTGATATCGAGCGTTGATACCTTTTTCTTAAATAAACCTTCAAGAATATTTTTACGCTTTTCTCGAATATTACGGACAGTTACACCTTGTTTGCGTAGGGTGACTTTCGCTAAAGCCATATTTTTAGCTGGAAGTTCCCCCTTAATTTTTACGCCTTTACGATCAACCCCATCATAAGCAAAAGTCGGCATCAATTGTGCCTTTTTGACAGTCATGACATTATCCTTATTTTAAATTGTCTTTTATTCACTGGTTACGCGATTGACTTCTTGTAAAGAAGTAACACCTTGCATAACTTTCTTTAAACCTGAGCGACGTAGATTATTAAACCCCAGTTTTTCAGAAGCGGCAGCGATTTCTAAAGCATTGCCATCTTCCATAATAATCTTGGAAATCTCAGGTGTGACTTTCATTACTTCATAAATACCAACTCGACCTTTGTAACCCTCACGACATTCTGGACAACCGACTGGTTGAAAAACTTGAAAATCGGGATGTGTCAGATCTTGTGCGGTAAAACCCATTTCCAATAGGCTTTGTTTAGGAATGTCAGTAGGTACTTTACATTGAGAACATAGTCGACGTGCCAAACGCTGAGCAATGACCAGATTGACCGA
Organism: Acinetobacter sp. IRS14; assembly: GCF_034650275.1. NCBI lineage: Bacteria > Pseudomonadati > Pseudomonadota > Gammaproteobacteria > Moraxellales > Moraxellaceae > Acinetobacter > Acinetobacter sp. IRS14. The sequence goes on from NZ_JAOVFN010000022.1 coordinate 52,702, forward strand.
TGTCGCAATATTGAAAGACGGAACCCCCATATTGCGTAGACGAGTCAGTGTTTCAGGAGCACTGTTAGTATGTAGCGTGGACATCACCATATGACCTGTCTGAGCCGCTTTAATCGCGATTTCAGCTGTTTCTAAATCACGAATCTCACCGACCATAATAATGTCAGGGTCCTGACGTAAAAATGACTTAAGTGCAGCTGAAAAAGTCAGACCTACCTTAGGGTTCACGTTAACCTGATTAATGCCTTCAAGGTTAATTTCGACTGGATCTTCGGCAGTAGAAATATTAGCACTTTCAGTATTTAATATATTGAGGCCTGTATATAAAGATACAGTCTTACCAGAACCTGTCGGACCTGTGATTAAAAGCATACCTTGTGGCTTATCTAATGCTTCCATAAAGAGCGCTTTTTGCTCTTCTTCATATCCTAGAGCATCAATTCCCAGCATAGCACTCGATGGATCGAGAATACGTAGAACTAGCTTTTCACCAAATAAGGTCGGAAGAGAGTTCACACGAAAATCAATTGCTTTAGATTTTGATAGCTTGAGCTTGATACGACCATCTTGAGGGACACGCTTTTCAGAAATGTCCATTTGAGACATCACTTTTAAGCGTGAAGCCAAACGATTAGCCAGTTGCAGAGGTGGATTTACAATTTGACGCAAAACGCCATCGACCCGATAACGGACCCGATACGATTTTTCATAAGGTTCGAAATGTAAATCAGAAGCCCCCATACGAATCGCATCAATCAATAACTTGTTAATATATTTAACAATAGGTGCTTCATCGCCTTGCGGAGTATCCTCATCTTCTTCTGGAGCAGTTGAGGTATCAAGATCTACATCTAGATCAAACTCTTCATCACTAAACTCGAAATTACTTTCTTCAGTAAATTGCTGTACCAGAATTTTCTCGAGTTTATGGTGCTCGACAATAACTGGCTCAACCATAAGCTTGCTGTTGAAGCGAATAGCATCAATAGCATCAATATTGCTGGGATTACTGGTTGCAACATATAAAATCTGTCCTCTTTGTACGAGAGGCAAGATCCGATGTTTTAAAATCAGTTTCTGATCGACCAAATCTTTAGGAATCTGGCTGGTATCGTAAACGTCCAGATCAAAATATGGTTCAGCAAATTCAATAGAAATTGTTTCAGCTAATAAAGAAGGGGAGAGATTAACCTCTTCAATCAGGTACGCAACAGTATCCTGTTTAGCTCTTTTTGCTGCATCTAGTGCTGCTTGCATGGTCGCTGCCGACACATGTTTTTCTTCAACTAATCGTCGAAAAAACCCCGAAAATTTTGGAGATGTATGTATGACTGACATCTGCCTACCTGTGCTCATATGTTTATAATTGGTATATAAAAAATTATACTTTTGTTATCTAAAATTACTACCTGAGAAAATGATGCTCTCGTCTTGATCCATATATTAAAGCTTGAACCAGTCGAAGTTTTTATTCATTAATTTTTTAAACGCGGAGCTTTAGTCTTAATAAAGTTTTATGACTGTTTTCAAATAGTAGAAAAGATATGAGCAAAGCCGTTAAAGAAAAGTATCTGAAATTTGTAGAAATGCGTGTAGAATGTGCTGCATTTTTGATGAAAGGTGAGCCGTATGTCGGGTTCGACGATTACGCCTTGGGTAGTTGGCAACTGGAAAATGAACCCAATGCGTGCCAATGCCAAACAACTTATAGAAGAATTTAAACAACTATTGCAACAAAACGAAATTGCAGATGAAAGCTGCCATGTCGGAGTTGCTCCGGTTTCTATTGCACTTGCAATGGTACAAACACAATTGCAAGATGCTGCAAAAACAGTATATACAGTTGCACAAGATGTATCGCGTGTAGCAGGTACAGGCGCCTATACTGGTGAAGTCAGTGCAGAATTATTAAAAGATAGCCAAATTAATTTTGTATTGGTGGGTCACTCTGAACGCCGTGATTTGTTAGGTGATAACGTTGAAATTTTGAAGGCAAAACTCCAAAATTCTTTAAATGCAGGCTTAACTGTCATTTATTGTGTGGGTGAAAGTCTCGAACAACGTGAACAAGATTTGGCAGAGCAAGTTGTATTGCAACAAATCTGTGATATAGCTCCTGTAGTGACTGCAGAGCAATGGCAAAAGCAAATTGTAATTGCTTATGAGCCAATCTGGGCAATTGGTACAGGTAAAACTGCTTCACCACAAGATGCACAGGCAATGCATGCTAAAATCCGTGAAGGTTTAAGTCAGATTACTTCTGCGGGTCCAGACATTGCGATTTTATATGGCGGTAGTGTAAAAGCTGAGAATGCAGTCGAGTTGGCAGCATGTCCAGATATTAATGGCGCGTTGGTTGGAGGTGCTTCGTTAAATGCAGCATCTTTTTACCAAATCGTACATGCCTTTGCACAAAGTAAATAACGAGGATAGGGTATGCACTCTTTTGTACTGATCGTACATATTATTTTAGCGGTACTGATGATTGGCTTGATTCTAGTCCAACACGGTAAAGGTGCGGATGCTGGTGCTTCTTTTGGTGGTGGCGGAGCAGCAACCGTATTTGGCGCATCGGGTTCAGCTAATTTCCTTACTCGCCTTACTGCTATTTTAACGGCACTGTTTTTTGTGACGAGTTTAACCTTGGCTGTTTTTGCAAAAAAACAGACTACTGAGGCATATAGTTTGAAATCTGTACAAACAACAGCACCAATTCAAACAACATCGCCTGAAACTTCACCAAATGCACCAAAAACGGGTCAATAATTCGAAATAGGGCTTTCCTTTTATAATTGGAAGGACTAGAATGCGTCCCACAAGCTGCGGTGGTGGTGGAATTGGTAGACACGCTACCTTGAGGTGGTAGTGCCTTCGGGCGTGGGGGTTCAAGTCCCCCCTTCCGCACCAACTTTGAACCAGAAAGTTGAGTGCAAGCAGTTTTTTGATGCGGGATGGAGCAGTCTGGTAGCTCGTCGGGCTCATAACCCGAAGGTCGT
>NZ_JAOVFN010000023.1:0-50067 GCF_034650275.1 Acinetobacter sp. IRS14
ATAACCTTGCCAAGGTTGGGGTCGCGAGTTCGAGTCTCGTTTCCCGCTCCAAATTTAAAAGGCCCTAGTCGAAAGACTGGGGCTTTTTTCTTTTCATTAATTCATAATTTTTTTATGGTCTATCTATTCACAGCATAATTCATTGAGAATGGCTCGGCTCATAGCCAAGTATTTCATTACTAGATTTACTTTTTTAAATCGTCAGTTATAACAATTCAATCTAGCTATATTTACAAGGCGTTGGAGTTATTCGATGCGTAGATATAAAAGGTAATAATTGAAAACAGTCCAAGTTAAAGCGCTCTAGGCTACAACTTTGTTGTAAACAGATAGAAAAGATGAAATTAGAATCATATATATAGCTTTCAAAATAATACTCTTCTGTCTTTTGAGCATCATTGGTTGAGTCGAGAAACTGTATATGCTCAGGCAACACATGAAAGTTGAGCTTCTTTAAATGACCGCTCATTCCTTCGCCAGTACATTTGATATAAGCCTCTTTTAAGGTCCATATTTGAAAAAACCGCTGGTATACACTGAATGGATCAGTGAGTTCATTCTCTTTAATCCATTCAATTTCGGTCGGTGCTAACACACTATCAACACGCATCCACTCGAACTCACGATCCACTTGTTCAATATCCACTCCTATTTCCCCTTCTTCAGTCACAGCAAGAATAATAACGTCCGCTGAGTGAGTAAGATTAAAATACACAGCCTTGCTACCTTCTACAAAAGGCTTGCCGTTGGGATGTAATTGAATATTAACTTGATGAGGTGAGATGCCTAGCTTATTTGCCAAGACAATCTTCACTAATACGCGAGAGATCAAGAAAAGGCGAGCCGCCTTAGGATGATATTGATCATATCTCAGCTTCTCTGCCGAACTGAGAAAGCCGAGATAATGACTCAATACCATATGGTCTTGTGGTACCCGTGAAACTGGGCAGACATAAACCTGCACTTGGGCACTATTAGACATTAGGAAGCGGTAGTGCTGTTGTATTTCATTAAAACAGGTGCGAGATAGTCAGAAACCGCATCTACATGTGTAACGTGTGGATTATGGCCTGCACCAGCGATAATATGTATAGGGATATCTGCGCTTATTGTGGTAACAATTGGATCTTTATCTCCCACAATTATTTCAACTTTAGAACGAAGTTCATTTAATAAAGCTGTCTGAGTTGCTCGCTGCTGCGGCAAACTAATACGGTGCATATACTCACTAATATGCTTGGCTACCGACACTCGACGTAATGAATCTATCGCATAACCAACAGACGGATTTTGTTGTCCATCTGGATGTAGGTCTTTAGCAATCATATCTTTTGGCACAAAACGGAAAATCAGATTAGATATAGCTTGGATCTGAAACATTTTAGCGGCCTGCGCTTGAACAAAATAAGGTGATATGAGGATAAGACGTGCAACTTTATCTGGATATTTCTTTGCAAGATTCAACGCAAAAAGACATCCTAACGAATGCGCAATGACAACACTATTTGACGCTAAAAGCTTTGCAGCGGCATCAATAAATTGATGGTTGTTGTCTTCCATCATCTCATAACTGCCTGAACGCCCAAGTCCCGGCAGGTCCATCATAGCGACCTGATCATATGTAATTTTATTAATGATTGGAGTCCAGCATGCACTATCAAATGGGATCCCATGTAAAAATAATGCAGATGATGTGTCAGAACTAATCGGCTGTTTAGTATAGATTTCTGTCCAATATCGATTCTGATAGCTGAAATGACTAGGTGTTGGTACTTGCATACGACCAAAGCGTGTAAGCACCAAACGATCAATCCAACGAGAAAAATAAGGAGTGACATTGATCAGGTCCGCGATGCCCATTTTCGCTGCCATCGCCTCTGCCCCAGCAACATGATAGTGATCGGTAGAAATGAAAGAGAGTTGTTCTTTAGAACCATCAAGCAATACCTCAGGTAATTTCTCTAATAGACCTTTGGGTACTTGTAAATGTGGTGTGCCGACTCCCAAATGCTCGGCAGCTAGGTGAACGAGACGATGAAATTTCGGCGTCGCAGGATCAAGCAACATATACTCCTGAGCAATAGTCTCAGGATAAGACATCGTTCGAATCAAGAAGCTCACGATATACTGCATATTGCATAGTGGCAGGAATGTGTCACGACCACCTGGCAATGCCAGCAGACGTCCCTGATAGAGCTTATCAATCATGTCAGCAACACCGATATATTGCATATCGCCATAGTTATAAAAACCATCAATGACTGTCGCCGGATTTATCGCAGTCCATGGCACATTTAAACGCTTACAGGCCTCAATGAAAGCTTGATAACCCAAAATTTTTGAAGCTTCATAGCCACCGTGTTTGCAATACAACTCATCAGCCGACTCGTGTGGCGGAGCCGCCACACGATATCCACCAATCCAGATAAATCGCTCAAGCTGCTTCAATGTTGCAGCCCATTCAATTAAGGCAAGTCCTGACTTAATATTGGTACGCTCAGCTTCAGCTTTGCTAATGCCCCAATTAAAGGATGCGGCAAGATGATAAATCACATGGATCTTTGCCTGAGCATCCGCTAGCAGAGAGTCCAGCTTAAAATCGCGACTTAAATCATATTCGACAAACGAAATAGACGGATCGACCAGCCCTTCCGTTGCAATGAAACCTAACAGCTTATCTTTCTTGGTTGCGGCATTACGCAGCGCAGCAATCACCTGATGACCTTCACGCAGAAGATCAACGATCAGTCTGCTACCAATAAAACCTGCTGCACCTGTTACTAATATGGTCTTCCGTGAAAAATTATCTTTTTTTGCATTATTTAAATTATCCATAAATCACCTTATTAGGGACTGGGCACTCCCAGCATTGTTTTGGAGCGAATTATCTTAAAAATTATATCGAACCTGGGCATACACCAGACTGTTATCTCTAAATTGTCCTAACACCGTATCATTTCTACCCCAGAAGCGATCTCCACCTACATTCAATTGCCAGTGATCATCAAGGCTGTAATTAATACGTACTCTCAACAATTCATTAGGCTCTGGTGCAAAGTAGAATCCTGTTACTTCTAATTTCAGATTATCATTCAGTAAGTTAAGTGCATAGCGCAGCATAGCTCCATACTGGTTCTGCTGATATTGGTCACTGATTGTTTGCTGATAACGGTAGACTGCGCTCAATACTGGATTTGTTAGGCTATCGGCAGATCTAAAGTCCTCCGTATGTTTGTATACGCCGACCAAACTCAGCGTGGAATTCTTCAATGCTAATTCTGGCCCCATGACCACGGTCAGATTATTTTTTTTGTGCGTAAGATCTTCACTACCATTCGAGTCAGTATGGGTATATGCCGCTTCACCGCGCCATACGATATCGTTGTGGTTATAACTGAAATCAAATCCATAGACAGACATAGGATTATTTTTCAGCTGCAATGTTGCCTCCCCTGTTGGAGATGCAGAAAGAATTGACAGATCGGGCATGTGATCCAAACCTGAGAAATACGATGCCCCAACATCTAGACCATCTACAGAATAATCCCAGCGCATTGCAAATGCAGGTCGGCTCTTCTTATCTATTTCATACTGGACACCAGAAATCTGGCGCAATGGAATCACATCTGAACGACTACGCGGATACCACAATGCTGTCCATTTATTGGTTCCTGATTCAGGAATATATGTCAATTTGATTGCATCATTTCCAAGACGTTGATCTGTCTCATCTGGTACTAGGCGCGTATAGTCACGGGGTGATAGATTATCTGTTGGGTTAATCCCATCAGCTCTCCCCCAGACTACAATCTGGCGACCAACATCGACATAGACTGTCTGATCCCAGTTATAAGAGGCATACAACTCACGTAAATTGCGATTTACCTTACTCACCTGATCTGGGTTTACAGTATGGTCCGTTTCGTCTCCAATATTTATGTCGTAATGGATCTTAAACTCTGGATTAAACTTGAGCGTACCATTGGACCAGAAGCTTGCTTGTCCAATGTTTTTTAACGAACTTAAATCACGATCTGATGACCACACATCGAGTCTGGCTGAGTTCTGGCTTACAAAACTAATTTCGCTGTCATCTGCATGAGCATGCTGCAGTAGCATAAAGCTACTGCAGCATGCAAATACCCAATAGGCACCTTGCGTCATTTTTCAAGACTCTGCGGTGAGAAAAGCTTATCGGATAAGGTTTTCTCTGCGACAAAATCATTAACGATCACTTGTGTCATATGCTGAGTTTGCAGATTTTTCGCCATAGATTTCATGGCCTGCCATCTTGGTTTCACTTTGCCGTAAGGACGGATATCGGTGAACTCAATATGCTTTAACGGTTTACCTGCAGTATCCCAAATATCGATAGTTGCTGTAACAAAGTTGTCTTTGAGGATGCACATGCGACGTTTGCTATAACCAAAGTCACTCTTCACAGTATTATTGATTGGCGTTGCTTCAATCGTATAGCAATCTTTGCCATTAAATTTGCCATCTGCCAGTTTAGTGTACTTCCAGTCACTTAGCTTATAGCCAAGTACATCACCATAACTAAAGTCCGTACCAATAAAAGCATCACCCTTATTCGCTGATGCCAAACGACGTACTTTTTTCAATGCAGGTAAATAGACAAACATGCTATCACTGCCTTTTGCATTCTCAATCAACAGCGTCGTGGTTCCCTGTACATCTGCTGGTGAGATGAATTCAGTCAAACGCATATTGTTCTGAGTATTTCCAGCAAGCTTAGTCATATTTTTAGTTAAACGTACACGTTGCTCGCCGCTTTTAGATGTCAGCACAAATTTAGCACTAGCACTTGAAGACAAGAACTTAGAGGCATCATCACTACGGTTAACAATGTCTTGAACTTCATCTGCATGAGATGTTTTAGGCATCGACATTGTGAGTGCCGTACCCAACAAGAGACTGGTCACAACAGTTTGTGCAACGGTAATGTTCTTCTTATTTGAGGGAAAGATAAAACGAGGTTTCAACATTAGAATCATTGTAGGTACCATAATTAAGGTTGCAAATACACTGAAAAGCATCGCAATCACAATAAACATCGCTAGCCATTGATGCACATGGAAGCCTTGCGATAAGGACAATACGCCATACCCACCAGCAACAGCTGTCGCAACAAAAAGCGAAGCCTTACCAGCAGTACTTAAAGTTTTACGAATAGCATCTTTGATATCACCACCCTCTTCACTCAAGATTTCTCGCAACCGATAGAGGAAGTAAATGGCATAATCTGCACCGATACCAACCGCCATGGCTGAGATCAGAGAGTTTGGAATATTGAGCGGAATGTCGAGCCAGCCCATCACACCAAAGATTGCAAGAATCGAAAATAGAAGTGGTGTTAGGACAATGAGTCCAGCAGAGAACGAACGGAAAACTAAGGCAGAGATAAAGAATACGGCAAATGAAATCTGTAGAATATTCATGAGTTTGCCGTGAACCATAGTTTCAGTTAAAGCAATGGTCTGAGTCACATCACCACCAAAACTCACGACTGCTTTATCACCCAATTGACCCGCCATATATGTTTTTAGCGACTCAAGGATTTCTTTGATGCGGTGATTACTACCTGTTTTTAGCAGAATCGTGATCTTGGCATAGCGTTGAGTTGTATCAATGTAAGATTCAAAATCAGTCGGCTCACCAGACATTGAGTACAACAGCAGATATTGAGCAACAACATCTTTAGTTGCTGGAACCTGAAATGCCTGTGGCTGATCGGCATTCATTGCCTGATTCATTCTCTTGATATAGTCCACAATAGAGATGGTTTTACCAACCTCTGGAATTGAATTCGCGAACTTCTCTGTATTATCAATCGCTTTTAGGATTTCTGGGTTTTCAATACCATCACGAACTTTAGTATCGACCATGATGTAGAGACTGTTTGTACCACCAAGAGACTGATTCAAAAATCTGTCGTCTTGCTGCATTGGTAGATCACGCGAGAAGAAGTTGCGGCTATCGTTATCCACCACAATACGACTCGTGCCGAGAGCAAGAAAAACGCCCAGTACTGCAATCACAGTCATTAGCATCATTCGCGGACGAACTGACAAAATGACATCACCAATGCGTTTTGGAATCCAGTCCCAGATCGGCAAACCTTTGCGTGCAACCTTAGTAACCGAAGGTGGTGGTAACATCGAGCGAAGTACAGGAATAAAAGTCATCTCAATGATCAGCGTACTGATGATCCCGATTCCTGTAAAAATACCAAATGAGCGAATAGTCGGAATGTTGAAAGTCAACAGTGAGAAGAATCCAGCCGCTGCAATTCCGCCAGCCAGTATCATAACTGGACCAACACGAACCATAGACTGCACCACGGCTTCGCTATTTGCAGCTTTAGGTTCCATCCCTTGGGCAATCAGACGATCAAAATCTTCATAGTATCGCTTGAGCAACTGCACGGCGTGCCCTGCCGCGATGGCCAGAATCAGAATTGGTGTAGGAGAGTTAAAAATATCCATCGGCTGTTTGAACAGCCCCATCATGCCCATACCCCATGCCACAGACAATAATGCTGTAACTAATGGCAGAATCAGACCTTGTTTACTGCGGAATGCTTCGAAGTGCAATAATCCAATAACCAACACGGCAATTGGGAACAAGATATTGATACGCTTAGAGTAATCTTCAGCTTTATCTAAATAGACTGGATTACCACCAACACTGATGGTCATATCCTTAGACTGTTCAGCCGCTACGATTTTGTTGATCGGGCCCATCATCTTTTGGAAGCCTTCTGGACTTTCCTCAAGTTCAAGCAAAATAGCAGCAGTTTTCTGATCTTTAGATACTACCGAATTCATATAGATTGGATTCAGTGCCAGCAGTTTTTTCAGGTGATCGACATCACTCTCGGTCACAGAACTATTCGGCAGTAGTTTCTTGGCATCAAATCCATCCGAATTGGCGGTGATCCCTTTGGCCTGACGTGCAGCCAGACTCATTAGAGTAGATCGAACCACGCCTGGAGCATTATCAACTTCTTCGGTAATACGTTTGACTTTTTCTAACACTTGCGGCTGATAAATATCACCCTGCTTCGGTGTAATACCAATCACGACCATGTACTTGGAGCCGAATTTCTTTTCAATCAGCTTGGTCGAGGTGATATAAGGATGACCTTTAGGGGCAAGCGCATCTGGATCAATAATAATTTTTACGCCAGATGCGAGATATGCCAAGGCAAGCGTTAAAAGCATCACCACAGTCAGTACAATACGGCGATGTCTGAGAATCCAACGCGCGTATTGTTCCATCATCTGATGAGTTTTACGAAGTGGTTTACTATTGGTCTCATGCGTTTGCTTACCATCGTTGCCAACCGACTCATAGGCTTCACCCTTCTGAGCCAATGCTTCAAGATTAGCAACATCTTTTTTAAACTGAGCAAGAACCATCTTTTTTAGTAGTGCTGGGGGCAATACACCAAAAAAGCTGCCTGGCTCTGCCTCAAACACCCATTCAATCCAGGTACCTTCTGCATGTGGTTTGAAACGGTAAGTCCCAGTGTAGTGAAAGGGTCCTTCCACTACTTTAAACGCATACAATTCATTCGGTACTAGATGTGTAATTTCACCTTTAAAGGACATCTCACGCCCAATAAAGCTAAAACCGATTTCATACTTGCTGCCCACACGTGGAGTATTGTCTAGCAGTTCAGAATGCTTACACGACAATTGCCAACCTGCATCATTGGCTGGGTTTGCAAGATAGTTAAAAACCTTGTCAATCTCGGCCGGTATGAGGAAAGCATGTTCTATGGTCACCATAGTGGTTCTACCTTCTTGTATTTCTTATGCGGGAATTGGATACATCTGATCAATTGTCTGGGCAACAGCCACGACATTCTCAGCGTACATAATTGATGAATGATCGCCAGGCAGATCCACCTGTTTAAAGGTGTCTTTGACCAATTGATCCCAACCTAAGCTTTCCCCAAAATCTTCTGGTTCATCTTTGGCTTTCACAAAAAGAATCGGAAACTCTTCAGGCTCTGGGAAATAGGTCTGGAGTGCGATGCCATTCGCTAAATAGGTATCAAAGTAAAGTCGGAAATCTGATGGATCTGCATCTAAAGGTAGGACATTAATAGCCTTAGCTTCTTTAAGCACATGATCAAACATGTGATCTGGACTCAATTCACGCAAGTATTGCGCTGGGATCGTCAACTTCTTGCCATAAGGCGCAGCCAAATCACGGGCAAACCAAGACAAAAGCATCGCATCATCAGCATCTTCAGGCACATTCTCTGGAATTGGAGCTCGGGTATCGATCATGACAATACCTGTGACCTGCTGTCCCATTTGGCGCAACTGATGACTGATCTCGTATGCGATCGCACCGCCAAAGCACCACCCACCGAGGAAATAAGGTCCTTCAGGCTGCATCTTTTGCATTTCAGCAATATAGAGCGTTGCCATATCTTCGATTGCCACTTCTGCAGCATCTGCCTCAATCAGTCCAGGAGACTGAATAGCACGCAAGGTACGTTTCGGATTGAGATGGCGCGAAAGCTCCATATAACAGAAGGTGCTACCACCAATTGGATGGAACAGCCACAGTGGTTGTTCGTAAGTTCCACGGCGTAGTTCAATTACAATAGAAGGCTTAATTTCTTTATTTTCACGAATGATCTCACCCAAACTCTCCACAGTGGAATATTGGGCCAGCAAAGCAACTGATAGTTCGGTGCCAAATGCTTTTTTAAGGTGATTAACAAGCTTCACAGCAAGTAACGAATGTCCACCCAAGTCAAAGAAGTCATCGTGTATACCAACCCGTTTAACCGATAAAATCTGTTCAAAAGTAGTGCAGAGTTCAATTTCAATCGGATCACGTGGTGCAACATAATCGTTGCTTTGTTCAAACACAGGCTCAGGAAACGCTTTACGATCCAACTTATTGTTGGCCGTCATTGGAAATTCATCCAACGTCATAAACGTATTTGGTACCATGTAAGCTGGTAGATGGATTTGCATCGTCTTTTTCAAACTAGCAATGTCAATCTCATGTCCAGTTAAATAAGCCACCAGTTTCTGGTCGTTGCTGGCTGTACTCTTAACCAGTACAACTGCATCGGTGATACCATCGATCTGTTTGATAACATTCTCGATTTCGCCTAGTTCAATACGGAATCCACGAATCTTGACCTGGAAATCTAGACGTCCATGATGAGTCAAACTTCCATCTGTACGCAGACAGACTTTATCTCCAGTACGATAGAGTCGACCAGCATTTGGTAGAGATGGCAAAGTTCTAAATTGAGCATCTGTCAGTTCAGGTCGATGCCAGTAATCAACTGCTAGACCATCACCACCAATCCAAAGCTCCCCCATGACGCCCGGTGGGACTAAACGTTGCTGTTCATCAAGTACATAAAGTTGGGTGTTCGCCAGTGGTTCGCCTAAATCAATACACTTTGCATCGGTGATACGAGCTGCACTAGACCACACTGTAGTTTCGGTTGGTCCATACACATTCCAAAGATAGCCGACTTTACCCAGCAGTTTTTCTGCAAGAATAGTATCTAGCGCTTCGCCTCCACAGAGTGCAGTCAATCCCGTATTGCCGCTCCACTCGCTATCTAAGAGCATTTTCCAAGAAGCTGGTGTTGCCTGCAAAACATTGACAGACTTTGTATTTAGATAATCCACCAATTGATTGCCGTCTTGTGATACCTCACGTGGGCAAACATGCACTACACCGCCGTACATCAGCGGAATCAGCAACTCAAGAATCGAGATATCAAATGCATAAGTGGTGATTGCTAACAACTGAGTCTCAGTCGTTACTTGCAATCTATCATTCATAGATAGCAAGAAATTGATGATTGAAGGATGCCCAATACGCACACCTTTAGGCTTACCTGTCGAGCCTGAGGTGTACATCACATAAGCGGTTTCACCAAATGCCAGCGTCTCGCGCACTTGCTCCAGTGGCACAACGCCAGCTTGATTGATATCTAAACGCGGCACAGAAACGTTAAGAGCATCCATCAACTCGGTTTGAGTTAAGATGACTTTAGGTTCAGCATCTTCGATGATGTTATGTAGACGTTCACTTGGGAAATTAGGATCTAGCGGTACATAAGCTGCTCCCGCCGCCCAGATCCCGAGGATTGCTGCTGGCAATAAAGCTGTACGATCTAACATCAGACCTACACGATCGCCACGGGTAACGCCATGCGCACGCAAATATTCAGCAATACCAGCGATATGTTGACCTAACTCACGATAGCTAACCGCATGATCCTTCGAGGTCAAAGCATGATTGTCACCACGCTCATCAATCTGCTTTAGAATCATTGCCAGTAGATCATGTTGAGGATAATCAGTCGCCTGTCCACGAAGGGTCTCAAACTGGATGCCATCCACATAATCAGGCGCAATATCTAACTCAACGATCTTACGTTCAGGGTGAGCTACGATCTCTGATAGTACAGATTGCAGCAGTTGCATCATATTCTCGGCAGACTGTGCAGAAAATAACTCGGAATTATATTTCAGTACACCAACTAGTTCGCCTTGATATTCACCGCCCATTTCCAGCGTAAGATCTAATTGACCTTCTTGCTGGCGAACTGGAAAACTACCTAAGGTCAGGTCTTGGCCGACCAAAGTCGCTGGGGTCTGGATTGGCAGGAGTAGTTCTTTAAACTCATCCATGCCACCTAGACGTTCCCAGAACATTCCCACCTGAGCTAATGGGTTAATACTGCCATCACGCTTTGGTGAAACAGCTTCAACTACTCTGGAAAAGGCAACTTTTTGATGTTTGAGGCTCTGTCTTAATTGTTCCTGCACCTGCTGTGTAAATTGACGTAAAGTCTGGTCAGCATCAATGTCCATGTGAATAGCAATCGTATTGACAAACTGCCCCAGTGCATTGCGTAACGAGCGTTCAAGTCGACCAGCTACAGGTGTAGCAATAACAAGTTCATTTTCATTTGATAGCTTGTGTAGCAGGATATAGAAGCCAGAGAGTACGAGTCCAAACAGCGTGATCTCATAATCTTTCGCTAAGTTCACAAGACCAGACGACACTGACTCAGGTACACGGAACACCAGTGAGCTACCTTTGTGTTGCTGCACAGCTGGACGAGGATAATCAAGCGGAATGCTATGTACGTGTGGTGCATGTTGTAACGTATTTTTCCAGAACAGTAGACTCTCATCAGCATCGTCAATCGCAGTACTCTGCTGCTTATCAGCATACTGTGCGAACTCGATTCCGTTCACTACGTCTGACTCTGTAACTAGTCCAAAACGTTTGCCGACATCACGCAGTAAGAGACCAATCGACCAGAAATCCATGAGGGCATGATGAATCACGACTGCAATCACATAGTGATTTTCACCACGTTCATAACAGTGAATACGCCACAGCGGTGGCTGAGTCAGATCAAACGGCTGTTTAGTATCCTGCTCGACCAATTGTGTCAAATCAGATGCATCGACATGGCGAGCATCAGAGAAGACGATATTAGGATAGATTCGATCCCAGATAAGTTGCTCAATACCCTGATCATTGGCAGGCATACTTACACGTAGCAGCGGATAATCATGCATTACCGCTTCTAGAATCTCCATCGGCTTATTGCCTAATGGTTGGTTGACCTTCACATCAAAGGCCACCACCATATTGTAGGCACTGCAGGTCGACTCAAGGCGCTGGATATACCAGATGCCAAGCTGTTCTGCAGAAATCGCATGACGTGACAGAACTTCTGGTTCTAGTCGTACAAGGTTATTCACGAAGCAACTCCCTGTTGCAACTCAGAAACAAGATATTCAGCCAACGCATTAATTGTCGGGTAATCCCATAGTAATGTCGGTTCAAGCTCTAGTTTTGTCAGATCTTCTAAATCCCCAGACACAGACAAAGCAACGATCGAATCAAGACCGTAACTGGTAAATTTTTGATCTGGATTAATCGTCTCAGGCTCTACGCGCATTTCTTTGGCTACTAGCGTACGAATGATTGCGCTCCAGTAAGCTTTATCTTTATTCATGGGGTAATCTCCTCTTTAACCGGTTTGGCATCACGTGGTGCCAGTGCAAAATCGATGACAGATAACATATGGTTGGTTGAAATTCGGTCTAGCAGATCTGCCAATGTGCTTTCACGTAGTGATGTCATTGGAGGGGATGTCTGCCCTTCAGCAGCATTTAGGAAAATGATCAGCCACGCACCATCCTGCAAAGCAGGTCTTAAGCCATGACGGTTAAAGATCCAAAAACCCAGCACAGCAATGCGAGCAAATAACTCGGCATAGTCACGGGCCAAGCTGAAACGTAATGTTTCAAACTCTTTAGCCGCTTCTGAATTTGAGAAATAATCCTGAATTTTTTGATCTAGTGTGCGCTGCTCGATAAGAAGCTGATCAGCACGTTCACGTAGCGGGGACAGAATCTCAGCAGTCATTCCCTCTGTAACGTCCGCATCGTTGAGCATCTCGATGATCGTTCCCAGTGACTCCATCACCAAGTCACCATCGCGGTTGAAAATTTCAAGCTCACGAAAATCAATAGCATCCGTCTTCACCTGTAAGTCATATAACTGGTGATAGCGTGCTTTAGCTTCGGCTTGGTCGAGATGGTTTACTTTTTTGCTACGGCCTTTATTGGCAGACTTGAGCTGAAAACTCAGGCTGTCTAGACAGACGGTGCTACTGCCGTCAAACACACTAACAATCAGATGATCTCTGAAAGCTTTCTGGTACATTCCATCAGCATATGCATTTCTTAAGAAAAAACGTGACCCAAGCACTGAGGAAGTGATCTTAGCGAGTGACTCTACATACTCAGGCACCAGTACCTTAATAATCGGTGACCATGTGCTGAACTGATTGATACAAACATGTAACCCACGCGCACCAACGAGTGACAACACCTCAGCCGCCAATAGATAGGCATAGGCTGTAGCCAGTTGCTCACGCACCAGCGGAATGCTTATTACTTTTTTGTTATATAACTCACGCTCAATAGCAAACTCAGTCGCGATGCGCAGCATCGTATCGCCCGCACCTAAAGAGAAGCTGCTGCAATATGCACGCGTCACCTGTAGCGTCTTGAGTCCAAGCTCTAAGCCCTGACCCTCTTCACCGATCAGAGCATCTTTGTGAATTTCAGCATTGTTAAAGCCAATACCACTGATATCTAACCCACGCATACCCACTGTTGGTAGACGGTTCAGGCTATAAGTTCCCTTAGAAACCATATGACGCTTATCGAGCCAGAATGCACTCAGGCTACGTGGTCCACGGTCATCCGACGTTTTAGCAATCAGACTTAAAGAGTCACCTAGAGTAGCGCGATTGATTGACCATTTTTCGCCATTCAAAACGTACTTGCTTTCAGTAGCTTGTGCAGTTACTTCACTAGATAAAAGGTCAGCTCCATGCGCTTTCTCACTATAAGCCAGCGCTGGTGCAGCACCACTCAAAATTCGACTAGCAATGTTTTGGCATTGGTTCGCATTACCACCGATCCATACAATCACAGACCAAGCATTCGTGCTATAGGTCGAATTGATGGTTAGATCACGTCGTGCCAACACACGATGCAGATATAGCAACTCTTCACCAATTTCCATGCGACCTCCAAGCTCTGAAGGTACATAAAAACGGTTCATGCCTACGGCATTCAGAAAATCAACAGCACGCTGAGGGTATTGTTCCTTCTCATCACGCTCAATGGCAGCGGACCAAGAAAAATCGTTGTTAGTATCATGTACGGAGCCTAAAATTTGCTCCAGACGAGCAGCAGATTGAAACTGCCGCAAATTAGATGTAAGTGACATGAGTTTTTGCTCAAATGATTAAAGGGTAAGGATTAAAACAAAGCACTTTTCAATCGATTAAAAATGAGCGCGCGCACTTCTCGTTCCTTGATCATTGAGTTGAGTAGATTGGAGCTATAACGAATCAGTTGCCCCCGCTGCTCACGATCACGGATGATTTCTAAGCCATTTTTGACATAGTTTCGAGCCATCACCGTTCTACGGTTTGGATGGGTTAAACAGATCAGTTGACCGCGCTCGATCTGCTCTTTAATTTTTCTTCTTCTAATTTTTCCGCTAGTGGTCTTGTTGATCCGACCTTGATGCAGCAAATAAACACCTTCTACAGGCAAACCGATATCAGCCGCGACTTGTTCTTTAACCTGAGTTCTGATGGTTTCAAAATTAAGTGTCTTGTCTATCGACTTCTTTTTGATCTCAAGCACAACCGTGACACCATCAGAATTACCGAAATTCACTGCTGCCACACAGCCTTTACGGACAGCAGGATGTGCCGTTTCAACAGAGCACTCGATGTCTTGCGGGTAATAGTTCTTACCACGGACAATAATCACATCCTTAAGACGGCCAGTTACATACAGGTCTCCGTTTTTAACAAAACCCATATCACCAGTTCTCAAGTAGTGCACTTGACTAGGCTTATCTGCCTTATCGAGGATGGTTGCAGCAAAGGTTTCCTGATTGACCTCAGGCTTCTGCCAGTAACCCGCAGTGACACTCTCACCTGCTAGCCAGATTTCACCGACTTCATCAGCCCCTACCTCTTTGCGGGTATGTGGATTAACAATACGGCAATCAATGTGTGCGGAAATCTTGCCACAGCTTACTATTTGCACGGCTGTCTGATCTTGACTGGTCTGCACCAAATTGGCATTCAACTTTTCACGATCAATTGAAATAGCATTAAGCGGACCAGTCACACCACTGACTAAGAGCGTAACTTCTGCCAAGCCATAGCACGGCAAGAAAGTATCCATTCTCAATTTCGACTGAGTATTGAACTTCTCCATGAAGCTTTGCATAACATGAGCTTTGATTGGCTCGGCACCGTTAAACATCACACGCACACGGCTCAGATCAAGCGCTGCTGCGTCCTCATCCGAGATGCGATGCAGACACAATTCATAGGCAAAGTTTGGTCCACCACTAATCGTGACACCTTTTTCGCTAATAAATTGCAGCCACTTAAGTGGTTTACGAATAAAATCCAGCGGTGACATTACATAGCAGGTCAGACCTACATACACAGTCTGCAAAACTGATCCGATCAATCCCATGTCATGATAAACAGGTAGCCATGTAAGACCGATATCATCGGCCTGTGTACCAAAAGCTTCAGCAATCATAACTTCATTTGCCATGATGTTTTTATGGGTGACGATTACCCCTTTAGGCCAACCAGTTGACCCTGAAGTGTATTGAAGGAAGCAGATATCGTCTTCAGCAATATGTGGAAAATCCTTTTCCACTAAGTCACGCTGCAATTGGGCATCAACAGCATGCAATATTAAACTTTCGTTTTGGGCTTTTAATGTGATAAGACCTGATAGCTCAAGAATCTTTTTGGTTGTGAGTACTATCTTTGGCTCACAGTCATTCATAATATTCAAAATATTAGAAAAACCATTGCGGTTAAAAGGTAAGCTGACAGGTACTGCGATAATTTTAGCTTTTAAACAGGCAAAGAACGATACGATAAAGTCCAATCCAGGCTCAAACAGCAACACGGCGCGATCACCGCTATCGACAAGATTCATTAAGATTTGGGCCTGACGTTGAACTTGCTCGTTCAGCTCTGCATACGTCAGAGATTGAATCCCACCGGATTGGCGCCCTAAATACTCGAAAGCAACCCTAGCTCCATTTGAATTTGCGTGGGATTCCAAAGTTGCAATGATATTATCCGTACCCATTACAGCCATAACTTACTCCGATTAATTATAATTCACCCTTTAAACTCGCTAATTCAGAAATGACACTTCTAGCTGGGGCTTTTAATAAAAAATGAATATACTTTTTGTTTAAAATATAAATTCACATTATATTTTATGTGCGAGTGTTTTTTATTACACCTGTAAGGTTTTACAGGTTGGCCTGTTTTTATTAAGAATTAAGAAATTGGATATCTTTCATAAATTATTTTTATTCAGTTCAATATTGTGAAGGCGGGCAATTAAATTAAACCTCCAACTCAATTTTTGCCCTTATTTCGTTAATATTTAATAGTGTTTCGCAAGGTTTCTTAGCATGCCAACCATATGGTCTGTTCGTATTCTTATTTTGTGAGTCTCTTGATTGGAAGTCTTGTATTGACAATCTAATGTACTATTTATTTGCTTTTCTTAAGAGCAATAAATGATTCAGGTAACCCCCCTCACAGCCTTTATTTATAAGGATAAAGCTACTAAAGAAATCTGCTTTAATTTGTACTTGAATAGCTTAAAACTATGTATAGCACCTTGACTGATATATAACTCTATAAATTAATAAATTTCATCTTCTGAGAATCGATAAAACGCGAACACTAAATTTTAAAATAATAATATCAATTAAAATATTTTACTTATAAAGCTCATTATTCGTTATTTTATCATTAAGTAAAAAATATTATGAAATTAAATTATTATATAAAATCAATTTTTAAAATAAAACTTCTATAAATAAGATTATCTATATAAATTCGACTTTAATTAAAATTTTCTTAAATTAAAAATTCTCAATTAAATTCACTTTAAATAAATATCTAATAATTTATTTTATCAAAATTAATTATTATATTTCTATATATCTAACTTTATAAAATTCCTAACATCACAGCTCTAATCGCTGCTGAAATTTTATTATTCACATTTAACTTCTGCATCGAATTTCCGAGATGAAAATTTACTGTTCTTTCAGTTACGCCGAGAATCTGAGCAATCTCTGCTGACGTTTTCCCTTCCGCAGTCCAACGTAGAACCTCTTTTTCCCGATTCGTTAAATAAAGATTAAACTGAGCAAATTCTGTTTCATTCACAATTTTAGCAATACTGGAATGTACTGTCTGAGATAACCAAAACATATTGGTATATTGAGCTTTCTGCTCTTTTTCTGATAATTGGTCAGTGGATCTTGCTAGTGTTAGCATTCCCCTTGTACCAATAAAGTCACGGCTTGACTGTGCCCAACCGACGTTTAAACCATAAGAACGCGCCTCCTCCCAAAAATCTTTTTGAGATTGTGTATTTGCAGATTGGCTCGACCAGACAAGAGGTTGAAGTGATAGCATACAATGCTGTACGGTTGGATCTACCCTGACATATTGCTGTTTAACATAACGCTTCTGCCATGCTTCGGGATAATTATTCAACATAATTGTTTTTGGTTCAGCAATAGATAATGGCGACTGCATACCATAAGCACAATAATCAAATCCAAGCTTTGAAGCTGTAGATTTGACTACTTCAAATAGCTGATATTCATTTTTTACCATCAGAGATGCTGATAGTAGATCTTCTTGCCAATTTTCCATTTACTCTCATTAAACCTCATGCATAAATCATTTTTATTTAGTTGCATATAGTGAATTCATAATCCAATTAACAACATTTTTGAGCCTGAGAGGGTGGTAAATTTTCCGGATAAACTGGTTTCAGAAAGCTTTTTAAGGTTGTTATATTGCATATGCGAATTATGCTTGAAAGCCTCAAATTTACAGGATGCATTTTATTCCAAAAATGAGTATTTTTTATTTTTAAAAGGAGCCTATTATTTCTTCTTATTTGTATATTTCTATTAATTTAACTAAAGAATAACATCTACTAGTGATACTAGAAGTATAAATTTTTATTTATTATTTAATGAAACACATAATAATGAGAATGATTTCTAAAATATTATTTTAATAATAGGATAGATATTATCTACAATACATATGAAAAACTTAATCTGTTGATAATCTTGAAATAAGCAACTCTTATATTGAAGCTATAGATGGGGCAATTTCTGCGTAAGTAAAACTTCCTGTCTGAAGTACTTTCTAAAGAACAGCTTAACGTTGTGTACCACCAAATTATGGCTAACCTGTAAAACTTAACAGTATTTTGTTGGCAATAATTTATGTTATTTATCTATAGAACTGTAATTCAAGTCACTTGAATAGGTAGCATGGTCACAATCCCTCCTGATTTTTCAATCTCAACAGATGGTTTTATTCGAATGAATGAAATCCAGCTTATGAATTACCCCCTCCAACACCTCATATCTATTGTTGAAACTACACAAATTGAAGACTCTCGAATTCTATATTGTGGGTTTACTGAATGGGCAACCTTACGGAGCCCAGCTTTAAGTACCGGATGGGACTGGGAATTTATTGAGAACAATGGAATTGCTAGCTTAAAACGAATTGGGCTACCTCGAAGCAATATCATGATTGTTGATTTATCTGGTACAGATATTGGATTTGATGTTACTGAAACATTAATCGAAAAAAAAATAGATTCTTTGTTTTGGGAACAGTTCATTTATGCTCAAATCAATACAACGCAAACAAAGACTAAATTAAGTCCAAATTTCTCTTAGAAACCTGTAAATTCTTACAGTTACCACCTTTTCAGCTGTCGAGTAAAGTCGCCTGAAAAATAAGTGGAAGCACTTGTAATGAATGTTATTGCTGGATTCCAAAACAATTTTTCAGAAGTCCTATATACCAAATTTAAAAGTTACCGCTACAAGGTATTTGTTGAACATTTGGGTTGGGAGTTGAACTGTCCAAATAATGAAGAACTAGATCAATTTGATAAAATCGATACAGCTTACGTCGTCGCTCAAGATAGAGAATCCAATATTATTGGCTGTGCCAGACTACTACCCACGACTCAGCCCTATTTACTGGGTGAAATATTTCCTCAATTAATGAATGGAATACCTATTCCTTGCTCACCAGAAATTTGGGAATTATCAAGATTTTCAGCCGTAGATTTCTCAAATCCGCCGACCTCTGCTAATCAAGCAGTGTCATCCCCAGTCTCTATTGCAATTCTACAAGAAGCGATCAACTTTGCAAGAAAACAAGGTGCAAAACAACTCATTACGACCTCACCTCTTGGGGTAGAGCGGTTATTACGTGCCGCGGGTTTTCGCGCCCATCGTGCCGGACCGCCAATGGTTATCGGTGGATATGCCATGTTTGCATGCTTGATTGAAGTTTAGTTTGCTAAATCAAAGTCTAAGATATTGGTGACATAGCAAAGATGAAGGTCTTAAGCCCGAATCTCGTTTCACTCGCTCAATTTTAAAAGCCCTAGTCAAAAGATTAGGGCTTTTCTTTATTTGAAGATTCAAACTGAATATTAAGACTGCTCAGTAATTTTGGTTTTCAAATTTAATTCTGATTTCTTATGGTAAGCCTCATCAGTTTTAGTCTGCCAATCACGTGGCATAAATGAAGTCGATATGATCGCAACGATAGCCATAGATCCAATATAAATCATAATTAAATAAGGATTACCCTGCCCGATACTTAAAAGTTTCGTCGCAATTAACGGTGCTAAACCACCCCCAAGTACCCCAGCCAACTGTACGGAAATTGAGATTCCGCTATATCGAATTTCTGCCGGAAATTGACGGGCAAAAAGCTGAGCTTGTGGTGCGTACATAATGGGAAAGACCACGCCAATTGCTAAAACAATTGCTGTCCAGACTAATACTGGGTCTTTTGTGTTGAGCATAGTGAAAAATGGATAGCAGTAAAGTGCCAATATGCATAAACCAAACATGAACATATTGCGTTGACCTACTTTATCTGACAAATGTCCACATAACGGTGTCATAAATAGGATGACTATTGCACCGCAAATAGTAGCAAACAAAATATCTTGGCGTGCGATCCCAAGTTGTGCAGTGGTATAAGCC
This sequence comes from Acinetobacter sp. IRS14, assembly GCF_034650275.1. NCBI lineage: Bacteria > Pseudomonadati > Pseudomonadota > Gammaproteobacteria > Moraxellales > Moraxellaceae > Acinetobacter > Acinetobacter sp. IRS14. Next base: position 19,741 of record NZ_JAOVFN010000023.1, read on the forward strand.
AATGTAAAAGTTGAAGCAATATAAAACCATGCATTCTCGGCAGCACGCGCTAAAATAATGGTGATGAGTTGCTTTGGATGGTTTTTAAAAACTTGTAAGGCAGGAACTTTGACTTCTTCGGACTGCTGTTTTACTTTTTCAAAATCGGGTGATTCAGGTACTTTCACCCGAATGTACCAACCTACTGCGAGTAAAATAATGCTGGCAAGAAATGGTAAACGCCACCCCCAGCTAAACAGTGCTTGTTCAGGTAATAACGACACCAGCCCTAATGCAATTGAGGCTAGCATTAAACCGCCACCTGTACTGGCTTGAGGCAGACTTCCCCAGAACCCTTTACCACCTTCGGGTGCGTGTTCAACGGCCATAAGCACAGCACCACCCCATTCCCCACCCATTGCCATCCCTTGAATGAATCGTAAGACAACCAAACAAATTGCAGCCCAGTAACCAATTGATTCGTAAGTCGGTAATAAGCCAATCAGTACGGTTGGGATCCCCATGAGCATCAAGGTCAGTAGCAACATCGATTTACGGCCAATCTTGTCACCAAAATGACCAAAGACTAAGCCCCCTAGTGGTCGCCCAATAAACCCAACGGCATAGGTGGCAAATGCAGCAAGCACACCCGTAAGGGCATCCAGATTTGGGAAAAATAATTTATTAAAAATCAGTGCCGCCGCCGCACCGTAAATAAAAAAGTCATACCACTCAATGGTGGTGCCGACCATACTTGAGATGCCTGCTAATCTATGTGACGACTTTTTAGTATTTGAACCGTTTCCATGTACTGTTTGCATCGTAATATCCTTTTTAGATTTTCTTGTTTTATCTTTTTTATGCTTATGACCAGCCCTGACCATAAGCATTTTCAGGTCTCGCTTTATCTCCTTAAGCTTTTTATGTTTTTGTAATGCGGTTTAGCTCAATTTTTCTAAAATTGGCTCAAATTTCGAATTACGTTCTTGCCACTGCGGTTGTTTGTCTTTATCGACAATGAGAGCACGCACACCTTCAATAAAGTCACCATGCTCAAACCAGATATCCTGTAAATCACGTTCAAGCTGCATACACTGCGGTAAAGAAAGCCCACGGCCTAAATGTTGCAGTTTCAAACTGGTTTGTTTGGCTATAAATGAGCGCTGCTGCAAAATACTAAGCATCTTACTTGCCCAAGCTTTTAAGCTTTCATCTTGTTCATTTTCAAGACTTTGCTCGATTTCATCTAAATGCTGATATCCGAAGTGTTTACGAATGCCTTCTGTCAACTGTTTGAGCTCACTTTCGGCAGGGCGAGTAATAAATCGGGTAATGATGTGTTCAATTCCCTCTTTGCTTAAACTTGGCGCTTCAACGAGAGCATCTTGCAAAGCTTGTAACTGCTCGCTTGGCACATGGTAGTCAATTAAATCGAGGTAAAGCGCATCGCTACTGCTGATCTGCTCACCCGTAATGGCCATATAAACACCGATATCATCAAGGCGAGACAGGAAGTGTGTTGCACCAACGTCTGGGAAGAAACCAATCGCTGTTTCAGGCATGGCAAATCTGGACTTTTCACTGCTCACCACAATGTGACAAGCCTGAGCCAAGCCAAAACCGCCACCTAATACATAGCCATCAAGTACAACAATGACTGGCTTTGTATATTCACGCAGTACATTCAGCATTTTATATTCGGCACTAAAGTAGCCTTTGTAGTCGGCCGTGCCATTTTTATAACTGTCGTAGAGATAGCGGATATCACCACCTGCACAAAAAGCTTTTGGGCTATTTGATTTGATTAAGACTGCCTGAACAGCAGCATCATTTCGCCACAGTTCCAATTGGGCACCAATACTTTTGATCATATCTAGCGACAATGCATTGAGATGAGTCACACGGTCTAAGGTAATCACGCCAAGCTTACCTTGTCGCTCAATCATTAAGTGATTTTCTGTATTCATTTTATTGATCTCTTATTGATTTTTAAAATTTGGCTTTCGTTTTTCAACGAATGCCTGCATTCCTTCTTTTTGGTCAAATGTTGCAAATATTGAATGGAACATACGTCTTTCAAAACGCAAGCCTTCAGTAAGGTTTACTTCAAAAGCTCGGTTGATGGTTTCTTTGAGCATCATGTTTGCTGTTAAAGATCGTGCCGCAATTTTTTCAGCTGCTTGCAAGGTTTGTTCAAGTAATTCTTCTTTGCTAAACACACGTGCGACTAAACCACTTTGCTCTGCTTCTACAGCGCCCATTTGACGAGCGGTAAAACACATTTCCATTGCTTTGGCTTTACCAATGGCATGGGTTAAGCGTTGTGTGCCACCAATACCCGGAATTACCCCTAAGGTCACTTCAGGCAAGCCAAACTTGGCGTTGTCAGCACAATAAATAAAATCACACATCAGCGCCAATTCACAGCCACCACCTAATGCATAGCCACTCACCGCAGCAATTAGAGGTTTACGGCGCTGTGCGATACGGTCTGCAAGATGAAAAAAGTCATCAAAATAAATATCTGGAAATGCCAAATCAGCCATTTCTTTAATGTCTGCACCTGCGGCAAAAGCTTTTTCAGAACCTGCCAATACGATGCAACCAATTTCGCGGTCTTTTTCGAGCTGATCTAATGCCTGATTAATTTCACTAATTAATTCGCTGTTTAGAGCATTGAGCGCTTGAGGGCGATTTAATGTAATCAGTCCAACCCCATTACGCTTTTCTAATAAAATACTTTGCCACTGCATTATTTATTCCTTGTTCTGATTTTATAGACTACGTGCAATCACTAAACGTTGGATATCACTTGTGCCTTCGTAAATTTGACAAATACGCGCATCACGATAAATGCGTTCAATTGGGAAATCTCTGAGATAGCCATAACCTCCAAACACTTGTAGCGCACTCGAGCACACACGCTCAGTCATTTCTGAAGCAAATAACTTAGCCATTGAAGCTTCATTTAGACATGGTTGACCTGCTTCTTTTAAACGCGCAGCGTAGTGAACCAGTTGTCTTGCTGCTTCAATTTCAGTTGCCATGCTAGCAAGACGAAACGCGATGGTTTGATGCTCAAAAATTGGTTTTCCAAAAGTAATACGCTCTTTGGCATAGCGAGTCGCTTCTTCGAGCGCCGCACGTGCTAAACCGACTGCTTGTGCAGCAATCCCAATACGACCACCTTCCAAATTGGCAAGTGCGATTTTTAAACCTTCGCCTTCTTTGCCTAGCATGAGGCTTTTATGAATACGCACATCGGTCAGAGCAATCTGACACGTATCTGAAGCATGCAGACCGAGTTTTTCTTCAACACGAATTACTTCATAACCCGGCGTTTCACGTGGGACTAAAAATGCACTAATGCCCTTTTTACCCGCGCTCGGATCAGTCACTGCAAACACAATAATGACACCTGCATTATCACCCGAGGTAATAAACTGCTTGGCACCATTTAAAATGTAATCATCGCCATCTTTCACCGCTCGGGTTTTAAGAGCTGCCGCATCTGAACCTGTATGTGGTTCGGTTAAAGCAAAAGCACCGATCATTTCACCTTGCGCCAAAGGTTTTAAAAAACGCTCTTTTTGCTCATCGGTACCAAATTTTAAAATAGGCACACAGCCAACTGAGTTATGTACGCTCATGATGGTCGAAGTCGCGCCATCTGCTGCCGCAACTTCTTCGAGGGCTAGTACATAGGCTAAGTTACCCGTGTCTGAACCGCCCCATTGCTCTGAAACAAGCATCCCCATAAAACCGAGTTGCCCCATTTGAGCCAAGGTTTCTTTCGGGAATGTCCCGTCTCGATCCCAATCGCTAGCATTAGGCTTAATTTGTTCTTGGGCGAAACTTTTCGCCATATCACGGATAAGTAATTGTTCTTCGGTAAATTGCATTGTTATTTCCTTTACCCTGCTTTAGCTTGTTGTTTAACAATTTCTTGATTACGCAATAAAAAGCGCTGAATTTTACCACTTGGAGTTTTAGGTAATTCACTCACAAATTCAACTAAACGTGGGTACGCATGTGCAGAAAGTCGTCTTTTAACAAATTGGCTGAGTTGTTCAGCAAGTGCATCTGAAGGTTGAGCATCCGTAGCTAAAATTACAAATGCCTTAACCACTTCGGTACGGTCTGGGTCAGGCACACCAATCACTGCGGCCTCAACCACTGCATCATGTTCAAGCAAAGCACTTTCTACATCGAATGGCCCAATCCGATAGCCCGATGTGGTGATTACATCATCACTGCGCCCTACAAAGCTCATGCTGCCATCAGCATGTAACTCGGCAGTGTCGCCCGTTAAGTAGTAATGACCAACAAATGGCGATTTACGGCTTTCTTTATAGCCACCAAACCACATCATTGGAGACTGGCTAATGTCGACTGCTAAAATTCCTGGTGTGTCTGGTGGAAGTTCTTCACCTTGTTCATTGACAATCGCAACACGGTAGCCCGGACTTGGGAAACCTGCTGAACCGGCATGAATTTCATGTTTTAAACCATGATGATTACACACCACCATGCCTACTTCAGTTTGCCCATAGTGATCATAAATCGGAGCATCAAGCATTTGTTTAAACCAGCGAATCACTTCTGGGTTAAGCGGCTCGCCTGCGCTGCTCACCACACGGAACTGCCCTCTTAACGGCGCCATTTGTGCTGGATCAGCTGCCATCATCATGCGGTAAGCAGTCGGAGCACCTGCCAAGTTGTTGATTTTATAATCTTTCACAATTTGGCATAGGCTATCCGTGCTGAAACCACCTTCATAGAACAAAGTAGCGTGGCCCAAGAATAACGGCCCAGTAATCGCGTAGTACAGACCATACGCCCAACCCGGATCGGCAATATTCCAGAATGAATCTTCTTCGGTTAAACCAATGGCATCTTGCATATATCGACCAAAGGCAATCAATGCTTTTAGTGGCACTTCCAATGGTTTAGCAGGACCTGTAGTGCCTGAAGTAAACATGAGCAAGAAAGGATCTTGGATGCTACGCATAACTAAATCACATTGATCAGACTGCTGCTTCACTTCATTCCAAAAGTTAAAATCGCCTGCTTTAAGCGGAGTACCTTGTGCGTCGGCGACAGTCACAATTGCAGGGCAATTTTCAATTTCATCAAGCTTGCTACGGTTACCTACATCAGTCACCACCAGCTTACTTTGTGCAAGCTGAATACGGTGCTCAATCGCTTTTGGGCCAAATGCAGTAAAGAGTGGTTGATAGACTGCACCAATTCGCCAAGCTGCAAAAATAGTCACAATCAGTTCAGGTGTTCTCGGTAATAGCCCTGAAATACGGTCGCCTGCTTTTACACCTTGTGATTTTAAAAAGTTAGCAAACTGACTCGACCATTCTTTTAGTTCACGGAAGGTATATTGCTCTTTTCGTCCGTCTTTTCCTTGCCAATACAGCGCAATTTTGTCGCCATCTGCATGTCGATCACAGCATTCATAACAAGCATTTAAGGCATCAAGTGAACCTGATAACATCTGTTTTGCAGTGCTTTCCAAATCGAAAGTCTGTGCAGCATTTTGATAATCCATCATATCTTTTCCCTCAGTCCGGATTTGTTGTTATTCACGACAGGGTTTAATGTGTTTAAAGCCATCCTTTGGCTTTACCGTTATGCCTCTTGTGGCAGGTATTGCTGAATAATGCTCGAAAAATCGAGATTGGCATTCCCGCGCATGCACATTTGCTGATAGAGCTGCTGTACCATGCCACCTAATACCACTGGCTGTTTGACTTGGCCCGCGGCCTCTACAGCGAGTCCTAAATCTTTTAGCATCAGCTGAGTCGCAAAGCCGTCTTGGTAGCCTCGAGATGCTGGCGCATTTTCATTAATATGCGGCCATGGGTTACATACATCCGAACTCCAGCAACGACCGCTTGAGGTGTTAATGACGCCTGCCAATGCTTGTGGATCGATGCCGAGCTTCACGCCCAGCGCCATACCTTCTGCAACAGCAGCCATTGAAATACCCAAAATCAGGTTATTACAGATTTTGGCAATTTGACCTGCTCCAACATCACCACAATGAACAATATTTTTGCCCATGTGGCTAAGTACAGGTTTCACTTCGTTAAAGGTTTGATCATCGGCACCCACCATGAAGGTTAGAGTTCCTGCTTGGGCACCAATGGTTCCACCTGAAACTGGTGCATCACAGATTTTAATATTTTTGGTTTGCGCAACAGCGGCAATGTCTTTAATGGTTTGTGGGTCAATGGTACTGCTATCAATGCATAAGCTACCTGCTTTTAGCACTTCCAATACACCATTTTCACCCAAGTAAACTTCTTTAACATGCTTGGCTGCAGGCAGCATGCTAATGACCACATCAGCTTGTTTTACTGCTGCCTGCGGGCTGTCGCATACTACGCCACCTGCCTCGGCGAAGTGCTGAATAGCAACTTCACTGAGGTCATAACCGTAAACTTTGATTCCGGCTTTAAGTAGGTTATGGGCCATTCTGCCGCCCATATTCCCTAGACCGATAAAGGCGATATTCATCCGTGATCCCCTTAACGTAAACTAATGGTTGTATTTACACCGCCAACTTCATGGCTATCTTCAAACCAGCGACTGGTAATGGTTTTGGTTTGGGTATAAAACTGCACAGCTTGTTTGCCGTATGGTCCCAAATCACCAAGTTTTGAGCCTCTTGAACCGGTAAAACTAAAGAAAGGTACTGGCACAGGAATTGGAATGTTGATACCAACTTGACCAACATCAATTAGGTTTTGGAAAGTACGTGCAATCGCGCCACTTTGTGTGAATAGACCTACACCGTTACCAAATGGGTTGGCATTGATTAGAGCAATCGCTTCCTCAAGGGTGTCTACACAAATAATGGAAAGTACAGGGCCAAAGACTTCTTCTTTATAAATACGCATGTCGGTATTTACGCCGCTAAAAATCGTTGCACCTACAAAGTTGCCCGATTCATAGCCTTGGACTTGAACATCACGGCCATCAAGTAGCAACTCCGCCCCTTGCTCAACACCGCTATTAATTAAATCAAGCACACGCGCTTTAGCACGTTTTGAAATGACTGGACCAATATCAGTATTTGGCTCATGGCCTGCGTTTACTTTTAAAGTCTTCGCTTTTTCAACTAATTCTTGAATCCACTGTTTACTTTCACCCACCATGACTGCAACAGACAATGCCATACAGCGTTGCCCCGCTGCACCAAATGCTGCACCGACCAAGGCATTTAAGGTTTGCTCTTTATTGGCATCAGGCATAACAGCCACATGGTTTTTTGCACCCATCATTGACTGGACGCGTTTACCATGTTGTCCAGCAAGGTTATAAACATGCGTTCCAACAGCAGTTGAACCTACAAATGAAATCGCTTTAATATCTTTATGGGTACACAGACGGTCAACCACTTCTTTACCGCCATGCACAACGTTGAGCACACCTGCTGGAACCCCTGCTTGAATCGCAAGCTCAACCAGCATCATGGTTGATAACGGATCTTGTTCTGATGGTTTTAAGACAAATGTATTGCCACACACGATTGCCATTGGGAACATCCAAAGTGGAATCATGGCAGGGAAGTTAAACGGCGTAATACCCGCACAGACACCCAAAGGTTGCTGCAAGGTATACGTGTCTACACCACGCGCAACACCTTCAACATATTCACCCATTTGCAAAGTGCCGATCGAACAAGCATGTTCAACAACTTCTAAACCACGTTGAATATCACCTTCTGCATCTGCCAAGGTTTTGCCTTGTTCAGCCGTTAGTACTTGTGCAATTTCTTTCATGTTGGCACGGATCAAGTCTTGTAACTTAAGCATGATGCGCATACGTGCCTGAATTGGGGTCTGACGCCAAGAAGCAAAAGCATCTTGTGCAGCTTGAATAGCAGCGTCAACTTCTTTAACCGTTGCAAATGGTACACGACCAATCACTTCCTGAGTCGCAGGGTTAACAATGTCTTGCCATTCCTGTGTTTCAGATTCGATAAAATTTCCGTTAATGAGTAATTTAGCGGTTTCCAATTCGATTTTTTGGATTGTGTTCATAACCTCTCCGTAGGCCATATTTTTATTGTGTTCAATTATTAGAAAATACTTCTTGATCGTATTTTCTTTATTCCAGTTTCAATTGAGACTAACAAAGAAAACTTTGACCACCAACGGAAATTCATGCACGATTGTTGTGCAAATATGCACAAGGATGACAACAAAAATGAAAGTGGATTGGGATCATCTACATTTTTTTCTGGTTTTAGCTCGGACTAAAACATTGACCAACGCTGCGCGGATTATTGGTGTCGAGCACAGTACAGTGGCTAGACGGATTCAGGCACTAGAACTTGCTTTGGGTACAACGCTGTTTAAGCGTGAAGCGACTGGTTATGAGTTGACACTCGAAGGTATGGCACTTGTTCCTCGAGTTGAGCAAATGGAACAAGCTTTCTTACAAATTGAGAAACCACATCAACCTTTGCAAGGTCGTGTGCGAATTGGCACACCTGAAGGTTTTGGCACTGCATTTTTAGCCCGTTTACTGGCTGAGTTCTCTATTCAATATCCACTGCTCACCATCGATCTGATTCCAGTACCGAAAATGATTAAGCTCTCCCACCGTGAGGCAGATATTGTGGTGTCAATTGATCGTCCAACGTCTGGGCCCTACATCATTACGCGGTTATCAGACTACTGCTTAAAAATTTATGGCAGCCAAAACTATCTGGCGCAAAACCCACCCATTCGTGGTTTAGAAGATTTAACCCAACACCGTTTTGTTAACTATATTGATGATCTGGTCTATAGCCCTGAGTTGTACTGTTTAGAAAGGTTACCCTTAAAGCTTAACGCGAACTTCCGTAGCAGCAGTATTTTAGCCCAACAAATTGCGGTGAGTGCTGGTGCAGGACTTGCGATTTTGCCAAAGTTTTTAGCAGATGATAAACCAGAACTTGACGTCGTTTTAGAGCAGCAAGTTCGCTTTACTCATACCTTCTGGATGCTGACTTTTGTTGATTTACAGCATGAACCGCGCATTAAACTCGTCTGGGATTATTTGCGTAAACAAGCCGATAAATATCAGCATTTGTTGGTTGATTAAAGAGTGTAAATAAAAAAAGCCAATCACGGATGATTGGCTTTTTTGAAATTAGTAATAATTAATCAAAACTTTCTTGGCCTAGTTTTTTCATGCGCGGTTTATAAAACACATGATAGCTAACGCCTAAAACAACTAGCCACAATGGACTAACATAGAGTGCTTTTAATGTATCTGGCTCTAGTGCCAAAATCACTAAAGTGAACAAGAAAAATGCAATGACAACATACGCCATCAACACCCCGCCCGGCATTTTAAAAGTCGATTTAGCATGTAACTCTGGACTCAACTTACGGTAACGTAAATAGCACGCCATGATCAGAAGCCATACACTAATAAAGAGAATCACACAAAGTGAACTTGCCAAAGTAAATGCTTCCATGGTGTTTGGAACAAAGTACTGAAGCACTGCCCCACCCATAATGAAAATACACGAGAAGATTAAACCATTTGAAGGTACGGCACGTTTTGATAAACGCCCCAAGGCACTTGGCGCCTGACCATCTTTCGATAAACCGAACAGCATACGACTGGTTGAAAACACACCGCTGTTCATTGAAGACATCACTGAAGACAGTACGACCAAGTTCATGATGATGGCTGAAACAGGAATACCCGCATTTAAGAACAACTCAACAAACGGACTTTTATCTGCACGAATGTGATCCCAAGGAGTCACTGACATCACTACAAAAAGTGCCAACACATAGAATAGAATAATACGTACTGGAATCGCGTTAATTGCCTTCGGTAGATTTTTCTCTGGATCTTTCGTTTCAGCGGCTGTTGTACCAATCAATTCGACGCCAATAAAGGCAAACACGGCAATCTGGAAACCTGCCAAAAATCCGCTTACGCCTTTTGGAAATATACCGCCATGCGACCACACATTACTTACACTCACAACCTCACCATGCGGAGCTTGAAAATGAGTGAGGATCATGTAACCACCGACTCCAATCAGGCCAATAATGGCTAAAATCTTAATGAGTGCGAACCAGAATTCAACTTCACCAAACAACTTCACCGTAAGAAGGTTAAGCCCTAAAATGAATAGTACACAGCCTGCACTAATCATGGCTTGTTGTGTTGGTGAGAAACTGGCGCCTTCGGGCAGCCAGAAACTTAAATAGTTAATGACCGCAGATAAATCTGCAATACCGACCAGTACCCAGCCTAACCAATAGGTCCAACCTATATAATAACCAGCCCATGGGCCAATCAAATCATATGCCATATCGACAAATGACTTGTAATGCAAATTAGCGAGTAGTAATTCACCTAATGCACGCATTAAGAAAAAAAACATGCCACCAATTAACATGTAAATCACGAGAATTGAAGGACCAGCGAGGGAGATGGTTTTGCCCGAGCCCATAAATAGACCGGTTCCAATTGCACCGCCAATTGCAATCATTTGTAGATGGCGATTATTTAATTTCCGTTGTAAATGATCAGGGGAGCCTGCCTCATCTGGATGATGAACCATTGTCATATTAGAAGTCCTTTTTATATTTTGCTTAACTTAAAATCAGCAACCTATAGGGAGAAAAACGAACCGTATATCGTGGGTTGCTGAGTCTATACCTCAGGACAAGATGTTCAAGTATATTTTTTCCTTAATTGATAAATCGTTTGTCCTGTTTTTTTAAGTCACATTATTTATGTACTGCCTTCACGGCAATTTTAATTAACATATCTGGATTCTCCAGATTAGCCGGAGTGTAGCATGTGATAATGCTAGATGTCGCTTTTACGCCCCCCTCTAAACTGCTCTATTGAGTTAAAAATAAACAACATTATTCCGATAAAAAATCGAAAGAAAATAAAAAAAGCCAATCATGTTTGATTGGCTTTTAATAAAACTTAATGATCGTTGACGAGTTCGCGTCCTAGTTTTTTCATACGTGGTTTATAGAGCACATGATAGGTAACGCCTAAGATAACTAACCATACAGGACTAACATAGAGTGCTTTCAATGTATCTGGCTCAAGTGCCAAAATCACTAAAGTGAAAAGCATAAATGCCAAAACGATATAACTCATCCAAATGCCACCCGGCATTTTAAAAGTAGATTTTTCATGTAATTCAGGACGTAATTTACGATAGCGTAAATAGCACACCATGATGAGACTCCAGACACTAATGAATAGAATCACACAAAGTGAACTTGCCAAAGTAAATGCTTCCATCGTGTTTGGAACAAAGTACTGAAGCACTGCCCCGCCCATAATGAAAATACATGAGAAAATCAAACCATTTGAAGGTACTGCACGTTTTGACAAACGTCCAAACGCACCTGGTGCCTGACCGTCTTTTGATAAACCGAACAGCATACGGCTGGTTGAAAATACACCGCTATTCATTGAAGACATCACCGAAGACAGTACCACCAAGTTCATGATGATAGCTGAAACAGGAATACCAGCATTTAAGAACAACTCAACAAACGGACTTTTGTCTGCACGAATGTGATCCCACGGGGTTACTGACATCACAATAAAGAGTGCTAGTACATAGAACAAAATAATACGTACCGGAATCGCGTTAATTGCTTTCGGTAAATTCTTCTCGGGATCTTTGGTTTCAGCAGCTGTTGTACCAACCAGTTCAACCCCGACAAAAGCAAACACGGCAATCTGGAATCCTGCCAAGAAGCCTTCTGTACCTTTCGGGAATAAACCGCCATGTGACCAAACATTGCTAATGCTTGCAACAGCGCCTTGCGGAGCTTGGAAATGACTGAAAATCATATAGCCACCCACTCCGATCAGGCCAATAATGGCTAAAATCTTAATGAGTGCAAACCAAAATTCAATTTCACCAAATAGGCGTACAGTCAGTAGGTTAAGGCCCATGACAAACATCACACAACCTGCACTAATCATGGCTTGTTGCGTTGGTGAAAAGCTCGTGCCATCGGGGAGCCAGAAGCTCAAATAGTTAATGACCGCTGAAAGGTCCGCAATACCCACCAGCACCCAACCTAACCAATAGGTCCAGCCCAAATAATAACCGGCCCAAGGACCAATCAAGTCATGAGCCATATCAACAAAAGATTTGTAATGCAGATTTGCAAGGAGCAACTCGCCCATTGCACGCATTAAGAAAAAGAACATTCCTCCAATAATCATATAGATTAAAAGAATTGAAGGACCTGCGAGGGAGATGGTTTTGCCCGAACCCATAAATAGGCCAGTTCCAATTGCACCGCCAATTGCAATCAGTTGTAAATGACGGTTAGACAGTTTTCGTTGCAGATGATCAGGAGAATTTTCCGTATCTGAATGACGAGCCGTTGTCATATTAAAATTCCTTTTTGAATTCCTTTGTTAAGATCAGCAACCTATGGCGAAAATCGAACCGTATACCATAAGTCACTGAATCTGTTCACCAAAAATGACTGGTTAAACCGTATCTATCTTCCTTCTGTTAGATACATCATCATTTTCGGAGTAAAAACGAATTACTTTTGTGCTGCCGTCACGGCAATTTCAATTAACCAATCTGGATTGACCAAATCGGCCTGAATTGTGGCACGCGATGGAGCAACACACCCTTTTAACCAGTCAACCCAAATTGCATTTACGGTTGAAAAGTCAGAAAGATTTTTCAAATAGAGCTGTGCAGAGAGCAAGCGAGATTTGTCGGTATTGGCTAATGCCAAAAGTTCATCAATCGTTGCAAGAATTTCACGAGTTTGGCCTGCCACGTCTTGCTCGGTATTTTTAGGTACCTGACCTGACAGATAAACCACTTTGTTAAAAACAGTCACGGCGCTCATGACTTCGTTAGTGTTAATCTTTTGTATATCTGAATTAGACATTCGGATTTCCTTATACCTGATTAATAAATTGAACACGGGCGGTGACAGCACACATCAGTTCATAGCCCACCGTACCGGATGAAACTGCGACATCATCAATAGGTAAAACGACGCCTGTACTTGATTGGCCCCAAAGCACGACTTCACTGCCGACTTTGGCACTCTCAATGCCTGTTAAATCGACTGCTAACATATCCATGCTGACGCGGCCAATTGTACGAGTAAGGACCGATTCCACTAAAACCGGAGTACCTGTTGGTGAAATACGCTGATAACCATCGGCATAGCCACAAGCGACAATCCCAATCGTTATGGGCTGCTCTGCGACAAAGTTTGAGCCATAACCTACGCTTTCTTTCGGCTCTAAATGCTGAACGGAAATAATTTCACTGCGTAGGCTCATGGTCGGTTGTAAGCCCCAGTCCGCAATACTATGCGTCGGGTAGTCTGGCGAGCTGCCATAGAGCATGATGCCGCTACGTGCATAATCTGATTTGAGCTGGTCTTGATAACGCAGAATTGCCGCGCTATTACTTACCGACCTTTCACCCGGTAAATCTTTAATAATTTCTTCAAATGCAGTGATTTGATAATCAATGCCTTGCTGGCCGAAACGATCGCCATCTGCATCTGAAAAATGCATCATGTGCGTAATCTTGGACACATTTGCCAAGCTATTTAAACGTTTCCATGCCTGAACATAGTGCTGTGGTTTAAAACCAAGGCGGTTCATACCACTGTTCATTTTTAGACAAACATCAAATTGAGCTGGATAAGGATGCTTTTCTACCCACTCGATTTGCGCTTCACTATGAATGGTGAAACTAAGTTGATACTGCACACAATCAAATAAATCTTGAGGAGAGAAAATCCCTTCGAGCAACAAAATTGGACCTGTCCAACCTAGAGCACGAATGCGTTTTGCTTCATCAAGATCAAGTAAGGCAAAGCCATCTGCTGCTTTAAATGCTTCATAAACACGTTCAATTCCGTGTCCATAAGCATTGGCTTTTACAACGGCAAAGACCTTACTGTTTGGCATAGCCTTGCGTACCACCGCCAAGTTATTTTGTAAGGCTTGACGGTGGATGACTGCGGTAATAGGACGAGGCATGAGTACTTTCCTAACGTCCGTTATGCAGCATGCGCGTGTGAATAACGCTGAATTGAAAGACCATCTGTACTGATTTCAGTCTTATGATTCAATACGATGTCACTGATTAATTTTCCAGAACCACATGCCATGGTCCAACCTAAAGTACCGTGACCTGTATTCAAGAACAGATTTTTAAAGCGAGTCGCGCCAATAATTGGAGTGCTGTCTGGTGTCATTGGACGTAAACCTGTCCAGAAAGATGCCTGTGCCATATCGCCACCCGGGAATAAGTCCTGAGTAACCATTTGCAAAGTTGCACGGCGGTCTTCGTTAAGACCTAAGTTAAAGCCACTTAACTCAGCCATACCACCTACGCGAATACGTTGGTCGAAACGCGTAATCGCAATTTTGTAGGTTTCATCAAGCACTGTAGATTGAGGAGCAAAAGCAGGGTCAACAATTGGAATCGTCAACGAATAACCTTTCACAGGATATACAGGCAACTGTAGATCAAGTGGTTTCAAGAAATCACGTGAATAGCTACCAAATGCTAAAACATAACGATCTGCGGTTAAGACCTTACCATTGACCTGAACGCCCTTAATTTCATCGCCTTCAACAATCAATTTTTCTACGTCTTGGTTGAACTGGAAGTTAACACCTAACTCTTTAGCAATTTGAGCTAAAGCATTGGTAAATAAATAACAGTCACCTGTCTCGTCATTTGGTAAGTGTAAACCACCAACGAGTTTATCTTGCGCATTTGCCAAAGCTGGTTCTACACGACCAAGTTCGTTGCCATTTAATAATTCGTAGCTTACGCCGCACTCTTGTAGCACGCTAATGTCGCGTTGAACCGCTTCCATTTGCGCTTCTTTACGGAATAACTGCAAAGTACCTTTAGCGCGGTTTTCGTAATTAATGCCTGTATCTTTTCTAAGTTCACGTAAGCAATCACGGCTGTATTCAGCCACACGCATCATACGTTCTTTGTTCACAGCATAACTTTGTGGATTACAGTTTTTCAGCATTTGCGCCATCCACTGTAACTGCCACATGCTGCCATCTAAATTAATCGCAAGCGGTGCGTGATGTTGGAACATCCACTTCACAGCTTTAAAAGGAATTCCTGGTGCTGCCCAAGGGGTCGAATACCCTGGCGAAATTTGACCTGCATTACCAAAGCTTGTTTCTTCAGCAGGACCTGCCTGACGGTCAAGAACAGTGACCTCAGCTCCTTGTTGAGCTAGATAATAGGCACTTGCCACTCCGATAACGCCGCTACCTAATACAATTACGCGCATTTCCATTCCCTCACGCACACCAGTTTATTTAACTAGTATATTTCTGCTTCAATAGTTTATTTCACTGTTTTTTAGGGTATAATCTAGGTAAATTTATGTTTTTCTCGCGAGAATTTTAAAAAAAGAGGAAATATCTATGCGCCCCTTAGATCGTATAGATCGCATGATTCTGGACATTTTGCAGCGCGAAGGACGAATTGCGATTAGTGAATTGGCATCGAGAGTCAACCTCTCTACCACCCCTTGTTCAGAGCGTGTAAAACGTCTCGAACGCGATGGCATTATCATGGGTTATTACGCCCGTCTAAACCCAGCCTACGTAGACCGTAACCTGCTCGTTTTTTTAGAAATTAAGTTATCTGCCAAATCTGGTGATGTATTTGACCAAGTGGCCAGAGACCTCGTTGAGATTCCTGAAGTACTCGAATGTCACCTCATTTCAGGTGAATTTGACTACCTTGTAAAAGCGCGTTTAAAAGAAATGAGCGCATACCGCCGCTTATTAGGCGATCTATTAAAGAAACTCCCCGCATCGGCATCGTCACACAGTTATGTGGTCATGGAAGAAGTGAAAGAAACTCTGTATTTAGATGTAAGCAAGTAAAGCGAGCATTATTGAACTCGCTTTACTCACATTTTAGAAATTAGAAATATTTTAAAATCGAAATATGTTTATTTTGATGTTTGAACTTTGAGAACCACTTAACCGCTGGGTAGAGTGCAAAAGACAGTACAATTGTGATTAACCACAACATCCACACATGGCTGACCGATAAGTAATTTCCATAATTAGCTCCCCATACACTGAGTGCAAACACATACATCAGTTTCAGCACATATAAATGCAATAAGTAAAAGAACATAGGCACCGAGCCAAATACCACCAATGGTTTTAAAAATGAATATTGCTGCATACGTTCAAAAGCAACCAGCACGATCAACCCTATTCCAACATTCAGCAAAATAAATAACAAAGACGGTGGATACTTGGTGAGGTTAAAAAAGCTCATCAAACTCAGTTGTAATGACTCAAAATGTTGCCACGGCTGATCACCATAGACGTTGATAAAACGCAGTAAAATAAATAACCCAATACTTGCTAAACCAAGGCTGAGTAAAGTGCGGCTTCTTTGCTTTGCTGTATATTTTGAACTAAAGAACTGGCCTAAAACGTAGCCTAATAAAATCACCCCAATCCACGGTAAAACAGGGTAACTTGTACGAAGCTTGATACCCGCAAACTCAAGCCAGCCACGTTCATGTAAAACGAACCATATATTCTGTAGGATGCCTTGTGAGAAGTGCACAGAATCTAATAAGTTGTGCCCCAAAATAATGACCAAAGCTACACTAGCAAGAACTGGCAAAGGCAAACTTACACAACAAGCTAGCACCACCATGCTAATACCTATCGCCCAAATCACCTGTAAATAAATGACTTCGGGTGGGAAAGTCGCTGTCCATGCAAAATTCACAAGCGTAAGCTCTAATACAATTAAAAATAAGCCACGTTTTAATAGAAAGGCACGCGTTTGTTGTAAGTCCTGTTTTTTTGATTGAAATAAAAACGCAGAAATACCGGTTAAAAGTACAAAAACCGGAGCGCAAATATGCGCCAATAATCGACTGCCAAATAATGCTGGTTCTGTTACTGTTACGTCCATTGGATCGGTAACCTGTTTATGTAAATAGAAAGTTTCTCTTACATGGTCGAGCAACATAATGATGATCACCAAACCACGCAATGCATCAATCGACTGTAAACGTTCAATATTCTTTTCTAAAGACATAGCGGTAATCAATAAAATAATGTAACGTTATATTATTACATTAAACTTCTTTTGTCTTTCATGGCTGATTATTTATGCAACACAAATTAGGATTGTTGTCTTCGTTGGGTCTATCATTTATATCGACATTCACTTGGGCAGAAGAAACGTCAACGGTACTTGAAACCATACGTATTCAGGCTGAAAGTACCCAAGAAGGTGTGAGTCAAAATAGCTCGGCGACTAAATTTTCTCACGATGTTTTAGACGTTCCTTTTAATCGTGCTTATGTTTCAAAACAAATTATGGAACAACAAGACGTTCAACGGATTGATGACGCATTAAGCTTAGTGAGTGGGGTTTTTCATCAAAACAGTTTTGGTGGCGGCTTTTGGGATAACTACTCTTTCCGTGGTTTTGGTACCGATCCCAATTTAGGCGCCTCTATGATCCGTAATGGTTTGAGTGTCAACCGAGGGATTAGTGCGCCAAAAGATGTCGTGAACATTGAATCTTTAGAGTTTTTAAAAGGGCCAATGGCGGCTTTATATGGTCGCGGCGAAACAGGTGGTTTGCTGAACCTCAACAGTAAAAAACCACAGTGGGAAAGCGAAAGTGAAGTTAACCTACGTGCCAATACTCAAGAACAATATCGAATTAGTCTGGAACACACTGCCCCTATTAACGATGAACTGGCTTATCGTGTAGCAGTAGCTCATGAAGATAATCAAAGCTTCCGTGATCATGTCAGTAGTGAACGCTGGTTCTTTTCACCGCAGCTCACATGGAAAATTTCAGACCAAACACAACTCGACTTTGATAGTGAATTTACAGAGCATAAAGGAACCTTTGACCGTGGTGTAAGCACCGTCAATCATCAGTTTGTGATGGACCCGAAAACCTTTACAGGTGAACCTGACGACGGCGATTTGAAAATAAAAGATTACTTTTACCAATTACGTCTGAGTCACGAATTTAACCCTGACTGGAAGCTAAATAGTGCTGTCAGCTATAAAGATGCCAAAATGGTCGGCTTTGCGACCGAACCTCGGCGTATGCAAGCCGATGGACGTACTTTAGAACGTCAACGTCGCTATCGTGATTATACGAGTGAAGACGTACTGGCTCAGACAGAATTACTTGGCAAGATTGATACCTCATGGGCTCGCCATGAAATTTTGCTTTCAACCGAGCTTGGTCAACTCGACTATAAACAATATCAACTGCGTCGGAACCATGATTCAAACTCTGACACTACAGTGAATACTATTGATATTTACCAACCTGAATATGGTAAATATTTACCTAGCTTAGCTCCATTTACCAACACTAAAGAGCGCCAACGCTATTTTGCACTCAACATTCAAGACCAGATCTTTTTTAATGATCAGTGGAGTGTGCTATTTGGTAACCGTTTTGATCAGGTCGAGCAAGACTTTAAAAACCATATAAAACAAACCGAAAACAATCAGACACTTCACCAAAATAGTCCGCGTTTCGGAGTAAATTTTAAAGCCTCTGAGCAATGGGCGTTTTATAGCAACTATGGCCGCTCATTTGCCATGAATAGTGGTATGAACCGAAATGGTCAGACTTTTGCCCCTGAAAAAGGCGAAAGCTATGAGGTCGGCACCAAATATAAATTGAATGACCAAAGTGTGCTGAGTCTCGCTTTGTTTAAAATGAAAAAACGAAATGTACTGACAACCGACCCAATTGACAGTAACTTTCAAACCGCAGCAGGCGAAGTGAGTAGTAAAGGAATTGAGTTTGACTTAAATAGTCAAATCACTGACCGCTGGTTCGTCAATGCAAATTATAGCTATACCGATGCTCAAATTGAAAAAGACCAAGACTTAGCAAAAGGCGCTCGTCTAAGCAATGTTCCAAAACACCAAGGTGCCGTAAGCACCAATTATGAGTTTCTACAAGAAGGCTCAACAAAAGCAGGCGTAGGTGCCAACCTTACCTATGTGGGTGAACGCAGTGGACATAATCTTGATAATGGCTTTAATTTACCAAGCTATACCCTCGTAAACTTAAATGCTTACTATGCTCCATCTGACCGTTTACGCTATCAACTGAATGTAAATAACCTGTTTGATAAAACTTACTATGTTTCAAGCTATAGTGATTTATGGGTTCAACCAGGGGAACCACTCAACGCTTCAATTTCGGCACAGTGGAAGTTTTAATTCATACATAAACAAAAAGCCCGAATTATTTCGGGCTTTTTTATTAGAACATACCATTTTCATTGACGAGCGGGTCGGGCTGTACTTGGCCAATATCCCAAAACTCAGCAATTTTTCCATTTTCAAAACGACAAATATGGACCACAGCCAAGGTGGTTAACCCATTCATTTGCATTTCAAGTTTTGAATGCACAGCAACCAAATCGCCCTCTTCAATGACATGTTGAACATCAAAGACTTTGTTTGGAGTTTCAGCCGCGCTTTCACGCATTCCTTCCCTCAAAGAAGTTGCATCACCCGCATAATAAGGGTTGTGATGCTTGAAGTTCGGTGCGGTGTAATTGCTATAAGCTTCATCGACTTCGCCAGCTGCGGCAAGCTCTAAAAACCGTACTGCAATTTGTTTTTGAGATAGGTTCATGATTATCTCCTACTCTTTATTTTAGACCTTACTGCAACAGGTCATCTTCGTCGTCGCCTTCCTCGAAGACATAGGCCATACAGCCCCATCCATCATATTCGCCTTGAAATTTTTCAGCGATGCTGGCAAACCATTGTTCCAAATCAACAATATCTGAATACTCAGGTTCCATGTTAACGAAGATGGTAATCACCCACTCGTTTGGCTCAACAGAGTCATCTTGGAAAAGTGAAACTTTTTGTTCTTGATAAAGCAAATAAAGCGCACATTGCTCTGCATTTTTTTGATCTTGAAAAGCAATTGAAAATTCAATTTCATGCAGCTCGGTTAAATCATCCCCATCTTCAGCCATTTGCCAAAGTACATTGCCGTTATCGTCATCTGGAAATTGTTCGTAGTCACGAGTCATAAAGTGATCCTTGTTGTTGTCGCAGTATTAATATTATTCGACATCAAGAATACCCGACTTTTATTGCAATTTGGGTATATATTCCGTTCCCAATTGCACCAAATTGAATTTTTAATTGTATATAAATTTTAAAAAGGCACTTGCGATTCAATGACTACATCTATGCCTTGCAATGGATGCTGAAAAGCCAAATATGCAGCATGTAAAGCCATTCGGTTTAAATGAAAACGTTTCGGTTCAGGGTGATACAACTTGTCGCCCATAATCGGATGACCAATATGCATCATGTGCACACGTAACTGATGTGAACGCCCTGTTACTGGTTCGAGTAAAACACGACTTTGATCTGTTTGAGCGTCATAAACCAAAGGCTGAAACAAGGTTTTAGCGTGTTTACCTAGTTCAAAATGTACAATTTGTCTCGGGCGATTTTCCCAGTCGGTAATGAGCGGAACTTCAACGCTACCCTCTTCTGCCACTTGGCCTTGCACCAAAGCAATATAATGTTTTTTGACTGTTCTAGCCTGAAACATTTTACTTACCGCAACTTCTGCATCACGGTGTTTAGCAAACATGAGTAGGCCCGACGTCGCCATATCTAAACGATGCGTCACTTTAGCCAAAGGGAACTTTTCCAGCACCCTTAAATAAGCACTGTCATGATGCTCAGGTAAACGACCCATCACCGACAACAAACCCGCAGGTTTATCAACCACAATCAAATCGTCATCTTCAAATAGAATTGAAAGCGGCTCTTGTGGTGGAGCGTAAACAAAGTTGTCGTTTAAAGGCATGGTCGTAGAAACAGCAATGGAGCATGGCGGCAGATCATAAAGAAATTTCAGACCTACCGCAAAATAATCTATAACGCTCTACTCATGTTCCACGTGAAACTCAGAAAATCTTTATCGTTTTTTATTCATTTCTGCTAAAAGATCAAGCTGAATTTCTTGAATATGTGCAAGCCTTTCCCATTGATGCGATAAAAGATGGTCCATTTTTTCATGCAAATGACGAATTTCAAGCTCGGCTTTTAAATTAATTTGATAATCATGTTGAGAGCGTAAGCGGTCTTTGGCTTCTTGACGGTTTTGACTCATCATAATAATCGGTGCCTGAATTGCAGCTAAGCATGACAGAACTAAATTAAGCAAAATAAAAGGATACGGATCGACTGGACGTACTACCATCACGACTGTATTTAAAATTATCCAGCCTATTAAAAATAGAGCAAAACAAATTAAAAACGCCCAACTTCCCCCAAAAGTGGCTATTTTATCTGCCAGTTTTTCTCCAAGCGTCCATTTTTGATCAAAATCTGTTTCTGTATTTCGGCTAATCAGCTCATGGCGTTGCATACTGCCAATCACTTCATTTTCTAAATTAGATAATTCGCCTTTCTCCGAGCGTAATAGCGACTGAACATATTTAATTCGATAATCTGCCAGATCTGCTCGACAAATAAAGCTTGAGTAAGTCCAGTTTGGATGATCTTTTATAATTTCATCACTGATGACATTCCGAATGACTTCACCAGACACAAGATCTTTTAAGGGAAAACTCTTTCCACAAACGGCGCATTGGCGACAATGGTTTTTATTTTCCATATTATTCAGCTCGTTATTATGATAATAAGATTAGTATATAAACGATTTTTGCTGATCGCATCGTAAATAAAAATAGTACTCTAACCTAATATCTGTAAAGTCGCTGGTACTATTTTTCGATGAGCAGGAATTACAGGTATCATGTACAATCGCCCAAGTAGATTTTTAATATGTACCACTGTAGTCACTGTAAGCACTTGGGTATCTTCATTTTTATAAATAGATAAAGTCACATTCAAATGCTTATCATCATCTCCAATGACTAACTCATTTTCGGTACGTTGTAACAAGGTAAAAATTCCAATTCGGTCACCTGCAATATATTCATTTTCTTTTTTATTCGAATCAATCTGCTTAAAACTTCCTAAATCTTTAAG
This sequence comes from Acinetobacter sp. IRS14, assembly GCF_034650275.1. Taxonomy (NCBI): domain Bacteria; kingdom Pseudomonadati; phylum Pseudomonadota; class Gammaproteobacteria; order Moraxellales; family Moraxellaceae; genus Acinetobacter; species Acinetobacter sp. IRS14. The sequence goes on from NZ_JAOVFN010000023.1 coordinate 41,830, forward strand.
CCCAATCTTTGAAGTAATTTTATTACGCACATTCATGCTCCACTCTATCCACTGCGGGGTGTGATGGAACAGTTTAATAAGCTGCTCAAATACATTCAGGTCAGGCTGACCAAGCACAATACTCCATGAGTCGTGGAAGTAAGCATTGTTCAATTGAGATGAGATTTGGCTGTCATGCGGCAAGGCAGAAAGATAAGGCTTATTCATGAATTATATTCTTGTAAAGTATCGTTTTTATTATAGAGAATTTTTTAGGGTGTCAAGGGAAACCGTATATGGTTTACTTCAACAATTATAACTTTGTAAGTTAGAACCTTATGCCTATAAACTTTTGATCTATAGCGTCCTAAGCCGAATCGAGACCTTTTGGGTGAGTACACACTAACGTTATACGTTTTGGTGCATGCTACTCTTTTCGATCCCTATCACACCCTTGAGATATAGTTTAGCCAGCACCCTGTGGGATTGTTTTTCTAAGAACAGCTAATTTTAAATATTTTTGGTAATTTTTACGCAAAAATTCAAATTAAAAAGAATATATTTCCATTTCATAATAATTAGTTAAATTTAAATTCCACTTTATTTGTTTTTTTCGGTTTATTTTACCAATTCATTAACTATTTTGAGTGACAGTACATCAAATTATAAAAAGTAAATCACCCTTCACTTTTTAACTATGAAGGGCAAAAATCTTTTATGAAGAAATAAAACCATGTTTACGTGCATGGTAAACAGTACATAGCGCGATCAGGGCAAAAACCAGCATAAACCATGGAAAATAGGCTGCCCCAAAACTTTCAAGTAATCCACCACCAACCATTCCACCAGAAGCTATAGCAAGGTTAAATACCGTGACCAACATAGACTGCGCCACATCTGCTTCGTGACCCGCGGTATTTGCCAGAGCTGTTTGTAATAGTGTTGGAGCACCACCAAAAGTTACTCCCCATAACACAACACCCACCAGTACGACAAAACTTGAAGAGCTATAAACACCCAAGAGTGCGGTCGCAATTGCAAAGATAAATAAGCTCAAAAGCGTTATTTTTCTTAATGAACGGTCGATGAACATCCCTGTAATGAGAATGCCTACAATTGAAGAAATGCCGAATATAAACAGGATAGTCTCAACGTTGTATGGCTGCCCTGTTGAGGCCAAAAATGGTGAAATATAAGTATAAAGAATGCTATGAGCCAATATCCAAAGGAAGACAACTGCTAAAATAGCTCTGATGCCCGGCATTAAAAGAACTTTTAAAATGGGCACTCTTTTTTGTGCTGCCTGCCCCGCAAAATCAGGGATACTAAAACGAATCCAGACAAATAAAATCAATGCCAATAAAGACATAATCCAAAATACGCCACGCCATTCAAACAACGTTCCCAACCATGCACCCAAAGGAACACCAATTGATAAAGCAATAGGCTGGCCAACCCCAGCAATTGCTAAAGCTCGTCCTTGATACGATGCTGCCACCATGCGTCTTACATAACCTGCTAAAAGCCCCCAAATAACACCCGCTGCCATCCCTGCAATAAAGCGAGCAATCAAAGTCAGAATATAATCATTTGATAAGGCAGTAATCGCATTAAATAAAAGTAACCCTGCAATAGCACTGAGTAATAAAGGTCTCCGATTCCAACTACGGGTAAGGCTAATAAGAGGTATTGCCGCTAAAACAGAACCTAATGCATACACGGCTATAAGCTGCCCCGCATAAGCTTCTGAAATATGTAAGCCTTGACTGATTTGAGGCAAAAGTCCTGCTGGCATGGTTTCTGTCATGATGGTCAGAAAACCTGCAACTGTAAAAGCCAATAGTTTCCAAATTGGTAATTGAGTAGAGAACTCATCAGTTACCTGATGAGATGTTTCATTACTCTTAATATTCATAAAGCTTTACTCTCAAATTCTTTTAAAGCGTACTTACTCTGCTCTGTATCGCTATAAGCTTGTTTTATAAGGTTAGGATGGGAAGACATTTGTTCTCCATGTGAACTAAAATCATTATTTAGGAATGATCGTTCCAATTTAAGTTAAATAAAAACCTTAACTATTCAGCTCAACAATAGTTAAGGTTTAAATGAATTTTATAAAACGTTTAAAGCAACCTCGACCACATCCATTAAACATTGCTTTCTTTGTTCAAGCGGGCTGCCTTTTCCCAAAACACGTAATCCTTGGATAGTATTTACAAAAAAACTCGCTAACGCGCGTGGTTTTTGGGTAGAAGAAATTTCACCAGACTGTTGAGCTTTAATTAACAAACTCTCTAAAGCATATTGTATTTTCTGTAGGTTACTTACAACAAAGTTAGCGACATCTTCGTCATGGCCAGCCAGTTCTAAACATGCATTTGCAACGAGACATCCTTTATGTTCCGGATCACTTAGCTCATCTTCAACAATATTAAGAAGTAATTGCCGAATGAGTGCCTTAGCTGAACCTGAACCAGACAATAGCTTCACATTATTTAGTGTAGTTAAAAGTTCATAGCGTTGTAATGCTTGTTGATAAAGCCCTTGTTTGTTTTGAAAGGTGCTGTAAAGGCTACTTCTAGATAGTCCCGTACCGTCGACCAAGTCTTGAACTGAAGTAGCAGCATAACCATGACGCCAAAAAACCTGCATTGCAGCATCAGCAATTTCATCAGTTTCAAATTCTTTTGTACGCATACATACACTTAATAGGAATGATCGTTCCAATTAATTTATGATAGGAAGATAGAGAAGTCAAATTAAAAATTAATTTAGGTGATTTATTTAGAATGTTCTGACTTAAGATCAATATTAATTATAAAAACTACTTCACTAGCAACCGTTTAGCCGATTCTATAATCATTGCTCTACGCTTTTCATGAGGATTATCAATATCTTCGACTGGGGTAAACATTCTGGCAACTTGAGGCAACATAAACCAGCTATTTGCAAGTGCTAAAATCAGGAAGGTTAAATAGCTTGCTTCAATTTCATCGGTTACCCTTCCTTCATCTTGTTCTTTTTTAATTGCTTCAATTTTACAGTTATAATTTTCGCAGCGGATGTTTTCATTTGGTACTTCTTGTGAAGAGTAAATCAACCCTTCCCAAAGCAATAAACGACTCAGTTCAGGGTGTACACAATGATAGTCATATACACGCCCAGCATATTCAGCAATATCTTCTTCTTCAAAAGATTTAAGAGGTACAGACTGAGCAACTTTAATTAATTCATTACTTAAAACGACCGCAAATAAATCTCTTTTAGCCCCGAAATAATTATAAATACGCTCTTTGTTAACACCTGCAATTTTTGCAATTTTATCAACAGTGGTGCCATCTGGACCATGCAAAGCAAACTCACTAATTGCAGCTTTCAAAATTTTTTGTTTTGTTCCTTCAGTATCCCACGACATAATTATTTTTCACTTGCATATATTATTAAAACATATTATAAAATATTTCCAACCAAATAGTTGGTTTTTTTGGAACTTTATAATGAACAACAATATTATAATTTTTGGCTATGGAACAGGTATTTCCAAAGCCGTAGCACATAAGTTTGGTAAAGAAGGCTATAAAATCGGGTTAGTGGCAAGAAATGCTGAAAAACTCGAGAAAGCCATTCTAGAACTTAAAACACAAGGTATAGAAGCTTATGCTTTTACATGTGATTTAGCAGTTCTGGAAGACATACCAAATCTCGTAAAACGTATTAAAGACCAATTCGGAGAGATTAAAAATATTCATTGGAACGCTTTCCATGATATTGAAGGCAACATCTTAGAAACCAATCCGCTAGACCTCACCCAAAGCTTCCATATTCGTGTTTCAAGCTATATTGCTACGGTACAAGCTTGCCTACGTGATTTAGAGAAGAATAACGGTAGTATTTTATCAACCAATGGAATTTTTGCGTTCGATGCAGTGGGAATAGATTTGGTTGCTAAAGAATATTCATCTTTAGCAATTGCTGCCGCCGCTCAATATAAAACCACCAACTTACTTGCTCATAGTCTCGCTGACTCAAATGTTTACGTGAGCCAAGTCATTGTGAATGGCTTTGTTGATGGAACACCTGGCGCACAAGATAAAAGCTACACGGTACATCCAGAAACGATTGCGGAGCAGTTCTGGTACTTACATCAACATAAACAAGAAACTGTCTCTCTTTGTGGTGAAGCAATTCAAGCTGCCTAAAACAATTCCTGATGAAAAATTTATTTAATGAATTTAAAATTATTTATTAAATAACAATGTATTAAAATATTTCTAATATAGAGAAAACTATGAAAGTCCTTCATATCAACTCATCAACTCGTGGTGAGAATAGTCAGTCTTTACTTATTGCTGAACAAGTAATTACTCAGCTTAAAATAAAGCACGCTGATTTGGTTGTTGATGAATTTAATCTTTTTGAAGATGATCTGCCTGCGTTCGATAAAAATGCTGTGGGTGCCAAAATGGCATTATTTACAGGACAAGATTCAAACTCTAAAGAAAAAGAAGCATGGACAAAAATTAAAGAGGTGTATGACCGCTTTGCATCTGCCGATATCTATGTATTTAACGTACCTCTTTGGAACAATAACATTCCTTACATCTTAAAACAGTTTATTGATGTCGTAACTCAGCCAGGTTGGGCTTTTGGTTTTGACCCATCTACTGGTTACGCAGGCTTGTTAAATAATAAAAAAGCATATGTAGTGATTGCTAGTGGTGTGTATTACCAAGGTATTTCTAATAATTTCGGTTCTGACTTTGCAACGCCTTATCTTAATGACTGGTTAAAGTTTATTGGTGTAAGTGATATTGAGAATATCCATATTTCACCTACAGTAGTGAATACTGACTATGAGAAAACAAAGCAAGATGTGATGAGTGATGTCGAGAAACTGATCGCATAAGACTATGGATAGCAAAATAAATTATGCGGTTGCTATTTGTGAGCCATTAGAACTTGAGCATCCAGATTCGTTTATGGATGTTCAAATTCCTTACCCAGAAGCACTGCCTCACAATGTTATTGTTAAAGTTCAAGCAATTTCAATTAACCCTGCCGATACGCGTGCGCGACGTAGAAAAACTAAAGATAAGCAAACTACAGTTTTAGGATGGGATGTTGTTGGAACTATTACTGAAATGGGTTCACATGTTTCTGAAAAATTTAAAATTGGAGATACAGTCTATTATGCAGGTGATATTAGCCGTTCCGGAGGTAATTGTACTTATCATGCAATTGACTCAAGATTAATTGCTCATGCGCCTACCACTATTTCTATAGAAGATGCGGCAGCTCTTCCCTTAGTATCATTAACTGCATGGGAAGCATTAGCTGAAAGACTATCACTTCAGATTAGCTCTGCTCATTCAAACAACCAGCTTCAAAATACTAATAAATCAAGATCTTTATTAGTGATTGGAGGTGCTGGTGGTGTAGGCTCAATGGCAATTCAACTTGCTAAACTTGTACCACAGTTAACAGTTATCGCTACAGCTTCACGGCAAGAAACGAGTAATTGGTGTCGAAAATTAGGTGCCGATCATATCGTAGATCATACTCAAGACATTCCAACTCAATTAGCCAAATTGGGTTACTCTGAGGTCGACTATGTCTTGATCTGTAACTCACCAGATTCATATTTTAATATTCTGCCAAGTATTACTAAGCCATTTGGAAAAATTTGTAATATTGTGCCTTTTTCTCATTTGCAAGATTTCAATCTATTGATGAAAAAAAGCCTGTCATTCCATTGGGAACTTATGTTTACACACTCTAGTTTTCAAACTACAGATATGGCAAAACAATCTGAAATTTTAGGTCATATTGCAAAGCTAATTGATCAAAATATTATTATTTCACCAAGGCTTACATCTCTACACCCTATCAACCCTGAAAAAATTAAGCAAGCACATCAGTTGGTTGAATCTAATAAGACAATTGGCAAAATTGTAGTGGTTAATGAAAAGCAAAGTTAAACCAACATAGAAGAAGCGTAATTAATTACGCTTCTTCTACTTTTTTAAAATTTATAATTTTTTAATTATTTTCATACTCTGAAGGATCAATTTTGTATTTTTTAAATAAAATAGAGCGTACAGAGTCATTTATACTGTCATCATATTTAATGATTAAATAAATATCTTTCTTAGTTAAAGGAATAGTTTTTAAAATATCACTTAGCTCTGTGCTTCTAATAGAGCGTACTTCACTTGGTTGTTTAGATATTTCTGGATCTTGTTCTTCAAACTTAAAATCAACACCTTGCAAGTTGAAATAAACCATAACTCTTCTATTTAAAGAATCACTATCATCATATAAAACAGTCCCTGCTGGAAGGATTGTATATTCTGAATAATTATCACCATTTGAAGAAATTTTTAGAGGCCTCTCTAAAATATGTATCTTAGGCATTTCTCTAGAGCTCCACAGATAAAAATTTAAAACTAATTGAACTAAAAACAAAATTCCTAATATGATTATTACCAGATTTTTTTTCATATATCCCTACTTTTTAAGATGATATGTATTTTTAATATCTACTTTTACATCAGGAGACTTCATTAAATAATCATTTAAATTATCGGGTAAAAATAGGTATTTTGGCATTTCATATTTACTTGCTTTAAATGCTAGCTTTACTGTAGTAGATAGTACTTTCTCAGCATTTACAAACATATTGCCTGATTTCGCCATACTTGGAATTGCTTTTTTCGTTGCCTCTAAACTTTGAGTAGTGCAATTAGGGGCCAAAGCAAAATAGTCCTGAGATAAAGCATAACTTTTATAGTATTTTTCATTTCGTCTTAATGTGGCTGTTTTCAATAAATTATTATAATAATTTAATACCAACATAGCCTGACTATCAAAAATTCTATAACCATAGGCATGAGTTGTCCTAGTTTTTGAAGTTCCTACCCCTTGGCTGTTTTCATCAGCAATATAAGCGTCAAAGCTACTCCAAATCCTTAATATTCCTTCTCCGCGGGGACTATTAGCCCCCTCTAAAGTAAAAATACCAAAGCTTTCAGGTTTCGTTTTTCCATATCTACCAAAATCATAGATGTAATCCTTACCTTTCAACTTAATATAAACAGCAGTATGGCCATAGGGCGACTCTTTATCTCCTTCTCCATAAGCACTCCCTACTAATAGATGTAACTCAGCTTCTGGTTTCAAAGGAACTTTCTGGGTCGGTGGATTAGCTGTATTCGTTGTAGTACTTGTTGTTGAATTATTCGCCATTTACCCTATCTTCCTGTTCGAACCAATTAACAACTAATTCATCATTTTCAGCTGATTTTATGGTTTTCGTCATTCCTTTCTCATTAGTAAAACCATAAGATTTTATTCCCGTTCTTTTATTCAAAATTGAATAAGGTATTCCTTCTAATGGTTCATTCTTAGATGAATCTATAGCTTGGAAATTACGATGCTCAGTTTTCATTCGTAAATCTGGCAACGCAGGAACATTAGAATTCGCACTCCCGCCCCCCATAAACACATGTTGCCCAGCCTTCACCTCAAACTTACCGCCTGTAGTCATAAAAATACCCGAACCGGTAATTTTGACCTGAGAGCCACCTGCGGTGAGTACAATTTCTTTGGCTGCGGTCGCTTCGATTTTGTCTTCGGTCGAAATCACCTGAACAGCTTTACGGGCAATTAAATCGGCTCCATCACCTTGCGCTTGTATCTCGACTTTACCTTTGCCTGCATAGAGTCTCGCCCCTTCTTGAGCCGCAAAAAGGCTAATTTTATTTTGAGCATGTGCAATCAAGTTCTTTTGAGTAGACAGATTAATGCTGTCTCCAGCAGTTTGATTTAGCTGCCCATCTGCACTGAGGTGAATGTCTTCATTACTGCTCAGCGCGATGCTATTTGGGCTCGCTAGCAGCATAATCGCTTCTTTAAACGATTTGGCTTTTGCATTGTCTTGCTGCTCAAGTTTTTCAATAAACGACTTTAGGTTTTCTAAATTTTCTAACGGGTCAGTTTGCTGATTTTTAGCTACTTCACTGAGTGCCTTGGCATTGCTAAGGCCGCCTTCTATTTGTTGTTTGGCCTCATTTGCATCAAGGTGTACGCCTTGAGCTTGATCCTGCTTATGAGTGCTAACGAGTAAGCCACTACCAGCTCTTACCGCTCCCCATTGGTCTGTTCTGAGTTCGAAGCCTTCACCACGACCATCACTTTCCGCCTTATCTTTTGGATGGCTTAAGTTACCCAAGTTGAGCTGGCTTGCTGCATGGCTACTTT
>NZ_JAOVFN010000024.1:0-48824 GCF_034650275.1 Acinetobacter sp. IRS14
ATTCCAAAGATTCCAAAGATTCCAAAGATTCCAAAGATTCCAAAGATTCCAAAGACATATTAGAGCAAATGCTCTATTCTCAAGCTATATTTCGCTCTATCTTGTTATTTGCTTTGATTACTTTTCATTATTACTGATCTATAAATTGTTCCACGTGGAACGTTGAATTGTTTTTTTAATCCTTAAATAAAAAAGCAGGATTACTCCTGCTTTTTTATCATTACATAACATTCTTAGTCAGTGAACGTTACACGTGCAATTGCTTTTTTACCTGACTGAATAATGAAAGTACCGTTTTCTTTTACAGAGAAACCTGCATCAACAGCATTCCAGTCAACTTTTACTGCACCGCGAGCTACCGCATCTTTTGCAGCTGCAGCATTCGGATTTAATCCAGCTACACGTAGAATCGTGGCAATAAAGATTTCTCCACCAAACTCACCACGCGAAATAGTCACCTCTGGGGTGTCTTCTGGTACTTCACCTTCTGTAATAAGGTTGCCAGCACTTTTATGTGCATTAGCGGCAGCTTCTGCATCATGGAAGCGCTCAACTAGCTCAAGTGCAAGAATACGCTTTACTTCTTGTGGATTACGACCAGCAGCAATTTCTTCTAATAAAGCTTTGATCTCATCTAGAGATTTAAAACTTAATAAATCGAAATAGCGTTCAATTAAAGAGTCTGGCATTGATAAAACTTTTTGGTACATTGCCCCTGGTGTATCAAATACACCAATATAGTTACCTAAAGATTTAGACATTTTATTTACGCCATCTAAACCTTCTAGAATCGGTACAGTGATACACACTTGCGATTCTTGGCCATAACGACTTTGTAAAGTACGACCCATAAGTAAGTTAAAGGTCTGGTCTGTGCCACCTAACTCAACGTCAGCTTCAAGCGCAATGGAGTCATAACCTTGAACTAAAGGATATAAAAACTCATGAATTGCAATTGGCTGATGATTGCTATAGCGCTTAGTAAAGTCATCACGCTCTAACATACGAGATACAGTTTGCTGACTTGCTAGCTGAATAAGGTCAGCAGCAGATTTTTGATTAAACCATTCTGAGTTAAAACGTACTTTTGTTTTATTCGGGTCTAATATTTTGAAAACTTGTTCTTGATAAGTTTTAGCGTTGGCTTCCACTTGTTCACGTGACAACGGCGGACGAGTTGCACTTTTACCAGTTGGGTCACCGATCATCGCTGTATAGTCACCAATTAAGAAGGTAACTTCATGGCCCAAATCTTGGAAGGTTTTTAATTTATTAATAAGAACCGTATGTCCTAAATGTAAATCTGGCGCTGTAGGGTCGAAACCAGCTTTAATTTTAAGAGGACGATTCTCTTTGAGCTTTTTCAGTAAATCTTCTTCTGAAATAATTTCGTGCGTGCCTCGTTGGATGAGGGCAAGCTGTTCTTCGGCGGGCAAGAAATTTGACATCACAAAACCTAAACACATCAGTTATTCAATTTGTGCGATATACTAACATTTTTTCAGCGTCTTGCAGGGGAAGTTGCATATGAGCGCAATCTATATCGGCGTAATGACTGGCACTAGTATGGATGGTGTGGATATTGTTGCGGCTTCATTTGAGCCACTACAACTTCATGCCACTCTTACAGTTCCATTTGAACCCGAGTTACGTGATGAGCTTATGGCGTTAACTTTGCCTGATGACAATGAAATTGACCGCATGGGTAAAGCTGATGTTGCTCTAGCCAAAATGATTGGTCATGGGATTAATACTCTCATTGAAAAAAACCAGTTAGATCGTAGTCAAATTAAAGCAATTGGGTCGCATGGACAAACCATTCGTCATCGTCCAGAACATGGTTTTACTTTACAAATTGGTGATCCCAACATCATTACTGAAATTACTCAGATTCCAGTTGTTTCAGATTTCCGTCGTAGAGATATGGCTGCAGGCGGTCAAGGCGCACCATTGGTTCCAGCTTTCCATCAAGCATTATTTCAACATCCAAGTATTCATCGTGTGATTTTGAATTTGGGTGGTATTGCTAATGTGAGTATGCTGCCTGCCAATAATGCTGACGGCGTATTTGGTTTTGATACAGGGCCTGCAAATATTTTGATGGATGCTTGGTGCCATCGCCATACAGGTCATCCATATGATGAAAATGGTGACTGGGCAGCTTATGGTCATCCTATTCGCTCTTTACTCGACCGCCTTCACGCCCATGAATATTTTTCTAAAGAACCACCTAAGAGCACAGGACGTGAAGACTTTAATATTGACTGGTTAGATGATCAGTTAATCGATTGGCGAAATGATTTAACTTACGATGAATTAGAAGATACACCTGAAAACATCCAAGCCACCTTATTAAAGCTTACTGTGCGTGCTATTCAAAAAGCGATTTATCGTTCCGAGATGGAAACAGGTGAAGTATATGTATGTGGTGGTGGTGCTTATAACTCTTATTTATTAGAACAATTACGTTGGCGTCTTCGTAAGCACAATTGGTCTGTTCAACCTACAGATGTTTTAGGACTCTCCCCTACTTGGGTGGAGGCTACAGCATTTGCATGGTTAGCAATGCGTTTTGTAAATGGTTTAAGTGGTAATTTGCCCGCAGTAACAGGTGCTTCGGATTTCAGAATTCTAGGTACGATCACGGCGGTATAAAACTGTTTATTGATTTGAGTGGTCAGATTCGACCTCATAGCACATTTACTGACCCGAAATGCTGTTATTTAAATGAGCATAAAAACTCATGATGAATGCCAACAAAAATAATTTAAGGCATGTTTGTATGGATCTGACTAAACGTATTTCTCAATATACACGTGGGGCTTGGACATTCGATGTGATTGATTCAGGCCCTATAGATGGTCCACTCGTTGTTTTATTACATGGTTTTCCAGAAACTGCTCATAGTTGGGAGCAAACCTCCGAGTTATTGCATCAGCAACAATTTAGAACGCTTGCGATTCATCAACGTGGTTATAGTTTAAATGCTAGTCCTCAAAGCCGATTTCAATATTCACTGAGTGAACTTGTAGAAGATGTGGCAAGTTTAATTGAGCAGCTTGGTCAGCCAGTTTATTTAATTGGGCACGACTGGGGCTCGGCAATTGCCTCGGGCGTTGCGATGAAGTATCCACAATATATTCAGCATCTCACTTTAGTTTCTGTGCCCCATCAAGCTGCTTTTTTAAAAGCATGTTTAAGCAGCAGACAACTTTTTAAATCTTATTATTTTGCAATTTTTCAGCTACCGATTCTGCCCGAACTTTTATTTAAAAAGATACCTAAATTGGGCCGTAAATTTCTTAAGTCATCAGGTATGACCGAAGAGCAAATTGCGATGTTCGAGGCTGAGTTTATAGAAGAAAATAGATTAACTACGGCGTTGAATTGGTATCGTGGCTTTTTTTGGGACAAGCCTCAAAATCCGTTTAAAGTCATAGATGTCCCTACTCTATTTATTTGGGGTAAACATGATATTGCCGTTACAGAAAAAAGTGCCGAGCTAAACTCACATTATTTTAAAAATAGTTATGACGCAGTTTTTATGGATGCATCGCATTGGATTCCATATCAGAATGCGCCTGAACTGGTGCAATATTTTTTAGAATCTATACGTGATCAATGATGATCTGATAAATAAAAAACCTCTCAAAATAGAGAGGTTTTTTTTTTAATTTTAAAATTCTTTTTAAATCGAGAACGAAGAACCACAACCACATGTTGTTGTCGCATTTGGGTTTTGGATAATAAAACGTGAGCCTTCAAGACCTTCTACATAGTCAACCACTGAGCCAATTAAATATTGATAGCTAAGTGAGTCAACAAGCATTTTTACATCACCATTTACGAATTCTGCATCATCTTCATTTACGCTTTCAGCAAAATTGAAGCCATACGAAAACCCTGAACACCCGCCTCCTGTTACATATACACGTAACATGAGATCGTCATTCCCTTCACTATCACGGAGTTGGCGTACCTTATTGGCAGCATTATCTGTCAAAACTAGAGCTTGGGCATTCATGATGATTGTTCCTCGGATTTTGCTGTGCCTTTCAAAATAAAAAAGACCCTATATTGAGTATAGCATAATCAATATAGGGTCTGTCTCCGAAGTTTAAAGCGAATCTTGAGTATTTTTATCAAGATTATTTGTAATTCTCGTCCTGTAAGCCACATTCAAAGTTTTTAGCATCTTGCTTACAACGGAATTGCCACAGTAGTTTCATCATACGCTTATCGTACACACCACGTTGTGTAAGGTTAATTCGAGACTCCCGCATAAGCTTTTGGTAGCCTGGTTTATCGGCTGCAGGAACATCCATCCAGTATTTTTGTGGAATATCAGCTTTCATTTTACCCAAGATGGTAAAGGCACGTGGTAGCTGACCTGAAACCCATTCTCTAGATTTCTGACCAAAACCAGCTGGGAACTTATCAGGACGGATAATAATATTTCCGGTGACCTGTAAGATCGGATAGTTCACAATCGCACCTTTTGTTCCTAAACCTTTTTGTAGCTCTAAAGGCTTAAATGCTGCTGCTGGCGCACCAATAATATCAACTTGATGGTTATTAAATTTCGCACCGAAATTGGTTACGTCAGCACTAACAGCCTGTGCTCCTACCTGCTGAACCATAATTTTTTGTGCTTCATCATAGTCAAGAACAGCAATTTTCTTACCTGCGGCTTTCGCTACTGTATTGATGCTGCGATCGTTTACTAGAAGGTAAGCATCACCAACTGGAATAACACCGACAACCTCATAGCGACCATTAACCATATATTTACTAAAAGTCGGACTCGCTAAACCTTGCATTATTTTTACAGCAAGCTTGAGGTCAGGAATGGCCCCGATCGCGTCTAATGATCCAGTAAATGAGTTAAATTGACGGCCACGCATCCCTGACACACTAATACCATCACATTTGCCTGCTTTAAAATCTTCAGCAATCACAGCTTCATTCTGGTTTACTTTAAGTTCGATATCAGCTCCCCAGTTTTTAGCGGCAAGTTGATAATCCTTCATTAGTGCATACACATCGCCATTTTTACCAACGAAGTCAAAAACACATACTGTTTGTTTAGCCTGAGCTGCAAAAGAAACTGTAGTAAGTCCCATCGCAAGTAATAGCATTTTGGAAAATTGCATATTCTTTTTCCTTTCCTTGTGGAGTTTTTGTTTTTCGATACCAAGAAATTTCACACCGATCAGGTATGAATCGGATAGGCCTCATATAAAAATCATGATGGAATATTTGTATAGACCCTATTTGCTTTTATGATTTTATTTCCATGAAAAATAGATAGCGATTGCCCCACCTATTAGCAATTATTTTAATCACTCAAGTCCTTGATCCATTTTTATACCTTCATGTTTCCTTATGAAGTTTTTATCTAAATTTAGCTTAACGTCTTTCTAATTAACCACAATGGCAGAATTGACAGCACATATAAAACAAAAAGCCTAGAACTAAGTCTAGGCTTTTTGAGAGAAATTAGAATTATTCACCAGGCATTGAACATTCAAAGTTAGCCTTGTCTACAGAACAACGTGCTTTTTTCAATACAGACATCATTCCTGCATCGTAAACACCGCGTTTAGTTAAGTCCATACGGCCATCACGCAACATTTTTTGATACTTAAGTTTGTCTTCTGCACTTAAGTTCATTTTGTATTTGCCAGGAATTTGCGCTTCTAAACGGTTGATCATTGCAAAGTTCTTAGGTAACTGTTTAACGAACCAGTCACGAGATTTTTGACCAAAACCCGCTGGGAATTTATCAGAACGTAATACTAGATCTGCTGTAACGTGTAATACAGGGAAATTCCACATTACACCGTTTGCACCTAAACCTTTATTTAACTCTAATGGTTTGTAAGCATAAGCAGGCGCACCTACCATATCTACCTGACCATTGTTAAATTTCGCGGCAAAGTTTGAAATATCAGAAAGAACCGCTTGAGCACCTACACGTTGCACCATAATTTTTTGTGCATCGTCATAACCTAACACGGCGAATTTTTTACCCGCAGCTTTTTCAACAGAGTTGATGTTTTTGTCACGTACGAAAATGAATGCTGAACCTAGCGGAGAAATACCAGCAACTTCGTATTTTTTACCACCCATATTAGTGGTCATTTTTGCTGCATTACGCGCATCTAATACATAGGTAATTGCACGTTGAGCGATTTGGTTGTTTGGAACACCACCGAGTGAGTCGATAGATCCTGCGAATTTGTTATATTGGCGTGCACGCATTGCTGTCATTGCTACAGCATCACATTTGCCTGCTTTAAAATCATTATCAGCAACAGCCTCGTCCTGACGAGGAACTAAGTTAATTTCAGTACCCCAGCCTTTTGCAGCTAGAGCCCATTCTTCCATCATTTTATATGAGTCGCCTGCTTTTCCTAAGAGGTCGAATACACATACGGTACTCGCTGCTTGCGCTGAAGCAGAAAAACCAACAACAGAAGCGGCAGCCATAGCAAGTACGATTTTTTTCATTTTCTTCATCCTTCCACGGAACAGATTTTTTGTTTGAAGTTTCCTTTCAAAGACAGATATTAATCATGTTTTTTAGAAAAAAATAGAGCTTTTACTCAAATATTTTTATCTCATTGAACCATTGTTTGTTCAATTTAAATTATTTATTAGTGGTAAAAATCACTAAGTTTCCGTAAGTTACTTTTTATATTCACAATTTTCATACCCATATTCAGCTTTGAAATATATGTAGCGTTTTTGTGTTTAAAAAATAAACTACTCTCCATTAAGGGTACATTCAAAATTAGTTCTTTCAACCGTACAACGAGCACGCTTCAGCACACTCATCATTGTTGCATCGTATACACCTTGTTTTGTTAAGCTGAGGCGACCTTCACGTAAAATTTTTTGATATTTAGTTTTATCTTCGGCTGAAAAATTCATTTTAATTTTTGAGGGTACACCCATTTCTAGCCGTTTTATCATGGCAAAGTTTTGGGGTAATTGCTGTAGAAACCAAGCACGTGACTTTATACCGAAATCTGTAGGGAACTTATCACTTCGAGCAATTAAATCACCCGTAACGTTAACTACTGGGAAAGTAAACATTGCTCCTTTCCCTCCCACCCCTTTACCAATCTCTAAAGGTTTATAAGCATAAGCTGGTGCCGCAATTGCATCGACTTGTCCACTATTAAACTTTTTCACAAAATCGGTAATTTCTGAAGGAATAGGCTGCGCGCCAACACTTTCCACCATAATCTTCTGTGCTGTGTCATATTGCAAAATAGCAAATTTAGTACCGCGTACTTTTTCAATTGAATTCAGGTTTTTATCTCTTACAAATAAATAAGCCAATCCAATCTGAACAATCCCGACGACTTCGTAATTGGCTCCATTTTGTGCAGTTACCATACGATGTTTATTACGTTTATCTAAAACGTAGCTAATTGCTTTTTGGGCAATGGCATTACTGGTTACTCCACCAATCGCATCAATCGAACCTGCAAATTTATTGTAATTTCTCGCCCGCATGGAAGTCATATAAGCGGCATCACACTTGCCTTCACGCAGCTTACGGTCAACCAAAGCTTCATCTTGAAATGGAATTAAAGTGATATCTGCTTGCCACTGTTTCGCTGCAAGCGCCCACTCTTCCATCAGTTTATAGGATTCACCTGACTTTCCTAATAAATCAAACACACACACATTTTGTCCCGCATGTGCTGTTCCCATAGCACAGCAAAATGCTGCGCCAATTATCCCCAATCTTTTTTTCATTTGACTTTCCTTAGTCTAGTTTTATTAGTAGCTCATTAATCAACCAAAATTTAAACTGTTTTTATTTTAGCCATATTTTTTTAAATGTGTTCTATCTTGTTCAATATTTTGAGAATTTCGGACGAATAGCGAAATTTAGAATGTCTTGATATATGTAATTATTAACAGCTGCTCACTAAAATCCGGAAAGTTTTGTTTTCATCGGCAGTTCTCTTTAAAATACAGCATCCCTAACTCACCTCGATACAATAAGATGATTCAATTTGACCAAGTTTCTTTACGCCGCGGTGGACGTGTTCTATTTCAAAAAGCGTCTATGCAATTACACCCAGGTTGGAAGATTGGTCTAACTGGTGTAAATGGTGCAGGTAAGTCAACATTATTTGCTGCATTACTTGGAAGTTTAGGTGCCGATGAAGGTTCACTTACTCGTCCTACAGGCTGGACTGTAGCGCATATGGCTCAAGAAATAAAAGCCTTAGATATGCCTGCAATTGATTTTGTTCTTTCTGGTGATGAAGAATTTTGGGATATTCAAAATAAGCTTGCTCAACCAGATCAACTGACTGATTTTGAATTGGCTAAATTGCATGGCCGCTTTGATGAAATTCATGGTTATTCAGCACCATCTAAAGCAGCCCAACTCATGGCTGGTCTTGGTTTTCTAGAAAATCAATTACGTTTAAACGTTGAGAGTTTCTCAGGTGGATGGCGTATGCGCTTAAATTTGGCGCGTACCCTTATGAGTCGTTCAGATTTATTATTACTAGATGAACCAACTAACCATTTAGACTTGGATGCAATTCTGTGGTTAGAAGATTGGCTTAAAGCCTATGAAGGTACACTCATCCTCATTTCGCATGACCGCGACTTTTTAGATGCAATTACTGATCATATTCTTCACATCGAAAATCAGGAACTCACGCTTTACACCGGAAACTACTCTACATTTGAAACTACGCGTAGTGAACGTCTTGCCCAACAACAACAAGCTTTTGAGAAACAAGAAGAAACACGTGCTCATCTACAAAAGTTTATTGACCGTTTTAAAGCAAAAGCGACTAAAGCTCGTCAGGCGCAGAGTCGTATTAAACAACTTGAGCGCATGCAGCAACTTGCACCCGCTCATGTAGATACGCCGTTTACGTTTAGTTTCCGTGAACCCACCAAAATGAGTTCTCCTTTGCTGACTTTAGACAATGCCAGCATTGGTTATGGTGATAAACAAATAGCCGAAAAAATCAGATTACAAATTACACCAACCTCACGTATTGGTTTACTTGGTATGAACGGCGCAGGTAAGTCAACATTGATTAAGAGCTTGGTTGGTGATTTACCACTCTTAGCAGGTGAACGTAAAGCTTCTGAACTGCTTAACATTGGTTACTTTGCACAGCACCAAATGGATGCTTTAGATGGCCATGCTACTCCAATGTTACAGCTTGCTCGTATAGCAGATAAAAAAATTAGTGAAGCCACCCTACGTTCTTTCTTAGGTAGTTTTGGCTTTAGTGGCGAACGCATGGATACGCCATGTGAAACCTTTTCTGGTGGAGAGCGCGCCCGTTTAGCCCTCGCACTCATTGTATGGCAGCGTCCAAACGTTTTAATTCTCGATGAACCGACGAACCATTTAGATCTAGATATGCGTCACTCACTGAGCATGGCATTACAAGACTTTGAGGGTGCTGTTGTACTGGTTTCCCACGAACGTCAACTTATTGCAAGTGTTTGTGACGAGCTTCTTTTAGTACACGGCGGTAAATGTACCGAATTCGAAGGTGATTTACAGGATTATGCAAAATGGCTACGTGAAGCACGTCAGCAACTTATCAATGCTCAAACTGCTGTGGCTCAAAATAATTCGTCCTCAACCACTGCTGCCGCCCCAGCTAAAGTTGATAAAGAAGCACAGCGTAAAGAAGCAGCTCGCCGTCGTGAACAAACTCGACCTATTCGTAAAAACATTGAAAAAGTTGAGTCTCAAATTGAGAAGCTTCAACCGCAGCTTGCCAAAATTGAAGAATCTCTAGCAGACACATCTCTATATGAGGCTGCACGTAAAGACGATTTACTCAAACTTATGAATGAACAGACTGAGCTGAAGGCTAAACTTGAGCAACACGAAGAGCAGCTTTTAGAACTCATGATGGAGTTAGAAGAAATGGAAGCTTCTTTTGATTAATCTGTTTTCTAAAATAAAAAAGCCGATTTCTTAATCGGCTTTTTTATTAATTAATAAGGGGTATAAAAAGCCCCTAATTCATTTAAATTGCTATTTACAGGTAAAGGCCAAACATTGCTTGATTGGCTATCTGCGATATATAGATCATAACCGCCTCGACTGCCTGTTTGTCCGGCAAGAGACACCACCATGTAACGCTGATCTAAAGGCGCTGGATCTGAAGTATCATAATTAATGCTGTTAAATGGCAAACGTGTGGTTTGTTTATTAGCTATATCATAGAGATAGATCTGATCATGGGCATTTGTTGAGCTATACCAGCGCACATATAAAAACTGACTGCCTTGCCACCATACGGGATAATATGAGGCAATATTGGTTAGTTGTGTATCATAGGCACCTGACTGATCAATACTGAAAACTCTAGAATTATTTCCAGCACCTTTCGCATACAAGATTTGGGTGGTATTTACCATCGGATAAGGCATTGACTCTTCTATGTCCCAACCATTTTGAGTGACAGAAGTAATCGTCCGATCCGTCATTTTAACGATTTTTAAATCACCATTTTGTTTAAAAATAATACGCTGGTTATCTATGAATTTTGGATCTTCATCGCGTTTGTTATTTCCCTGAGTTAAGTTAATGGGTAACTCACTACTACCCACTTTCCAAGCATACACATCCCATGCATCGCCATAATGCTGCCCAGAGTTAACCCCCATAAAAGTTAACCATTTCCCATCTGGGGAAAAATGACCATTCATCATATGGTCGATTTTCCAGTTTGTGCCCAGTAATGTAGTCTGTTGCGTTGTGAAGTTATAAAGATAAAGCTTACTGTCCCATGCGTCATAATCACTATAACGATGAAATACTAATTTGCCATAAAAGGTCGGGACTGTAGCAGCATGCAATTGAAACACACTAGTGACAAAAACAATGCTACCCAATATGAGTTTATAAATCTTTTTCATAATTATATTGCCTATTGTTATTAGTAAGTACCGCCTAGAGAATATAACTTCCAATAGTTTAGGTGTTAAAAAAAATGCTTTTCTGGATACAAAAAAAGGGCTAATGATGATTAGCCCTTTCCCATAAAAAATCAATTATCTAAATTTTTTATGATTTTCATTTCGAATTTTGACTAAATTGATTGCTTCAGTTTTTGCTTGGTCTAATTGTCCTTGCTCAACTAATGCAGTTACTTTATCAATCTCAGTAACCAGCTGATCTAAACCAGCTTGGTACTCTTTTACCTGTACATTTCCTGAAGGTAAACCTTCGAGTTTATGCGGCAAATATTGCTTAGAAGAAACTGCTGCTTCACGCATTACAACAAGTTGTTGTTTCGCATTAGCAGCATCTTTCGCTTCAGCAAATGCTTTAGTGCTCTTAGCTAAAGTTTTCATATTTGTTTCTAAATCAGCTGCCCAAACAGCAGAGCTTCCTAGAAACGCACATGAGATTAATAAACTAGCTAATACTTTTTGACCCATCATCTTCTCTCCCTAGACTGATTTAGAATCGTGTTATCAATTAAGCATCAATATCCGCATTTAAAGCATTTTCTTCAATGAATGCACGACGTGGTTCCACATCATCACCCATCAAGCAAGAGAACATACGATCTGCTTCAATCGCATCGTCAATAGTTACCTGTAACATATTACGGTTTTCGGGGTCCATTGTCGTTTCCCAAAGCTGTTCAGCGTTCATCTCGCCAAGACCTTTATAGCGCTGAATCATCATACCGCGGCGCGAATCTTGCAAAATATGCTGCCAAACTTGATGGAAGTTAGCCACTTGAATACGGCGATCACCTTTTTGTAAATAAGCACCATCTTCAAGCAAACTGAACCAGCTCTTCGAGTTTTTCAACAAACGTGCATACTCAGCTGAATTCAATAAAGCTGCATCAAGCAAATATGCGTGTGGCAAGTTATGAACATATACTGTAATACGCGGCCAATAATGCGCAGATTTTTCACCTTGAGCATTTTCACGCTCAAATGACTCTAGTGTAATTTCTGGGCGTAGACTTGGCTGTAATCTTGTAATGATAGCTTTTACTTGATCAGCCCATTGTTGTACATAAGCCTGATCATGATTTTGATCGCTCTTGAATGCTTCTACTTCAAGTAAAGCATCCAATAAGCTAGCTGGATAACGTAAAGTTAAGCGCTGTAAGCTCTTTTGTGAAACTTGATAGTCTTGAATTACTTTTGCAAGAGCTTCACCCGTAATAGCAGGTGCTTCAGCATTGGTATGCAAAGATAGCTCATCAATCGCATTTGAAATTAAATAAGTTTCCAATGCATCATTATCTTTGATGTATTGTTCCTGCTTACCTTTTTTCAATTTATACAAAGGTGGCTGTGCAATATAGATATGCCCACGCTCAACCAATTCTGGCATTTGACGGAAGAAGAACGTTAATAACAAGGTACGAATGTGCGAACCATCAACGTCGGCATCGGTCATGATAATGATTTTATGATAACGTAGCTTATCGGGATTATATTCTTCACGGCCAATACCACAGCCAAGAGCGGTAATTAATGTACCTACTTCCTGACTAGAAATCATTTTGTCAAAACGCGCACGTTCAACGTTCAGGATTTTACCTTTCAACGGCAAAATAGCCTGCATTTTACGGTTACGGCCTTGCTTGGCACTACCACCTGCAGAGTCACCCTCGACAAGATATAGTTCAGAAAGTGCTGGATCTTTTTCCTGACAATCTGCCAATTTACCTGGTAAACCAGCGATATCAAGCGCGCTTTTACGACGCGTCATTTCACGTGCTTTACGTGCAGCATCACGTGCACGTGCAGCATCAATAATTTTACCTGCAATCGATTTTGCAGCTTGCGGGTTTTCAAGTAAGTAAGCAGAGAACTCTTTGTTCATTGCTTGCTCAACTGCTGGTTTTACTTCACTCGATACCAGTTTTTCTTTGGTTTGAGATGAGAACTTCGGATCAGGTACTTTTACCGAAATAATAGCAGTTAAACCTTCACGCGCGTCATCACCGGTTACATTGACTTTTTCTTTCTTGATAATATTTTCATTTTCAAGATATTGGTTAAGACCACGCGTCAACGCTGCACGGAAACCTGCTAAATGCGTACCACCATCTTTTTGAGGAATGTTATTGGTAAAACAACGAACGTTTTCTTGATAACTTTCGTTCCACTGTAAGGCTACTTCTACAACAATGCCGTTATCTGTATCCGCAGTGAAATGGAAAATCTCATTCAGATGAGTTTTACCTTCGTTAATGTATTTTACGAACTCAGATAAGCCACCTTCGTAGTCATACACATGTTCAAGGTTAATTCGTTCATCACGTAAAACAATACGCACGCCCGCGTTTAAGAATGAAAGCTCACGTAAACGACGCGCTAGGATTTCTACATTAAAGATAGTTTGACTAAAAGTTTCTGCACTCGGCCAAAAACGTACTGTTGTACCGCTTTTATCTGTTTCACCAATCACACGTAATGGATATTGCGGATCGCCGTGTTGATATTCCTGCTCATGCACTTGACCAGCGCGAGAAATCATTAAATGTAATTTACGCGAAAGTGCGTTTACAACAGAAACACCTACGCCGTGCAAACCACCTGAAACTTTATAGCTGTTGTCATCAAACTTACCACCTGCGTGCAGAATGGTAAGAATTACTTCCGCTGCAGAAACACCTTCTTCGGGGTGAATATCGGTTGGAATACCACGGCCATTATCAGAAACGCTTACTGACTCATCTTCATGAATAGTGACAATAATTTCATCACAATGCCCAGCTAAAGCTTCATCGATCGCGTTATCGACTACCTCGAATACCATATGGTGTAAACCGGTACCGTCGTCTGTATCCCCAATATACATACCCGGACGTTTACGAACTGCATCTAATCCACGTAATACTTTAATACTAGAGGAATCATAAGCCTTTTCATTGGTTTGTTCTGTTTGAGAGGCTGATTGAGACTCTGAACTCATGGTTTCTCCCTAGCAAATATAGGTTTATTCAAAGATGGTTAACATCAAAAAATTATGGTGAAGCAAGACTAACTTGACCGGATTCAACATTGAATAATTGATATGAAATAGACAGATCATGTAAGTGTTTTTTTACCGATGCATGATCTAAAGTTGTCATAAAAACCTGGCTACCAAGTTGGCTTAATCGTTCAATTAAACGTTGTTGTGCGGTTAAGTCTAATTCTGCTGTCAGATCATCTAATAATACCACAGTTTCCTTATTACTCGCATGTAACATTGCAATTTGTGACAGTTTTAAAGCAATAATCAGCAGTTTTTTCTGACCTCTTGATAAAACCACATCAGCGTGTCCAAACGGGGTTTTTAAGCGCAAATCTGCACGATGTGGACCATATTCGGTATACCGTCTTTCGATATCTTTTTGGTGTTGATTTAGCAGGTCTTGCATGAGTCCCTGCTCTGTATGAAAACCTGGACTATATTCCAGTTCAATTTCAAGATCAGGGAGTAATTGGCTCAAATCGTTTTGAAAAAACACATTCCATTGTTCCACAATACCCAAGCGCTGAGAGTGCAAAATTTCACCATAATCACTCAGCATTTTGTTCCAAGGCTCTAAATCAGCCAATGACAAATTTCTTCGGGTTTTAAGTAATGTATTTCGCTGTTTTAATGCGCGCGAATAGTATTGCCATGCAAAATAAAATTCAGGTTCCACGTGGAACATCAGCCAATCTAAAAGTTGGCGCCGTGGTTTTGCACCATGGTCAATAATGTCGGTACTTTGTGGATCAAGATGCTGCAATGGAAGCAATTTGGCAAGTTGGCCTTGGGTAGCTACGGTATCGCCATTGACCTTCATCAACTGCTCACCAGATGCTAACTTTTGCATGCCAATTTTCTCAGTACTAGACTGTGCAAAAACAATCGCATCTTCGGCAGCATACTGAATATAATTTTTAGGAATATGAGTACGAAATGATCGTCCAGTTGCAAGCAAATGAATTGCTTCCAGAATTGAAGTTTTCCCTGAACCATTAGCGCCATAAAATATATTAAACGGTTGCAACCCTTGGAGTGCAACCGTTTTTAAATTACGCACACGTTCAATGTTTAAGCGCGTAAGATGCATATTAGATAGCCAGACTATACACGCATCGGCATAACTACATAAGTTTGATCAGTATGTGCTGGGTCTTGAACCAAAACAGACTGATTCGCTTCACTCATACTCATGTTTACGTCATCGCCATCAAGTACACCCAATACTTCAAGCAAATATTGCGCATTAAATGACATTTCAAGCGGTACGTTTTGATATTGGATAGCTAAATCTTCAATCGCCTCATCTTGCTCAGGGTTATTCGCACGAAGCTGTAAAGAATCTTGATTAAAATTCAAGAAAACACCACGCAATTTCTCATTACTCAAAATTGCAACACGTTGTAATGATTGCTTAAATACATCATGGCTAATTAATACATGTTTATCGCCACCACGTGGAATTACACGACGATAATCAGGGAATTTTCCATCAATCAATTTTGTTGTAAAACGAACAGTAATATCACCCTGCTCTTTGTCACGACTTGGCGTATTGATGGTTACATTTAACAACTCACGACCAATCAACAATGTTAATTGCTCATCTTCAATACTCAATAAGCGCTGTAATTCACCAACAGCTTTACGAGGTACAATGGCCTGAACCAATTGAGATGATGTAGAAGAAGCCGTAATTTCACAAAGTGCTAAACGGTGTCCATCTGTTGTTACTGCACGTAATTGATTTTCATCAATTTCCAATAAAGTACCTGTTAAATAGAAACGTACATCTTGTACAGCCATCGCAAAAGCAGTTTTTTCAAATAAACGCTTTAACTCACGTTGAGTTACCTGTACTTGAGTACCTTGACTATTTTCAGTCGTCAATAATGGATAATCTTCTGCTGGTAAAGTTCCTAATACGAAACGGCTATTACCAGATTTTAAGATACATCTTTGATCTTCAGTAATTTGTAAATCAATTAATGCAGCTGTAGGCAATGATTTACAAATTTCCATTAATTTACGCGCAGGGACTGTGGTTTCCCCTGCTTCAAGGCATGCCCCTTCTGTTAAAACAGTGCTCGCAACCAGTTCGACCTCTAAATCGGAACCAGTAATGGTGAGCGCCTGAGCATTAGTCTGAATTTTGACGTTTGAAAGAATATTCAATGTATGACGACGTTCTACCGCACCGACAACATGCGATAAAACATTGAGTAAACTTTCTTTAGCGATTTTCAAACGCACGATTCATTCCTCTAGCAACTTGGAGCAAATATTTCATTTTTTAGCTGTGTACTATGCTGCACTTACGTAGACTTTGCAACAATGTCTTATTATTTCATTAACTCTGAAGTAGACGCAGTAGATTTTTATAATCTTCGTCAAAAATTGGATCTTCTCCGCGCAGACTGGTTACTTTTTCACAAGCATGCATCACGGTACTGTGGTCGCGTCCACCAAAAGCCATTCCAATTTCAGGAAAACTATCACCGGTCAATTCACGAGCAAGTCCCATTGCTAACTGACGTGGTCGAGCATAAATTCGCGTACGTTTGGGCCCTACTAATTCTTTTAATGGGATACGGAAATACTCACTCACCACACGCTGAATATTTTCTACACTAATCGTTCGTGCACGGATAGCCAACACATCTTTTAAAGACTCACGCACAACGTCAAGATCGATTGGAGCACCTTTAAAACGAGAAATTGCAACGACTTTATTAAGTGCCCCTTCAAGTTCACGTACGTTAGCAACGACTTGTTGTGCAATAAATAGTGCACAATTTCGAGGTAAATCAACGCCGCTATTTTCCGCTTTCTTTAATAAAATTTCGATACGAGTTTCAATATCTGGTGGTTCAACACCTACTGAAAGTCCCCAAGAAAAACGGGAAACTAAACGTGGATCTAACTCTGTTAATTCTTTTGGATAACGGTCTGAAGTTAAAATAATTTGTTTAGATTCATCAAGTAAAGCATTAAATGTATAGAAGAACTCAACTAGACTCGCCTCTTTACCTGCTAAGAGATGAATATCATCGACCAATAATAAATCCAAAGAACGGCAGTTCTTCTTAAATTCTTCTACTTTGCCTTTTTGTAAAGAACTCACAAAATCCTGAACAAAACTCTCAGAAGTCATATACATCACACGAGCATTTGGTTTGGCTTGTAATAAAGCATTACCAACTGCTTGCATTAAGTGTGTCTTACCTAATCCTGTAGGACCGTATAAAAACAAAGGGTTATGCTGTGAAGCACCTAATTGAGTTAATACTTTTCTACATGTTTCAGCAGCCATCTGGTTCGAACGGCCTTCAACAAATAAAGAAAAAGTAAACTGAGGATTCAGTAGTTTCTTTTTTGATGTTTTCGGATTGACGACACTATTCGCATGTGGGCTAGAAACAGACTCAGGCTCTTTTTTTACTTTAATACTTTGTGGTGGTGCAGTTTGCAAAGCAGCTGTAGTGGTTGCTGGTTGTTCGCTCGATGACAAGATACTGCCAGGACGAGAATCAACTAAAATCTCAACCTGACGTACACGTCCTTCTGACAACTGCTCAGCCAATATAGAAATTAATTCTAAATGATTCTCTTGAATGTAACGCGTCCAATAAGGGTTAGGAGCATAGAGACGTAGTATCCCTTCTACTTCTTCAGCAACTAATGGGCGAATCCACATCGCAAAGACGTTATCAGAGAGCTCTTGTCGCAAGCGAGTTAAGCAGTCTGTCCAAAGCATGTGTATCCCCTATTTTTGCGTTTTTAAATTCAAACAATCTAAAGATTCACCCTTCCATATGAGAAGGGGTCGCCATTCTAACCAAGTTATCCACATCTGTCATGACGAATTCGAGTGATTTTGTCTAAAAAGAAAACTCTTGTGAATAAATTTAAATTCAAAACCACTTGTGTATAACTTTTTGCACAACCTGTGGATAAATTATCACACAAACTTATCCACAATCCATAAATATAATAAAAACAGAGTTATCAACAACCCAAATACATGTTTTTTAAATTTAAAAGTACGAAATCCACAGAAAAAACCGCTCCTAATAAGAATAAATATAAATTTTAAAATTTGAATTTATTTAATAGGGGTGTGATCTTTTGTGGATAACTACAAAATATGAATTTAAATTCAAATGCAGCAAATCAAAGCCAAGATCATATCTTGTTTTGTTGATAAATATGTATATAAGGTGTGTATATAATAAAAGTTCTAATAAAAATAGACAATTACTTTGTGTATAACTTTGAAAACTATATATTGCACTGAATTATGACAATCATAAAAAGAAGTAGAGAGATTAAAAATTTGGGTTAAATACAAAACTTTCTTGGTTTTTCATTGACAGCGTAAACATTGCACAATAAAATCGCGGACCTTTATAGAAAGATCATTTTTGGGAGTTTCGATATGAAACGTACTTTCCAGCCATCTGAATTAAAGCGTAAACGCGTTCATGGTTTCCGTGCTCGTATGGCAACTAAAGCTGGTCGTCAAGTATTAGCTCGTCGTCGTGCAAAAGGTCGTCATAGCTTAACTGTTTAATACTGTTACGCTGACCAGACTTGGGTGTGATGACACTTTACAATTTTAGCACAGATGTGCGAATACGCTGTGCTGCAGATTATAAAAGTGTATTCGATGGTGCGCTTTTTAAAGTGCATCAACCCCATTTTTTATTTCTTGCAAAATTAACCGAACAGCCTAATAGCCGTTTGGGTATTGTTGTTGCTAAGAAAAAAGTGCGCCGTGCGCATGAAAGAAATCGAATAAAACGTCTTGCTCGTGAGAGCTTTCGTCTACATCAGCCGAATTTTGGATCAGATATAGATATTGTGGTAATGCCGAAAGTCGGTATAGAAGCGATTACGAATGCTGAGCTATATCAACAATTAGATTTTGCTTGGCAAAAATTACAACGCTTAGCAAAAAAACATTCTAAAGTTGGCACAACCTCGCAGAATTAAGAGATAGCCAATGGTTCGTTTTCTACGTTGGTTGATTCGACTGTATCAAATTGCGATTAGTCCGCTTCTTGGACCCCGTTGTCGTTATATCCCGACCTGTTCCCAATATGCGATAGAAGCATTGCAAACTCATGGTGCAATCAAAGGCGTTTGGTTATCTTCTAAACGAATTTGTCGTTGTCATCCGTGGGGCGGATCTGGATATGATCCGGTACCGCCAAAAGCAATTCGTTTTATTTCGTTTCATCAAATAGATTCTCAAACGCATCATGTTGCTGTACCCTTTCGTGATCGTTTACTGAAGCAAAATCTCTCTAACCATTTGGGGTAATAGATATGCAACAATGGGCCAGGTTTGCAATTCTCGGGGCCATGTTTGTCACCGCATATTTGCTCATTTTGGCTTGGCAAAAAGATTATGGAAATGCTGCAACTGCACCGCAAAAACAAGCGGCGGCTGTAAGTTCACATGAAGTATCTGCTGATTTGCCAAATGCTAAAAATGCAACAGTGGCTTCCGATGTGCCACAAGCAAATATTGCGCAGTCACAAACCACAGATGCAACTGCACCTGTGAATCAACAGCTTATTTCAG
This sequence comes from Acinetobacter sp. IRS14, assembly GCF_034650275.1. NCBI lineage: Bacteria > Pseudomonadati > Pseudomonadota > Gammaproteobacteria > Moraxellales > Moraxellaceae > Acinetobacter > Acinetobacter sp. IRS14. Next base: position 19,605 of record NZ_JAOVFN010000024.1, read on the forward strand.
TACAAACTGACCTTTACCATATTTGGATCAATCCAAAAGGTGGTGATATTGTTCGTATTGAATTACTCTCACACGACAAAAGCAAAGACAGCGATCAGCCATTTGTTATGCTTGAAAATGATGCCAAGCGTACATATGTTGCTCAATCTGGCTTAATTGGTTTGAATGGACCAGATAGCAGTCGTGGTGGTCGTCCATTATATGCGGTTGAAAAAACATCATATACTTTGGCTGATGCTAAGGGTGTACAGGATCAAAAGGGTCAATCTGAAAAAGTTTTAAACGTTCCAATGGTATTTAAAACACCTGAAGGCGTTGAAATTATTAAAACTTTCACCTTTACCCAAGGGCAATATCCAATTGTTGTAAGACATCAAGTGATTAACCGTAGCCAACAAAGCTGGCAAGGTCAGATGTTTGGACAATTAAAGCGTGATAACTCTGATGATCCTGGTAAATCTTCTCAAGGTATTTTCACTCTAGGAACTTTCTTAGGTGGAGCTTGGGGAACACCTGATTCACACTACAACAAGCTTAAGTTTGCTAATTTCTCAGAAGAAAAAGTAAATACTGAAGCGAAAGGTGGATGGGTTGCGATTGTTCAGCATTATTTTGTAAGTGCTTGGATTCCTGGGAATCTTAAACTGACTCAAGCAAATGGTCAGCCTTATGTAGCTAAACTTGAATCTCGTCAATCTGCTGATCATATGAATATCATTGGTTTTACCTCACCAGTGATTAATGTTCCGGCAGGCACTTCAATGGAAGTGGACGCAAAACTTTATTCAGGTCCGAAAGTACAATCTGAATTAAAAGATTTAGCGGTTGGCTTGAATCAGACTGTCGATTATGGCTGGTTATGGCCGATTGCCAAGTTATTGTTCTTAGGTCTTCAATTCTTCCATAGCATTGTGGGCAACTGGGGATGGTCAATTATCTTACTTACCGTGATGGTGAAGATGATTTTATGGCCTTTATCTTCAAAAAGTTATCGTTCTATGGCGAAAATGCGTGTGATTGCACCAGAAATGCAACGCATGAAAGAAGAATTCGGTGAAGACCGTATGCGCTTCTCGCAAGAAATGATGGCTTTATACAAACGTGAGCAAGTGAATCCACTTTCAGGTTGTTTACCATTGTTGCTACAAATGCCAATTTTCCTTGCTTTGTACTGGGTACTCATGGAAAGTGTGGAATTACGTCACGCACCGTGGTTAGGCTGGATTCAAGACTTGTCAGCAATGGATCCTTGGTTCATCTTGCCGTTGATCATGGGTGCTACGATGTTTGCGCAGCAAATGTTGAACCCGCAACCTGCTGATCCTATGCAGGCAAAAGTGTTCCGCATTATGCCGATTATGTTCACGGTATTTATGTTGTTCTTCCCAGCAGGTCTCGTGCTGTACTGGATTGTGAACAACAGTATTACTATTTTACAGCAGTCGTTTATTAATAAGAGCGTTGAAAAAAGTCGTATAAATAAGACTGAATCAGCTTCTTAATCGTTGAACTTTTGCTGAATAAATCCGCTTAAGATGGTAATCTTAGGCGGATTTTTCTTTGGCTGGATTTTAGGTTTTTAGGTGAATAATATGCAAAGTCAAACCACGATTGCCGCAATTGCAACGCCACCAGGGCGTGGTGGTGTGGGGGTGATTCGCCTATCGGGACCTAAAGCTTATGAGATTGCTCAAAACCTGACAGAGAAAAACTTGCCTGAAGCACGTATGGCGGGTTTTCGTAAGTTTTATGATGCTGATGGCAGCATTATGGATGAAGGGATTGTTCTATGCTTTCCTAATCCCCACTCGTTTACAGGTGAAGATGTTGTAGAGCTACAAGGTCATGGTGGTCCAGTCATCCAAAATGCTTTGCTGGGACGTCTATTTGAGCTTGGTGCAATTGCTGCAAAAGCTGGTGAATTCTCCATGCGGGCTTTTGAAAATGGCAAGATGGACTTGGTACAAGCAGAAGCAATTGCCGACTTGATTGATGCGACTTCACAAGCTGCAGCACGTTCTGCTGTTCGCTCTTTACAAGGCGCTTTTTCAACAAAAATTAATACGGTTTTAGAAAAGCTGATCCATTTACGCTTGCATGTTGAAGCGGCAATTGATTTTCCTGAAGAAGAAATTGATTTCTTGGCAGACGGTAAGATTCTAGCTTTACTTGAAGATGTTCAGCAGTCAGTCCATGCTGTTCAAACATCTGCACGACAAGGTCAATTACTACGTGAAGGTTTACAAGTCGTTATTGCGGGTAAACCAAATGCAGGTAAGTCGAGCTTGTTGAATGCGCTAGCTGGCATTGAGCGCGCAATTGTGACCGATATTGCTGGTACAACTCGCGATGTTTTACATGAAAAAATTAGCTTAAATGGCCTACCAATCACCTTAACAGACACAGCTGGCCTACGTGAAACAGGTGACATTGTTGAAAAAGAAGGGATTCGCAGAGCAATTAAAGAAATTGAACAAGCTGATTTGTTATTGCTGGTTTATGATTTAAATCAAGGCGATGACCCATTAAAACTTGCTCAAGAATATTTTGCTGAACACATTGAACCGCGTCGCTTAATGTTAATTGGCAATAAATGCGATTTAACTGGTCAATTAGCTGAAATAAACGATTTTCAAGGGTTCCGTCATATTTCAGTTTCAGCAAAACAAGAGATGGGCGTACAAGGCCTCGTAGATGCGATTACAGCGCATGCAGGCTTCCACCCTGAGGAAGACACCTTTATTGCAAGAACACGTCATTTAGACGCAATGAAGCGCACACAGCTCTATCTTTCAGAAGCACATGAGCAACTTGTTGTGTTTAACGCAGGTGAACTCGTTGCTGAATCATTACGCCTTGCTCAAAATGCTTTAGGTGAAATTACTGGTGACTTTAGCGCTGATGACCTATTAGGCAAAATCTTTGGTTCGTTTTGTATTGGAAAATAATTAAAAAAACTCTGAATGATGCACATGGCTGTGTCATTCAGTCACCTCGTTAACCGTATCTTTTTAGAACCTTTAAAAACTCATCTAACTCATTCTGATCAACTTGTGCTTCTTTGAGCACATGGTGATGTAAGTGTTGTTCCATCAATTCACTCATCAAACCGTTTATCGCACCTTTAATGGCAGCAACTTGTTGCAGTATTTCTATGCATGAAATATCAGGCTGTTCAACGGCATGCTCAATACTATTAATTTGCCCTTTTAGTCGTTTTACACGATTAACTATTTTTTTATCCTGACCAATGTGACTCATCTGTGTTCTCTTGTATAATTCAATATACTGGTATGGAGTATATTGGGTTTAAATTTTATGCAGGATTATAGTGTATCACGTCATCATCAACATCAGTTTGATGAAGGAAATCCACTTGCACAAAAACGTATTTTGATTGCAACGATTTTAACGGCATCTATGATGGTGTTAGAAATATTCGGCGGATGGTTTTTCAATTCGATGGCGCTTCTGGCTGATGGTTGGCATATGAGTTCACATATGTTGGCACTCGGTTTAGCCTATTTTGCTTATCATGCAGCTCGTCATTATTCCAAAGATCGTCGGTTTAGTTTTGGAACTTGGAAAATCGAGATTTTAGCGGGTTATAGCAGTGCGATTTTGCTGATGGTTGTCGCCATTTTTATGGCTTTTCAGTCGATACAACGCTTATTTAATCCAGTTGAGATTTTTTATAATGAAGCGATTCCCATTGCAATTTTAGGTTTGGTCATTAACTTGATTTGCGCATGGTTACTTCACGATGATGGGCACCATCACCATCACCATCACCATCATGAGCATGAACAAGGACATCACCATCATGATTTAAACCAAAAAGCTGCTTTTTTACATGTGATTGCAGATGCTGTGACCTCCGTTTTTGCAATTATTGCGCTTTGCGCGGGTAAATATTTCGGTTGGGATTTTTTAGATGCACTTTTAGGAATTCTAGGCGCTATTTTGGTTGCAAAATGGTCTCTTGGGTTAATGAAAGAGACAGGAAAAACCCTTTTAGATGCAGAAATGGACCATCCTGTGGTTGAAGAAATTCGTGAAGTGATTGCTGAATTTCCTAAACACATTGAAATTACGGATATTCATGTCTGGAAAGTTGCAAAAGGTAAGTTTTCTTGTATTTTAGCGCTCGAAACTGATGATATTTCTTTAACCGCAGATCAGATTCGTCAGGCTTTATCAATTCATGATGAAATTGTGCATATATCGGTAGAAATTAATATTCTAAAACCTGCTTATGTTCCACGTGAAACATTGGCATAAATGAGTGGCAGTTTGGTTATAACTCGGTAATCAGTTCTGTTTTCAAAAGCTGAACTGATTAAAATGATCTCCTCTCCTACCTATGAGTCGGTTTTATGCTTAAAAAATTAGGAATATTGGCGTTATTTAGCTTAACTGCAAGTGTGAGTTTCGCTAATGTAGATACTGTTAGGGAAAATATTAAAAAACAATATCCTAATTTGAAAATTAGCAATATTCAGAAAACCGAAATGCCTGGGCTATATAGTGCTAATCTCGATCAGCAAATTATTTATATTGGTGAAGATGGTCAGCATATGCTTGTTGGTTCTATGATTCGATTAAAAGATCAGAAGAATTTGACCAAAGATCTGGTGTTAGGACAGAACTCAATTGATTGGAAACAATTACCTTTAAAAGATGCGATTAAAACGGTTAAAGGTAATGGACAGCATGTTTTAGCAGTATTTTCTGATCCAAACTGTCCTTATTGTAAGCAGCTTGAACCTGAGCTCGATAAGCTGAAAGATGTGACCATTTACACGTTCATCTATCCTTTAAAACCCCAGTCTATTGTTGTTTCTAGACAGGTGTGGTGTGCACCAAATCAATCCTATTCATGGAAAAAACTGATTCAACAAGGTGTTAAACCAACAGTTGCAAGCTGTGCTAATCCAATTGACCGTAATTTAGAGCTTGGAAAGAAACTAGGTTTTAATGGTACCCCTACCTTAATTTTTGCAAATGGATTTAAACTGGTAGGCGCTCGATCTGCCGAAGAAATTCAGGCAGTGTGGAAAGAATTAGGTTTATAAAATGAATTAAAAAAAGCACCATCAGGTGCTTTTTTATTGCCTAAAAGTCATTAACTTTTTCGTGCAATTAAATTGTAAATAAAGAGAATAATGACTGCACCAATTACAGATGCGATAAAGCCCGCAGCTGAATTTTCTCCATAAAGGCCAAGTAAACGACCACCATAAGTGGCTAGAAGTGAACCTGCGATACCAATTAGGGTGGTTACGATGAAACCTGCTTTATCATCCCCTGGATGTAAGGCACGAGCGATTAAGCCAGCAAAGAAACCAACTACAATAGCGACAATGAGTGACCACATATTTGTTCTCCAGTTGTTTTTTTGATGAAGTTAATGATTTTGCTTCATATTCTATCGTGCGGCAGAGTCATCTATTTTGTCTGTAGCAGATTGCGACTTTTTGTGTCTTTTTTGTTCGAAGCTAAAGTTTTATATAAAAAAATAGCACCTCGCGGTGCTACTTTTTTGAAATTTATAAACCAATTTCGCCAATAAATGGTAAGTGGCGATATTTTTGATCGTAGTCTAATCCGTAACCCACAATAAACTTGTCTTCAACTTCAAAACCTAAAAATTTCACTTCGAGATCAATTTCACGGCGAGATGGTTTACTCACTAACGTACACAATTGAATCGAATTTGGTTCGCGAGTTTGCAGCATTTCCATAACTTTGCTTAAGGTATTACCTGAGTCGATAATATCTTCAACGACCAGTACATCTTTACCGCGAATTTCACCATCAAGATCTTTTAAGATTTTAACATCTCGACTTGAAGTCGTACCGCCGCCGTAGCTAGACACTGTCATAAAGTCGAGTTCATGCGGTTTGGTAATCGTTCGGCACAAGTCTGCCATGAAAATAACAGAACCACGCAGTAGCCCAATCAGGACTAACTCTTTGTCGCTATTTGCATAGTGAGCGTTAATTTGCTCGCCGAGCTCTTTGACTTTTGCTTGAATTTCTTCGGTTGAAATCATGATGCTCATTGCAACAGTCATGTCAGATTCCTACAAGATATAAAAGAAAAAATAAAAAAGGTGTTGACCTGCAACACCTCTAAAATCTGAGTTAATGGTAAAATTTTAAAGCAAAATGATGTTTCATGCACCCTTTGATGACTCTGAAATTTTATCATTTTGGGCAATATGTCGATCCTGCTTTAATACAAGAGCACATATTCCAAATAATAACAAAAACTTAACAGCCCGATTTTTATTAGGCTGTTTCTTTTTGATAAGCACGGTTTCCATAAATATAAGTCGCCTCAATATTACGGTCATCACCTAAAGTGAATAATGCAAACAACGAATCTTCAACAGATTTGGATTTAGACTGGCGAAGTTGCTGTAATGCAGTTGGCTTAAGGTTGAGTACCACAAAGTCTGCTTCTTTACCGATGTTGAAATTGCCTAACTTGTCCTGCAAATCAAGCGCTTTTGCTCCGCCTAGTGTCGCGTGATAGAGCGCTTCATAAGCTGAAAGTTTATCGCCTTGTAACTGCTGGACCTTATAAGCCTCGTTAACAGTTTGCAGCAAACTAAATGATGTACCTGCACCGATATCTGTACCCAAACCTACTTTCACTTGTTTTTCCCAAGTTTTTTTCAATGGAAATAAACCACTGCCTAAAAACAGGTTTGAGGTTGGGCAAAATGCGATAGCTGACTGCGTATCATGCATACATTGCCATTCTTCATCTTCTAAGTGAACACAATGAGCAAAAACAGAACGTTTACCAGTTAGGCCATAATGTTGATAAACATCTAAATAGCCCGCTTGTTCTGGAAATAAAGATTTCACCCAAGCAATTTCATCTTTGTTTTCGCTTAAATGGGTATGTACATAAACATCTGGAAACTCTTGTTTTAACTGCCCTGCTCTTTCTAATTGTTCAGGTGTAGACGTTGGTGCGAAACGTGGTGTAATCGCATACAGAGCACGACCCTTGCCATGCCATTTTTCAATGAGTGCCTTGGTGTCACTGTAAGCCGTTTCTGGTGTGTCACAAAGCGCTTCAGGGGCATTGCGGTCCATGAGTACCTTACCAGCGATTAAACGCATCTGAACGCGTTCTGCGGCTTCAAATAAGGCATCAACAGACTCAGGATGAACTGTACAGAAAACGAGGGCCGTGGTTGTACCGTGTTTTAAGAGTTCCTGAACAAAGAACTGGGCAATTTCATTAGCATATGCTTTGTCTTGAAACTGGATTTCAGTTGGAAAAGTATAGGTATTGAGCCAGCTTAAAAGTTGTTCGCCGTAAGCTCCCACCATTTCAGTTTGCGGAAAATGAATATGGGTATCAATAAAGCCAGGTACAATCAATTGTTCTGGGTAATGTTGAACCTCAACCCCAGCAGGAAGATGCGCTTGAGCTTCTTCCCATGCACCAAACCATTTGATTTTTCCATGTTCACTAATCAATACACCATCTTCTAAATAACGCACTTGATTTGGAATATCAGTTGGCTCAGAGACGGTTTGCTGGATATCTAAAAAACGACCACGTACAACGGTGGTATTTGCGATCAATGACATGGAAAGCCTTTATATTTTCACTTTTTTCGATTGATTGTACCCCACTTAGCCAATATTTAAACGGTATAACGTTTACTTAGTCCCCATTCAGCCAAAATCCGTCGATAAGTCGTTGATGAACGGTCTGCTTCAAAATGTGCTTCCATCATTAAATCAAGCGGCAGGTCTTCTGGTTTTTGTGATTCGACCATGTCTTGGTCTTCTGCAAAAATTTGGGCATTGAATGCATATACTTTTTCTAAATCCCCTGTTTGGTCAAAGTTACGGGTAAGTGGAACAAATAAACGGGTTTTATTACTTGAGATAGGACAACAAGCATTCAAGATTTTTAAGACCCCACCTTCTGGAAAATCGACCGTAAGCACGGCTGAAAAAGGTGGATAAACATCAAAGGTGCGCTTCCACAAAAAGCCTTCTGGTTCGAGATGTTTTAGTTCGTGTGGATAGTTACTGACATTGCTGATATAGACCGTTTTTAAGCCATAGCTAGTACATTCGGTGTGATATTTAGGGACAATAGGATTCTCTCGATTCGCAAAGGCATTGTGATGTACCCAGGCAAAATGTGCGACATCGATAAACCCTTCAAGTTGACGTCCACTAGAACCGCCAATATCGACAAAAGGCGGTAAAATTGATTGATGTTCTGCATGCTCCCAAGTATCTAATACTGGAATATTAGCTCGAGTAACATCCCGACTCTGAATACTGGTCCAAATCAAGCCATATCGTTTAACAACTGGAAATTTGGTAAGAGAAAAACGATCAGAAATTTTGGTTAACTCAGGTTGAGCTGGTATTTGGGTACACTTCCCTTCGGTGTTATAGCGTAGACCATGATAGGGACACACAATTTCTTCACCATCTACCCACCCTTTGGTTAAAGGCACACCACGATGTGGGCAAATGTCTCGGACCAGATGAATTTCGCCACTTTCTGTCTTATATAGGGCCATATTCACATCTAATAACGTCACTCTTTGTGGTGCAGTAGAGACATCTTGAATACGGGCAACCGGATACCAGTGAGTAGATAAAATTTCCCAATCTTTTGCTTCAAAACTGCTGTTACACGGCATTGCTAGGGGCGTTAAAGTTGGAATCGCATTCATGGCATCACTCCTTAAAAAAATCAGGGCTCTCGCGAGCCCTTAAAATCTAGGCTTTTTTCTTTTTAGGAAATGCAAAGAGCTTGCCAATATTGATTTTTAATGAAGAAAATAAGAGTAAAATTATTAAAATACATAAACTTATTTAATTATATTTTTGAATTTTTGTTCTAATTTAGCTTTGAACATGAAAGCTTATTATTTGTTAAGTACTTAAAATGCACTGATTGATCGCAAGCAAGACCCAATAAAAAAGCACTTTAAAAGTGCTTTTTTATGTAGATCCCTTTATAGGATGAATTAAGACTGCAATTGCTTTTTGTTGTGTCGTAAAGAGAGATAAGCGGTAATTGCTAACACTATTACGATAAAGCTTAAAGAAATCCAGATTGGCATGTGGAATACATCAAGCAACAACATTTTCGCGCCAATGAACAATAAGATGATGCCTAAACCATATGGTAAGTAATGCAGTTTAGAAGCAGCGCCAGCAAGCAAGAAGAACATTGCGCGTAAGCCTAAAATTGCCATTAAGTTCGCTGTTAAAACAATAAATGGATCACTGGTTACCGCGAAAATAGCAGGAATAGAGTCTACTGCGAAAATCACGTCTGAAGCTTCAACCAAAATCAATACTAAAAATAACGGCGTTGCCCACAATAAACCATTTTGACGTACAAAGAATTTGTCACCTTCAAGCTGCGGCGTAATACGCATGTGCTTACGTAACCATTTTAAAGCTTTGATGTCTTCAATATTGGTTTCTTCTTCTTGGCCTTTTAAGAATTTGAAACCTGTATATACCAAGAACGCACCAAAGATATAAAGCACCCATGAAAACTCTTGAACAAACCATGCGCCAATAAAGATAAACAGAGTACGCAGTACGATTGCGCCTAATACGCCGTAGAGCAAAATTTTACGTTGTAGTGCAGCTGGAATAGCAAATGCCGCAAAAATCATTAACCAAACGAAAACGTTGTCAATTGCGAGGGACTTTTCAAGTAAGTAACCTGCGAAGTATTCCATGGTTTTTTGATTTGCTAAGGTCACGCCAGCAGTTTGCTGTAGATATAGCCATAAACCACCACCAAATAAGACCGCGACGCTTACCCACGCCACGCTCCAGTACGCAGCTTGCTTAATTGAGACATCCTGACCTTGCTTTTGCTTAAAGCCTAAAAAGTCCACTAAAAGCATGACAATGACAATGCCAAAGAATGCTATGTACAGCCATAAATTGCCGATTGTTTCCATAAATCCTCCTCACATCCGGCAATTGGGCATAAAAAAACCTCGACCAGTTGCCAGATGAATTAAACATCTGTATCAACATGATCAAGGTCTTGCCTACATCATGAATTTCACGATGCTCAGATACCGACTTTTTAATAAAAGTGTATTGACGATATCTGACACATAACATTGCTGTTATGTTTGGAGGAGGCTACTCCCCTTGTCAAACTAAATTCTGTTTTGGATAAAACATATCCAATTTCACATAGAATGGCAGATTTTTTTATATTACGCAACTGAACTTAATCTCGTGGTTTTAATATAAAAAAGATCTACGGATTATTTAATCAAACCGCGGTCTAAAAGTGGTTTGCATATAATCTGGTAAAGGTGAATAAAGAATGCGGTCAAACTTGTACCATAAGCATTCCAGAAGTAATAACCTGCCGTATTGACCAGTAGCGTGACAATAAAAGCACCCAACATATCTAAAGGGAAATGCACACCTAAATAAATACGTGACCATGCCACCACAAATGATAAGAATAAAAGAATGATTCCAATCATTTTGCGCTGAGCAAACAAATAAGACAGAGCAATGGTACTGAAAATCAGCATATGATTACTTGGAAAAGATGCTGTTGGCGCATGCTCGATAAACGTGGTGCCAACACCCATCACAAACGGTCTTGAGTGATGATAAAACAGAGAAATAACGTAACCTACTAAAAGGGATATGCAGGTTAAAAAGACAGACTTAATGACTCTATTTTTTAAATCTTGATCACCATAGAACCATAAAAATGTAAGGATGAATAAAAGAATATAGAGGAGATCATTAGCAAAAAAGATAGCAAGACGAATGATAAATTGACTCGCATCCTGAGCACCATTAATCACATGGAATAAGCTAAGGTTGAGTGTTTCTAAAGACATTCATATTCCAAACAAGAACAAAAACGTGGGCTATGATAAAGAATTAAGCCTATTGTCTTGATAAAGAATTGTCACAAAAATGAAATATAGTTTGTTTGTGAGTAAAGATTAAACAGCAGGTCTAGATATTTTTTAATGCGTGTTCTGGGCGTTAATATTAAAGTGTTAACGTGTTGGCACTTTATTCGAGAACGTTATTTTATGACTACTCAAGAAAAACAGAAAAAATTAAGTTTGAGGCCCCTATCTCCAAGAGATCCAAAACAGCCGCATAGAGCAGCAACTCCCCTCGAATTATTGTTCGATTTAATTTTTGTGGTCGCGATTGCAACAGCGGGTCAGCAGTTACATCACGCGATTATTGAAAATCACCTCTGGCATGCATTACCAAGCTACCTGATGGTATTTTTTTCGCTGTGGTGGGCATGGATGAATTTTTCGTGGTTTGCTTCAGCTTACGATAACGACGATGCATTGTATCGATGCCTTACCTTTGTACAAATTGTGGGGTCATTGGTGATGGCCGCTGGTATTCCTGATGTATTTCGTAGTCAGGATTTTGACATCATCATTATTGGTTATGTGATCATGCGCATGGCACTGGTTACCCAGTGGTTACGTGCAGCAAAACATGATCCAGAGCGGCGAATTACCGCCTATCGCTATGCGGTAGGTATTGTCTTGGTTCAGGTGGGTTGGCTCGTTGCTAATTTTGCGCACATACTTTCAGTTCCTTTATTTTTATTTCTGGTTGCGATGGAATTATTTATTCCTATCTATGCAGAAAAATATTCACCAACGCCGTGGCATCCTCATCACATTGTAGAACGTTATGCTTTACTCACGATTATTGTTCTGGGTGAATCAATTGTCGGTAGTTTTAATGCCATACGTGACGCCTTAGCCGCTCAGTCAATGAATATCCCAGCCGTTTTCTTAATGATCGGTGGATTGATGTTGATGTTCGCAATGTGGTGGGCTTATTTTGATCGCAGTGAACAGCATCATCATGTTAAAGGTGTACGCCCATTTGTATGGGGATATGGTCATTATTTTGTTTTTATCAGTATTGCTGCGGTGGGTGCAGCGCTTGCTGCCGCAGTGGATGTCACAACCCATCACGCACATATTTCTGATTTATATATGGGAATAGTTGTTGCGGTGAGTGTGGTGCTCTATACCACCTGTATTTGGATACTTTACGAGTTCCAATGTTTATCTGGAATCACGAAATGGTTTTACCCGATCACCGCGCTTATTATTTTATGTATTCCATTTATTTGTAATAACGTGGGATATAGCGTTTTTGCGATGGGTATTGTCTATAGTTTACGTTTAATCGTTTCTAATAAATTTATGACCAATATAGAGCCAGAAAAAGTTTAAAAATAATTGATATAAAAAAACGGGTTTCAATTTGAAACCCGTTTTTTTATTGAATCATATAAAGCGGAAGTTAAGCAGCTTTTGCTTTTAATGCGCTCATGAGTTTTTGATGTAAGCCACCAAAGCCACCATTAGACATAATCACAACGGCATCGCCCTCACCTGCTTCATTGACAATACGCTCAATAATTTCATCAAGAGAGCGGCTCACTTGAGCACGGTTTGATGCAGCTTCAATTACAGGTTGTAAATCCCAGTCTAAACCTTCTGGCTGGTACCAGATAACGTCATCTGCTAAGCGTGCAGAATGCGCTAAGCCATCCTTATGGCTGCCCATACGCATGGTATTTGAACGCGGTTCAATAATGGCCCATAAACGGCGTTCGCCTAGGCGTTTACGTGCACCATCTAAAGTGGTGTCAATTGCTGTTGGATGGTGAGCAAAGTCATCATAAACCTCAATACCATTCACGGTACCGAGTAACTCCATACGACGTTTTACACCGCCAAAGTTAGACAAAGCTTCACAAGCTTGTTCAAGCGTAACACCTACATGTTGAGCGGCTGCAATCGTTGCCAAAGCATTCGCTACGCTATGTTGCCCTGTCATGGTCCATTTAACTTCGCCAACGACATTGCCATTTTCGAGTACTTTAAAATGGCTGCCATCAATTGAGATTAATTCGGCAGACAATGCAGCTTTTTCATTCGCTTCTAAACTTGTACGAATTACTGGTGTCCAGCAACCCATTTCAAGCACTTCATCAATATGAGTTTCAGTAATTGGCGCAATAATGCGGCCTTCACTTGGAATGGTACGAACAAGATGATGGAATTGCTTTTGAATCGCTGCTAGGTCATCAAAAATATCGGCATGGTCAAATTCAAGGTTGTTTAAAATCGCCGTTTTTGGGTGATAGTGAACAAACTTAGAACGCTTATCAAAGAAAGCAGAGTCATATTCGTCGGCTTCAACGCAGAAGTATTTTCCACCGCCTAAACGAGCGCTTTCACTAAAACCAAGTGGAACACCACCAATTAAAAAGCCCGGATTTAAACCAGCCTGATCAAGTACCCAAGCCAGCATGGTGGTAGTCGTGGTTTTACCATGAGTACCCGCCACACCAAGGACATGTTTGCCTTGTAAAACGTGATCAGCAAGGAACTGAGGACCAGAAATATATGGCAAACCTTCGTTAAGCATATATTCCACGGCATCAATACCACGTTTCATGGCATTTCCGACAATGACTAAATCTGGGTGAGGCTGTAAATGACTACGATCGTAGCCTTGCATGAGGGTAATGCCTGCGTTTTCTAACTGGGTAGACATTGGTGGGTAAACGTTTGAATCGGAACCGGTTACCTTATGTCCTAAATCACGAGCTAAAAGTGCTAAAGAGCCCATAAAAGTGCCACAAATACCCAAGATATGCAGATGCATTGCTCGCCTTCTCCACTGCTTTTGTACACAATATTCGTATGAATGACTGTGTGTGCATTATTGATAAATTTGCCAGCAACGATAGCAAGGCTAAACTCGAAAAGATAGTCAAAAATCGTTGTTGTTCTATGTGTTTGAGGCCCTAACAAAAGCTCATCTTTATTTTTTCGATTTAAGCTGAATTACAGTTTTATCTTTTATAATGTTTTGTATCTTTAAAATACTTAAATCATCGTAAAGATGAAGGATGTGCCTTTGAGCCCAACGGTTTTAGCTTTTACGCTATTAATTATTTCTAACTGCTTTATGACACTTGCATGGTATGGGCATCTTAAATTTTTGCACCATGCTCCACTTTGGCAAGCGATTTTATTTGGTTGGATTATAGCCCTGCTTGAATATAGTTTTATGATTCCGGCAACTCGTATGCTGAGTGCACAAGGCTGGTTACTCGGTGAAATGAAAATTACACAGGAAGTGGTCACACTGATTGTGTTTGTACCGTTTATGCTTTTCTTGTTTAAACAACCATTTAAACTGGATTATTTGTGGGCGATGGTATGTTTATTTGGTTGTGTCTACTTCGTATTTAGAAGCCAGTAAGTTGCAATGGCTTGCATTGAATGATTTTTTCTACTTTGCAATAAGCCATTGCTCTTCCAAATGCCTGTTTATCTTGCAGGATGTTTAAATAATATTAATAAAAATTGAGAATGTGTCATTGTTAAAGCATGACATTTTTCTATCAGATTAAAAATATTCGCAGAGCTGGTCAGTTAAATTTTCGTGAGATGAAAAATCAGTCTATAATAATGGGCTTCCGAACCATTTAAAACTTGGCTCTCGTCGAGATTTATCTTCTTTTACTTTTGTCTCTGGAACATTAGCAATGAATGCGGCCGCAGCACAAGACGCTCAACCTCTCGTTGGAATTATTATGGGTTCTCAATCTGATTGGGCAACTCTCGAAAACACAGCCAATATGCTTAAACAGCTTGGTGTCCCATTTGAAGCGGAAGTGGTATCTGCTCATCGTACTCCAGACCGTTTATTTGAATACGCAGAAACTGCGCGTGATCGCGGTATTCAAGTGATTATTGCTGGTGCAGGTGGTGCAGCGCATTTACCTGGAATGTGTGCCGCAAAAACTGATTTACCAGTTTTGGGTGTGCCAGTTAAATCATCAATTTTAAATGGCGTAGATTCTTTGCTTTCAATCGTACAAATGCCAGCTGGTATCGCCGTTGGTACTTTAGCAATTGGTCCAGCTGGTGCGACGAATGCTGCAATTATGGCGGCACAAATCTTAGGTTTAACTCGTCCTGAAATCGCAAAAAATGTTGCTGATTTCCGCGCTGCGCAAACTGATAAAGTTGCAAGCAAAAATATTCCGGGTCAGGTGTAAGAGGCTGAGATGGATAAAACTATCGGTATTTTTGGTGGTGGACAACTTGGCCGAATGATGGCTCAAGCAGCGTTACCATTAAATATTCAGTGTACTTTTTTTGAAGCAAATACAGATTGTCCTGCAGGTGTTCTAGGCCAAGTCTTTTCTAGCCAAGATGAGCAAGGCTTAAAGCAGTTTATTGAAAGTGCTGATGTTTTTAGTCTTGAGTTTGAAAATACGCCCGTTGAAGATGTGGATGTTTTAACACAAACCAAAGCATTGCACCCTCCCCGTGTTGCTTTAGCAACTGCGCAAAATCGTTTGTCAGAAAAAGCGTTGTTTGATGAGCTTACTATTCCTGTTGCGCCGTATCGTGCTGTAGATAGTCTAGAAAGCTTGAAAAAGGCTGTTGCTGAGCTTGGTTTACCGATTGTGCTTAAGACTGCAACTGGTGGATATGACGGTAAAGGTCAGTTTGTACTTCGTTCAGAAGACCAGATTGATACTGCTTGGGCTGAACTTGGGCCTGCAAAAAGTCTAGTTGCCGAAAGCTTTGTTAAATTCTCTCGTGAAGTTTCAATTATTGCGGTGCGCGGCCAAAATGGTGAAGTAAAAACTTGGCCACTGGCTGAAAATCACCATCATAATGGCATTTTATCGCATTCAATTGTTCCGGCACCGAATAGCGAAGCTTTGCAACCTGTGGCTCAAGACTACATTACTCGTTTGTTGAATCACCTTAACTATGTTGGCGTGCTGACTCTAGAGCTGTTTGTGACAGAACAAGGTTTATGTGCAAATGAGATGGCACCGCGAGTGCATAACTCAGGTCACTGGTCCATTGAAGGTGCTGTTTGTTCTCAGTTTGAAAACCATATTCGAGCTGTTGCAGGTCTACCATTGGGTTCAACAGATGTTGTTCGCCCAACGGTTATGATCAATATTATTGGTCAGCATCCTAAAACTGAAGATGTACTTGCCTTAAATGGTGCTCATCTGCACCTTTATAATAAGTCTGAACGTGCTGGTCGTAAGTTAGGCCATATCACTTTAATGCCTGTGGATAGTAATGAATTGACGAATTTATGCCGTCAATTAGCAGAAATTTTGCCAGAACCACTCGCTTTAACAGCGGATATGACGCTCTAAAGCATTTCTAATTCTCTAAAAAGCGATCTTCGGATCGCTTTTTTTATCTTTTAAATTTAAAAAATAATAAATCCTGAGCAATTTCTTATTTGTGGATAACTTTTTGTGAAAATTTTTGAATTTAAATATTGATGGTATTTTTAAATTTAAAAAGTGAAGCTTGATTGTTTTGAATTTAAAGTTAGTTATCCACAAGAGTGTTTGATTTGTAGCTGACGATAGATCTCATAGTTTTTGAATTCAAAAATTAATGGTGTTTGTTGAAGTGTTTTAAATTTAAAATAATGCGGTAAGTTTGAATTTAAATTATTGCGCGATTTTTGAATTTAAAAATATAGATTGTTTGGGTGGTTGGATTTTTCGTGTCATTAAGAATAATGAAATATAGAATGGAATCAATAAAGAGTGCTGTTTTTGCTTGATTGTGGATAAGTTTATCCACAGAAACGCCTGCGTTATAGTTTAAATTTAAAGTAAGGCTTTTGAATTTAAACTATGCGCTATTGTTTTGAATTCAAAACTGGTGATGCACATCGGGGAAGTTTTAAATTTAAAATAAAGTGGGAAATTTGAATTTAAAACACTGAAAATGAATTTAAAGAAGAGATTATGAATTCAAATTTACGTTTTCTCTCTGAAATTTTAGACTCATAATGGTATGGTACTTAAAAATTTAAATTCAAAAATTGAAACTGGGATAATATGCGACGTTTTTCTTGTATTGTTGGCTCTGTATTTTTAGCAATGACTCAGGCTCAAGCAGAGCTCGTAATTAATGGTTCTACAATATCTAGCAATGCTACTGTTCCAGTAGTAACTAGCGAAGATTATACGCCTAATAATAATTTCCAAAGTTGTTTGGCAAATTTGCGTTCTCAAGCAATTGCTGCGGGAGTCTCGGGAACAACTTATGACCGTTATACTCAAAACTTAACTCCAGATTATTCAGTTATTGATAAATTAAACTATCAACCAGAATTTTCGACACCAATTTGGGATTATCTTTCTGGCTTAGTCGATGAAGAGCGTGTTGAGCTTGGAAAACAAAAACTGGCGCAACATCGCGATGTTTTAAATCGTGCTTCTCAAACTTACGGCGTGCCACCAGAAACAATTGTGGCAGTGTGGGGTGTAGAAAGTAATTTTGGTGATATTTCTGGAAAATATCCTTTATTACAAGCGCTCGGAACTTTAAGTTGTGAAGGTCGTCGACAAAGTTATTTCCGTACTGAATTTTTTGCCACCATGCGTATTTTGCAGCGTGGTGACTTAACCGAAGATCAACTGAAAGGTTCTTGGGCTGGGGCGTTTGGACATACACAATTTATGCCATCGACCTATGAGCGTTTAGCTGTTGATTTTGATGGAGATGGTCGTCGCGATTTAGTGTCGAGTACTGTAGATGCATTGGCATCAACGGCTAATTTCTTAAATAAAGCTGGTTGGCAAACAGGAATGCCATGGGGTTTTGAAGTAAAAGTTCCTCAAGGCATGTCAATTGATGGAGAAGGGCGACGCTCAAAGAAAGCATTAAGTAGCTGGAGTGCACGAGGTGTAACTCGAATTGACGGCTCTCCACTTGTTCAAGGAGCTTTATCTGGCAGTACTTCGGCAGGTTTAATGACACCAGCAGGTGTAAATGGTCCAGTATTTTTAGTATTTAAGAATTTTGATGCTATCTATAGTTATAACGCAGCGGAAAGTTATGGTCTTGCAATTGCCCATCTATCTGATCGTTTAAAAGGCGCTCGTCCTTTTGCAGCCTCTTGGCCAACTGATGATCCAGGAACTTCGCGCGCTGAACGTCGTGAAATCCAACAGTTTTTGATTAATCGCGGCTACGATATTGGTGCAGTTGATGGTCTTATTGGGGATAAAACCCGTGTAGCTATTCGTCAGGAGCAAACTCGTTTAGGTTTAAATCCATCAGGACGAGCAGGGCAACAAATCTTACGCGCATTTCGCCAAGAACAAGCCCAAAAAATGATGCAATAAAATGAAGATATAAAAAAGGTCTGCATGTGCAGACCTTTTTATAAGTATTTGTATTAGATTGCTAATCTAATTTTACCGCTTCTAAAATATCAAAAATAACTGAAGTGACATCTTGGCTTAAATCTCGATCATTAAAGATTTCATACGCAGTGATCGTAACATCTGTATCACTTGGTAATTGCTTTTGTTCTTCTTCAATTAAATGTTCAATCGGTAACAGAGTCTGTTTCACTTCAAGATGTAGAATATCTTTATATTCGATATTTTCATCTTCAAGCTCGATTTCATGCTCATTGAAAAAGGGAATTAGAATAGAATGGAGGTATGGTTTAATTTCAATAATATCAAACAGTTCAATATCACGTGTTTGTTCAATTGTGCTGATATGATCATTTACTTCAATCAGGATATGATAGTAACTCATCTTGATCTCCATTCTATTTTAGTTAGCTCTTATGACCACAATAACATGACTTTGATATGAATTTCGATGTATCTACCTAGAAATAGATACATCATTTTATATCAAGTCCTTAATTATTGAGGTAAAGCACTTAATAGATCACGATCAGCATCTGTAAGACCAGTGACTTTTCTATCACCATCTTTACGTACTGAGTACATTAATGCATTTGGTTGATCGCTATGTTTTAAACCAAGCGCATGTCCTAACTCATGAGCAATTGTTAAACGTAAATCATCAATAGACTTAAACTCATAAATCACAATTTGCTTGCCATTATAAATACCTTTTTTAAAGACATCAGCTTGGGCATTTTGCTTAAATTGGGTCAAGGAATTGTTGAACTCATTGTTAATCTGATTAAAGTGAGTAACTTTGACATTTAAATCTTTAGCTTGCTCATTATATGCAGCAATTTCTTTCTTTAAAGCAACAGTTTGTTTTTGCAAATCTTTCTGAGTTTTAGCCAAAGATTTAGCACTGTATTCAGGTGCCAATTTGCCTTGGTTAAGCTGCATCATTTGCTCGTCAAGATTTTTCAATTTGCCATTCAAAATCTGCTTCTTATTTTCAAGGTCAGATTGAGTTTGGCCAAGAGTTTGTTTCAATTGCTTAATTTGTTGCTGTTCATCAATTACACGTTGCTGTTCTTGCTGAAACTGAGCAGCAATTTTTTGACGCTGTTCAGAACGACTCTGGCTATTATCGTAAACTAAACGAATTTCTAACTTTGCATTTGGATCATAAGTAAAATAATCCTGTCCAGTACCTTGCTTCCAAATATCCGCAGCTTGTTGGCTAATTTGAATTAATTGGTCTTGGCTTAAACCAAAACGTGGATCAATATCAGCAATTTTATAAGTCAAATGTTGACCTGCTTTTTGCTGAATTTGAGTGTGAGCTGGTGTAGCAAGATTAGCATTAGCCTGAAAATTAGAAAAAGCAAAGGCTACGCCTAATAACAAAGATGTTAAACGCATAATCGAAGGGGGGAGATTTTAAAAAAAACGTATTATAAGAATATAAAATGAAAAATCAATCAAAAAACGTACGATTTAGATAAATAAATGAGACTTTAGTCTCATTATTTTTTACCAAATGCCAAATTATTTTTTAGAAAAAATTCATTTAGTTTGGTTTTGTTTAGTTTTTTTAATTATTTAACTTTAATGATTTTCCTTAATTGAACTATAAATTGAGCCTAATAACTGTAAATCGGAATCTGTTAATTTGAAATTATGGAGATCTTGCTCTTTTAACCGTGGATACATTAATGATTTAGGATCAGTAGTATGTTTTAGTCCTAATGCATGGCCAAACTCATGAGCAAGGGTTAAACGTAAATCATTTAAAGAAGCGTAACCGTAAATTTGAATTTGGTTTTGGCTGAATAAGCCTTTATGGAAGGGTTGAATACTGGCTTTTTGTTCAAGTTTGAATCGTGTTTTTAGAGAGCTTAAATCATTTTGCTCTTGATTGAGTTCCCTAATTTTTAGATTAAGTAGTTGAATTTTATAATTTAAACTATTTGATTCGTTTTGTAGATTTCCAGATTTTTGCTGGAGTTGATTTTGCTGCTCTTTTAGCTCATCAGCACGATAGTATTGATGTTCTCCTTGGTTAAAGCGTATTACGTCTTGTTGATATTGCTCAAACTCAGCTTTCAGATTGATCTTTCTTTTGTTTAAATCAGACGATAGCTGATCAATTTCTTGTTTATTTAAAATAATTTCTTCATTTTTAAGACGCCATATTTCCTGCTTTTGCAAAAGTACATTCAAATTTTCCTGTTGCTCGCTTTTCATCAGTTGATGCTCATCATAAATTAAGTTAATTGCCAACTGAGCTTCTGAATCATAGATAAAATAGGTTTTTCCAGTCTCTTTATGCCAGATTTCAGCAGCTTGTTGGCTAATCTCAACTAATTTTTCTCGAGTTAATTGAAACCGTGGATCAATAAAAGCAATTCGATACTTTAAAGGTTGATTAGAGGAACCCATTGCTAGATTATTTTGAGCAAAGCTCGTCGTTTGAAAGCCTATGCATAAACATAAGCTTAATCCCCACCATAGAATTTTTTTCATGGTAAAATAAAAAATATAAATAAAATCTTATTGTTAGCTACTTAATTTAATTCGTCAAAATGATAAAAAGTACAGGAGAGTGGGAGAGCTTTGTGATCTTGGTAGAAAAATTTAAAAAGATGTTTTTAGACTTGGCAATAATGGAATAATTAATGTAATAAGTAACAATGTATTTTTGTTTAGAAAATCTTTTTTATAATGAATACATTAGTTTTTATAATTGACTTTTTTGACATTAAATAATTTAAAAATATATGAAAAAACGTATTGTTATTTTTTGTAACCAATAAAAAACCGCGCCTAAGCGCGGTTTTTATTAAAGAAACAAATTATTTTTTGTCATCTTTAACTTCAGTAAACTCTGCATCTACAACACCATCATCAGCTTTTTGTTGACCCGCATCACCACCTTGGAATGCATTTGGATCAAAGCCTTCAGCACCACCAGCTTGTTGCGCTTGTTCATAAGCACGTTGAGTGATAGGCATCAAGATGTTTTGTAAAGCTTCAGTTTTAGCTTTGATATCTTCTACATCATTTTCTTTTGTTGCTGCTTCAAGTTCAGAAACGGCAGTGCTTACAGCTGTTTTTTCATCTTCAGTAACTTTGTCACCAAGATCTTTAACTGCTTTGTTCGAGCTTGAAATTAATGCATCAGCTTCGTTACGAGCTTTTGCAAGTTCTTCAAACTTACGGTCTTCTTCAGCATTCGCTTCTGCATCTTTAATCATTGCTTCGATTTCAGCATCAGACAAACCTGAGTTTGCTTTAATCTGGATCGATTGCTCTTTACCAGTGCTCTTATCTTTAGCAGATACTTTCAAGATACCATCAGCATTGATGTCGAAAGATACTTCAATTTGTGGCACACCGCGTGGAGCAGGCGGAATGTCACCTAATTGGAAGTTACCCAACAATTTGTTTTGTTGAGCCATCTTACGTTCACCTTGGTAAACAGAAATATCTACAGCAGGCTGATTGTCAGCAGCAGTAGAGAACACTTGTGATTTCTTCGCAGGAATCGTCGTGTTTTTCTCAATGATTGGTGTTAATACACCACCCATTGTTTCAATACCTAAAGTTAATGGCGTTACGTCTAATAAAAGAACGTCAGTTTTGTCACCAGACAATACCGCACCTTGAATTGCAGCACCGATTGCAACTGCTTCGTCAGGGTTCACGTCTTTACGTGGCTCTTTACCAAAGAATTCTTGTACTTTTTGTTGTACAAGTGGCATACGAGACTGACCACCAACCAAGATTACGTCAGAGATGTCAGAAGTCGAAAGACCAGCATCTTTAAGCGCGATACGGCAAGGCTCAATTGTACGAGCAACTAAATCAGCAACTAAACCTTCAAGTTTTGCACGAGTTACGTTGATCACTAAGTGTTTAGGACCAGTTGCATCGGCAGTGATATATGGAAGGTTAATTTCAGTTGCATTTGATGAAGAAAGCTCAATTTTTGCTTTTTCAGCAGCTTCTTTCAAACGTTGTAACGCAAGTGGATCATTTTTCAAGTTCACACTTTGTTCTTTCTTGAATTCTTCAACCAAGAATTCAATTAACGCGTTATCAAAGTCTTCACCACCAAGGAAAGTATCACCGTTTGTTGATAACACTTCGATTTGTTGGTCGCCATCAAGGTCTGCGATTTCAATGATTGATACGTCAAAAGTACCACCACCTAAGTCGTAAACTGCAACTTTACGGTCGCCTTCTTTTTTGTCCATACCGAACGCAAGTGCAGCAGCAGTTGGTTCGTTGATGATACGTTTAACGTCTAAGCCAGCGATTTTACCCGCATCTTTAGTTGCTTGACGTTGAGCATCGTTAAAGTAAGCAGGAACAGTAATAACTGCTTCTGTAACTGTTTCACCTAAATAGTCTTCTGCAGTTTTTTTCATCTTTTTCAAGATTTCAGCAGAGATCTGTTGAGGTGCTAATTTTTTGTCATTTACTTCAACCCAAGCATCACCATTGTCAGCTTTGATGATTTTGTAAGGTACAAGACCAATATCTTTTTGTACCGCTTGATCTTCATAACGACGACCAATTAAACGCTTAATAGCGAATAATGTATTTTTCGGGTTAGTTACTGCCTGACGCTTAGCACTTTGACCTACTAAGATCTCGCCATCTTTATAAGCGATGATCGATGGAGTTGTACGTGCGCCTTCAGCGTTTTCGATTACTTTTACTTTATCGCCTTCAAGTACAGCAACGCATGAGTTGGTAGTACCTAAGTCAATACCAATAATTTTTGCCATGTGACGTTTTCCTCAAAAATTCTTTTGCAATGTTTTTGCTTGTTATCCGATATGAGAGTGAATCTATTTTTTTCAAGCGTTTTAGCTAAAAAAAATCTAAAAACTCTCAAAAATTTACTTATTGACCAACCATAACCATAGCAGGGCGCAATAAGCGGCCATTTAACGTATAGCCTTTTTGTAAAACAGTACCGATTTCATTTGCTTTAGCATTAGGATCAATACCTACTGCTTGATGTAAATCTGCATTGAAACCATTTTTAGTATCAGCTTCTACAACGCCAAATTTCTCAAGCGCAGTTAACAGTGACTTTAAGGTTAATTTGATACCTTCAAGTACTGGTGTTTCTTCATCACCCGCTGCTTGAATTGCACGCTCTAGATTGTCTACAGAATCCAGTAATTCTTTAGCAAATTTTTCAAGCACAGTTTCTTTATGCTTATCAGACTCACGTTGAATACGCTCTACACTTTTTTGTGCTTCGTAAACAGCATTTGCTGTACGTGCCTTTTCAAGTTTCAGGCTTTCTTCTAATTTGGTGATTTGCGCTTGTAAAGATTCAACGGTAACGTCGTTTGCTTGCTCTACACCTTCAGCCTGAGTTTGCTCATTAGATTGCTCTGCTTGCTCGTGTTGAATGTCTTGAGCTTGCTCGTTTTGCTCATTAGCCATTGATGATCTCCGTTTAAATGGGTTTTTAAACATGTACAGTCCTTTTGGCATCAGCATTTACTGGGTAAAACCTGAACTGCCATGCATATGCTGTAATTCATTAATAGGGATGAAGTATGGGCATTGCCTAAAAATTCAAGCGTACACGGCAATTTAAAACTTTTAATTTTGCGGTTTTAAGTAAAAATCTAAATTTTCGATCATAAAAGCAATAAATTCCTGCGTTATTTTGGGTAAATGTTGCCTCGATGCATATACCACTGACAAACTTAATTCCGGAGCTGAAAAGTTTTTAAATAAAGGAACTAGTCTTTTTTCTTTTAAATCTTTTTTAACTAATAGTGAGGGCAACATTGCCACACCTTGAGCATGTACACACATGTCATAAACAGCATTTACATCATTACTTTTAAAGGTCACGTTTAAAGGATAATTCTGGGGTTGTTGCTCTTCATCAAAAAGTGTCCAAAATTGATGTTGGCTATGGTGAGCTAAACATTCATGTTGAATAAGTTGCCTTGGATGGGAGAGGGGGCTGTGCTGTTTTAAATAATCAGGATGTGCACAGAAAACGGACTCGATTTGGCAAACAGGTCGTGCAATTAAACCATCTGCAACTTTTTGGGTTATACGTAAAGCTAGATCGACCTGAGCATCAATTAAGTCCATCGTATTTTCAGTCAGATATACATCAAATTGAATATGTGGATGTTGCTGTTTAAATTGACGAATACATTCCCCAACCCCTAATTGAAATAAAAACAAACCACAGGTAAAGCGAATCGTACCGTTATGTTGCTCGGGTGCTGCCAGCTCTTGTAGAAGTTGCTGTTGTTGTAAAATATTTTCGCAGTAGAGGAGGGCTTTTTCACCTGCTGGTGTGAGTGATATTTTTCGTGTATTTCTTTGAAATAGTCGAGTTGAGAATGTGTGTTCAAGATGCTCAAGATAACGAGAAACCATCGCACGGGAATAATTCAGGTGTTCTGCGGCTTTGGTTAAATTGCCATGCTGAGCAATAGAAACAAAGACTTGTATGGCTTTTAATGTGTCCATATGCATTATCATTATTACAATATATGCAACAGTTTATCTTAATTTAGTGCATTTACCTTACAGAAATTGCAATTTAAAGTATTTCTCATGAAATTGGAGAATACATAATGAAATTTTTTAAATTAACTGCTTCAGCCCTAGCAACTGCCACAGCTTTGACAATGGCTTCCTCTGCTTTTGCACAAGATCTAAAAATCCAAAGTTTTCTAGCTAAACCCGAACATTTTGGTGTGACCTCTACTTTAATTGAAGGCGATAAAGAAGTTCTATTGGTTAATGCGCAATTCTCAAAATCTGAAGCATTACGTATTGCTGCAGACATTATTGATAGCGGTAAAACGCTCAAAACAATTTTTGTAAGCTATGGCGATCCAGATTATTACTTTGGCTTAGACGTATTTAAACAATACTTCCCAAATGTACAAATCATCGCAACGCCGGAAACTGTTAAACATATTCAAGATACTCAAGCGCTCAAATTGAAGTATTGGGGTCCACAAATGGGTGCAAATGTGCCTAGCCGAATTATTGTGCCTCAAGCTTATACTGCTAAAACTTTAAAGCTAGAGAATGAGTCAATCGAGATTAAAGGTAAGAAAGAACTCACTTATTTATGGATTCCTTCTTCTAAGGCAGTAGTAGGTGGTATTCCTGTATCTTCAGGTATTCATTTATGGATGGCAGATACACCAAAAGTTAAAGACCGTAATGAAGTAATTCAAACGCTAGAAAACATTAAATCACTACAACCTCAGACGGTTGTTCCTGCCCATATGGTTGAGGGAGCTCCACAAGGTTTGGATGCGGTTAACTTTTCGATCGACTATCTCAAGAGCTATGAGAAAGCCGTTAAAGTAAGTAAAAATGCGAGTGAGCTGAGTCAACTCATGCAAAAACAATATCCAACATTAAAAAGTGTGGATAGCCTAGAGCTGGGTGCAAAAGTTGTAAAAGGCGAGATGCAGTGGCCGTAATTTAAATCGAAATATCGTAAATTTTTAGAGAAGCCGTGGTTTATACCCGGCTTTTTTAATGAGAATAGGAATTTTTAAGCAAAAAACCTCTGTAACATTCTACGCACCTTATATAGCGTTTCTATAAAGAGAATTTTTTTGAGGAGAGCAAAAGGCTCAGATAAAAATTAAAAATTGATAAAATTAAACAAAAGCTTAAGTTGCTAGTTTTATATAAAAGATAGAGCTAAGAGTAAGGAAGCGAATTTAATAAAAAATTGCACAATTTGTACTTCTATTACTACAAAAGACAACCAATGATACGCACGCCAGAAAAAAAAATTGTGAATTATAGGCAGCGCGAAGATGATCTTTGCATTTAAGTGTTTGTCGTAATGAAAGGAAAGCGATTATGAAAAAATTAGGTCTTATCTCTGTAGTACTTGCTGGTGTTGCTTTTACAGCTGTTGGTTGTGCATCTGAAGCTGGTTTAAACGCATCAGGTTCTGCTCAAACAAGTGCTAGCCCATCTGGCGTACAAGCTGGTGTAGGTGTTGATGCGGGCGTTTCTGGCCAAGCACAACCAGGTCAAGTTGATGCTGGTGCTTCTGGTTCTGTTTCAGGTTCTGCAACAGCTCAGTAATTCTTAGTGATAAGAATAGTTAAAAGATTATAGAGTCATATATTTAAGATGCCGATTTATGTATGAAGTGAGCTGCTACTCATTACTCTATAATTAAGAGAGTTTAGAATTCTCAAAAAAGCCCCAAAAGACGTAGCTTATTGGGGCTTTTTATATAGTAATGAATTTAGTCATCATGACGAGAATCTCGACGATTATGATCACGATCTTCTACCCGTTTTTTATCCCACTCGTGGCGTCTTTTATCGTCATCCCAGCGTTTCTTATCCTCGTCATGGCGTCTTTTATCCCATTCATGACGATTTCGATCTTGTTCGCGAGCAACTCTTCGTTGTTGTTCATATATTCTTTGACGTTCTTCCCAGCGTTTCCGTTCCCAATCGTTATATCGACGTCCATCATTGCGATCATAGCGATTACTATCATGATCATGGTAACCATAACCACCACGATAAGAAGGGTCGTCCGTATAAGCCACACAGCCTACAGTTAAAAGACTGGTTGCTAATAAAGTAACAACTAGTTTTGTTGACATAATCGTACCTCTTTTTGTCTGTTAACAATAATTGGCAAAAAAGTCCTGTTTTAAGTGACAGATTTGTTAATGACATTTGCTTGAAATCAGATTAGCGTAATTTGGGTTTTACCTTTGTATCTTGATTACATGAGTTGTATGCGAATATAGTCAAATAACAACAGAATTCTGTAGAAAATATGAAGGATAAGAGGAATTCATGGAGATAGGCATGACAGCATTTAATCAAAAAATTCAAACATTGCTAGAAAAGGGCCAAGGGCCTGCTGCTCGAGCTCTTGATAAGTTACCTCGATTAGCTCAAGAATCACTTGCTAAAATTCTTGGATATTCTTATCAATATCCAGATCTCGACTCATTTACTAAATGTATGATGGCTGTACAAATTAAACAGGGTCATATCGGTTTCATTGGTTCAGACCCAATTGAATCTAGAAGGCAGTTCGATACGCAAATGCTGGCTATACGCCACAAGTCAACAGAGATTGACTTAGTAGAAGATATCCGTTTACCACTCCAAAGTGGAACCGTTTTTGCGAGACACTATCATCCAGCACCGAATAAAAAACTCCCTTTTATTGTTTTCTATCATGGAGGAGGATTTGTTGTTGGTGGTTTAGATACTCATGATGAGGTTTGTCGTATATTGGCAAAATATGCAAAAGTACAAGTACTCAGTATCGATTACCCTCTAGCACCTGAGGTTTCTCCTCAGCATTTAATCCAATCTTGTGAAGATGCTTTAGCTTGGGTATATCAAAATCGTAGACAGTTAAAAATATTAAAAGGTCGAATTGCGGTAGCAGGGGATAGTGCTGGTGGAAACATCAGTACAGTCGTGGCTCAAAGATCAGTAAATAAACCTTATGCTCCTCAGGCCCAACTTCTTATTTACCCTGCCGTCGATTTCAAGAGTCGACATCCTTCCTTCTATGCCTATAACGAAGGATTGGTTTTGACGGATAATGATATCAATAATGTCACTCAATATTATGCAACCCAGCATAACGTAGAACTAGATGATCCAATTATTTCTCCAACCTACGGCAACTTGAAGAAGAATCCTCCGGCTTTTGTGATTACTGCTGGGCATGATGTATTACATGATGAAGGAAAAATCTATAGCTATAAGCTACGCCAAAATGGTGTCAAAATGCATTATGAAGAATATTCAGATCAAACTCATGGTTTTATAAATTTGACGCCTATTTCCAAAAAAGCCAAACGGTACACCATTGAGTTCAGTAAAAACTTTAGAAAATTTTGGGATAAAAATAGCTAAATAAAAGTTTAGTCCATGTTTCACGTGGAACATGGGCACATCCAAAATATTAGGCCTTAAATAAAAGATAATAAATACTCACTAGAATTCTTTTATATAGACGATTAAATTTAACCTCTATTAAGTTTTGCATTTTACTGTAGGAAGATATGAAAAAATTATTAATGCTATGTTGCTTAGGTCTAAGCAGTCATTCAGTTTGGGCTGACACTTTAGTTGAAATGCAAACAAATTTAGGCAACATAGAAATACAACTTTATGACGAGAAAGCCCCAATCAGCGTAAAGAATTTTAAAACCTATATAAAGTCGAACTTTTATAAAGATACGATCTTCCATCGCGTAATTCCTGGTTTCATGGTGCAGGGCGGTGGACTTACTGCAAATATGCAGGAAAAGACAACCCGAGCACCAATCAAAAACGAAGCCGGAAATGGAATTGCTAACACCCGCGGAACTTTAGCAATGGCTCGTACTGCAAATCCTGACTCTGCTACTAGTCAATTCTTTATTAATGTCGCAGATAACAATTTTCTAAATCGTTCGGCTGGTAACCCAGGTTATGCAGTTTTCGGAAAAGTAACTAAAGGAATGGATGTGGTTGACCGTATTGTAAAGGTACCTACAACCAATGATGGCATACATCAGAACGTTCCTAAACAACCTATTAAGATAATAGAAGTGAAAATCAAAAAAGAATAAAAATAAATAATTTAATATTTATTGTTTATTATCAATAACTTAATTAATTATTTTGGCTTTTTTGTTTTTTTGTTGGGTAAAAAAGAGTCGGTCGAACACATATATTTAGAAAAGTGCTTGCGTACCAGTTTTTTTTCCCTATAATGCACTCATCCCGACGCGATACACGAGAATATCTTAGCTTACAGGGTTAAGATGAAAACTTAGTATTGCGTTGAATTCTGTCTCTGACGAAGAGCAGAAAAAATCATTAAGAGAATTGAAGAACAACTTGTGTGGATTTTTACTGATTGATCGATCG
>NZ_JAOVFN010000025.1:0-42609 GCF_034650275.1 Acinetobacter sp. IRS14
AACTCGCGACCCCAACCTTGGCAAGGTTATGCTCTACCAACTGAGCTATTCCCGCGTGCCGCTTATAATACATTAAGCGAAACATGGGTCAACAACTTTATGCAAATAAATATGCTGATTGCATAAAATAAAAACAGAAATGAGCAATTAGATGTATTTTTATCGTTAAGTTGCCGAATAAATAGACATTTTGTTTGAAGCCAAAGCATACAAGAGCAACTTTTGTTTGTGTGTAGACAGGGTATACTAGGTTCAAATATACGAATAATCGTAAAGGAAAAGCTATGAGCCTTGAACAACAATTGATTGAACGGTTACAAACCCTTGCACCCAGCCATTTGGAAGTTATTAATGAGTCGGCTGGACATGGTGGTTATTTCCCAGGTAAAGAGTCACATTTTAAAGTGATTGTAGTGAGTGAAGAATTTAACGGATTACGTTTAGTTCAACGTCATCAAAAAGTTTATGCCTTAGCTTCAGACTTAATGAATCCAGGTCAAATTCACGCTTTAGCAATTCATGCCTATTTACCAAGTGAGTGGCAAGGTCAGGCGCCTGCTAGCCCAGAATGTGCACATGCACCTAAAAGCTAAGGGCTAATTTCATGGATGCACATTTACTCACTAAAATTATTCATATGACTGCGGTGGCTGCCGCACTTATGGTTTTTGTCTTACGCGCTTCAACTCTGTTTGTAGGCGTGCAAGGGGAGCAACCAAACCCCGCGGGACGTAAAATATTAGTTGCCTTACAACATTTGTCGTTTACCGTAGTTTTTATTAGTGGCGCAATTTTATTGGTCATGAAAGACTTTCAGGTACAGCCGTGGTTTTACGCTAAAATTATTCTATTTTTAGTCTTGTTATCTTCTCTGATGAAAGCCTTTAAAAAAGATGACACTCTTTTATTGGCGCAACGTAGGGCGGGTTTAATCATTAGTGCGATCGCATTTATTGCTATTATTATTTTAGTGATTGTGAAACCTGTTTTTGCTTAATTGTTCTACATTCTTTGCCTTTTTGCTTAAGCTCTAGGTTAAACTGCGTACAGTAAAAAAATATGCAGAGGGAAACATGTTAACTCGTGTGGTGTTTAACCAAAAAGGCGGTGTAGGGAAATCAAGTATTACTGTAAATTTGGCCGCAATTAGTGCCAAACATGGCTTAAGGACGTTGGTCATTGATCTTGATCCTCAAGCCAACTCTAGTCAATACCTTTTAGGGGATGACGCAACCTATTCTGCTGAAAAATCAATTTTAGAACCAAATATCGAAAATTTCTTTGATGATGTGTTGGGAAACAATCAACAAAAGGGTTTAATCGGTAATGCATTAGGTTCGATTTTAAAAGCCCCACGAAATAAAGATATTGATAGCTTTGTACACTCGACTCCCTTTGCAAAATTAGATGTGCTTCCTGCTAGCCCAACACTTGGTGCTCTTGAACATGCACTTGAAAGTAAACATAAAATTTATAAATTACGTGATTCAATTCAAAACTTAATTGGACGATACGATCGTATCTATATAGATACACCACCTGCATTTAACTTTTTTACTTTATCGGCACTCATAGCAGCAGATAAAGTCTTAATTCCTTTCGATTGTGATGTCTTTTCAAAGCGCGCGTTACAAACATTGATTGAAAATGTTCTCGAAACGCAAGATGATCATAATGATCGCTTGGAAATTGAAGGAATTGTCGTCAACCAATTTCAAGCTCAAGCAAAATTACCTCGGGAAGTGGTTCAGCAGTTGAAAAATGAAGGGTTGCCTGTATTAAATAGCATGTTACCGCCTTCGGTTTTAATGAAAGAATCACATCAGAAAAATTTACCTTTGGCTCATTTGGCACCAGAACATAAATTGACTCAAGCTTATGAGACATTGTTTGGTGAAATTGAGCCAAAACGATAAGAGAAAAATGATGAAAGGCTTATATATTGCGCCTTTGGTGGCAGCCACTTTATTACTCGGCGCTTGTGCTACGACGGTAAAACCGACTTACGTGTCTCCGACTCAATATCAATCTTTGGGCTGTCAGCAGCTACAAAGTGAATATAACCGTATCCAACAATATATCGATAATGGCGTACAAACTCCGAAAAGTACCGGTATGGGTGTTGGACTTGGACTCGGCGGTGGTTGGGGACGAGGCGGTTGGGGATTCGGTCCATCTATCTCTGTAAATATGGGACAATCTTCTTCAACGAAAAATACCGAACTTTCACGTGTTTTAGGTCAGCAAGAAGCAATCGTTCAGGCTGCTCAGTTTAAAAATTGCCCAATTATTGTTCGAAAAAAGACGAATTAATAGTCTATTTTGCATCACAATATGCTAATTAAGGCATATTGTGATGAATAAAGTTTAGCAAAATGTTTCATAATAAAATTAATATAAATCAATGTATTTTAAATTTTAAAGCTTAATAAATTCTATATTTTCTATAATCAAAAGCCCTCACAAACTTGCTATATTTTGCCTATTTCGTTTAAGGTGGCCCCATCTTGGATGTTGTGGAAATTTTATGATTGAGAGTTGGTTTTTTGTATTGGCAATGTTGGCTGTTTTGCTCATTCCTGGGCCGACAAATGCTTTACTTGCAACCGCTGCTCATTCTCAAGGTTTATCTAAAGCATTCTGGCTTATCCCAATGGAATGGTTAGGCTATGCCTACGGTATTAGCTTTTGGGCTGTATTTATTCATTTAGCTGCTCCAATTTGGCCAGCACTACTGCTCATTTTGCATATTACGAGTGTACTTTATGTATTCTGGCTTGCTTTTCACTTATGGAAGAACACCCATTTACAACAGTTCAGTCAAAGTCATCGCAATATTCGACCACGTCAATTATTCTTATCAACCTTAAAGAATCCTAAAGCTTTGCTATTTGCAGCCGGTATCTTTCCTGCTGAAGCATGGAATTCACCTGAAAATTTTCTTATTGTATTTGGTGTTTTTACATTAATCCTGATTCCGGCAGCAAGTTTCTGGATGCTTTTTGGACGAGCGTTGTTAGCGGGTCCAATCAAAAAAATAAAAGCCGATCATTTATATAAAGGATCGGCCATGTTGCTCATTTTATGTATGCTTCCGGTGGTATTCCGTTTCTTCTAATTAGTCTCGAACATTGGCTTTTCGGTTTTTGAGTTTTTCACGTATAAATCCGATGATGCCTGGTAAAACACTAATAATAATGATGCCGAAAATAAGATGGGTAAAGTTATCTTTAACGATTGGCATATTTCCAAATAAATAGCCTAAAGTTACAAAAGAAACGACCCAACACAATGCTCCAATCAGGTTATAAGTTAGGAAAAACTTATAGTTCATGCTACCAGCCCCAGCAACAAAAGGCGCAAAGGTGCGGGCAAATGGAACGAAGCGAGCAAAAATAATCGTCTTGCCGCCATGGCGAGCAAAGAATTCTTGAGTTTTAACTAAGTGCTGTTTATTAATGAATCGGGAATTCATTTCAAACACACGTGGACCGATAAAACGTCCAATATGGTAGTTTACTGTGTCACCTAAAACGGCAGCAATGAAGAGTAGAGTGCCCAGTACCCATGGATCCATCGCACCTGTAGATGCTGCTAAAGCACCAGCTGCAAATAGTAAACTATCTCCCGGCAAGAACGGCATAACCACTAGACCGGTTTCAACAAAAATAATTAAAAATAGAATGCCATAAATCCACGTTCCGTAATTTATAATAAATTCGGCGAGATGTTGATCAACGTGTAGAATAAAATCAATAAGTTCCATGATAAGAGCAAGTGGTAAACCGTGTTCAAATCCTAGCAGTGAGCCTATAGAAAGTCAGTATAAAGCATCAAAAAAATACAAATTGATCATCTCGTTTATGCAACGATATATATGGATTTTGAGTATTTAATTATCAATGTCCCAAACCTAGAATGAGCTCATCAATAAATAAGCATTTAAATAAAGGTGGCAATATGTTTAATCCAAATGTAGTGGTCAAAAATATCGTAACGCAATCAGGCGCAGACAGTTTCATTAGCCTTATTGCGCGTCTTCTTATCGCCTATATCTTCCTTGTTGCAGGTTGGGGGAAAATTACTGGTTATGCAGCAACTGCTGGGTATATGGAAGCAATGGGGGTTCCAGCAGGAATTCTTCCTTTAGTGATCTTGGTTGAGTTTGGTGGTGGTTTAGCCTTGTTATTTGGTTTCCAAGCACGCTTTGCGGCTTTTGGACTTGGAATCTTTAGTATTCTTACTGCATTTTTATTCCACCAAGGTGGTGCTGATGCAGCAGCGCAATATAACAATGGCATCCATTTCATGAAAAACCTTGCAATGGCAGGTGGTTTATTCTTCCTGATGCTTCATGGCGCTGGACGTATTAGTTTGGATCATGCAATCGAGAAATAATATTCAAGACAAAATAAAAACCGGATGATCAACTCATCCGGTTTTTATTTCTAGGGACGTAAAATTAGAGCATGAACTGGATTTGTAATTCCCCAACAACAAAACCAAGTACTGCACCTACTGCAATGAGTGCCCACTCATCTTCCTTGAACGCAGGGCGCAACATACCTTCAAATTCAGATGGTGTTAATTTTTGCATACGTTCAATTAAAGTACTGCGAATATTCATAGCATCTTCTGCATAAGATTCTACGTATTTCATCGTCTCTGGAAGCCGTTGCATAATACGTTCAGCAACTTGCGATTTCATATCTTGATATTTTTCTCCGCCAATTGCGTAAACAACAAGTGGACGAATTACACCTGCTTGCATATCAATTTCTTGTTTGACATGACGGTTAACCAGATCAATAACACGTGCAGAATGTGTACCAGAAAATAATTCTTCCATCATGTGGCGAGAAGTTAAAAGCTGTTTGGAAATTAACGCTGCGTAGTCGGCGGCAACTTCATTTTGACGTTTAATAAACAAACCTTGCCATGTATAGCCCAATATTTTCTTAGGATAAAGTGGTCTAAACATCATTTGTAATGCAATCCAGTCACTGAAAAAACCCACAAAGCCACCAAACATTGGCAGCATCCAAGGGTATTTACCTTGCGTGATAATCCAGCACAGCATCTGAATCACACCAATACCGAAGCCAAATACAAATCCGACATTACTAAAAAATTTAAATTCTTGTTTGCCCACTCGTTTAAAAATATTGTTGAGTAGGCGTTTGTCTTTAAGCAAGTTGCTAATAACAAGATGTTTAATATCAAAATATCGGTTCACATCACGTTGTACTTCACTCATGATGTGTTCAACAATCTCGGGCGCTTTTGACTGCACACGACGAATGAGTCTTTGACGCGCAAACTCTGGCATGCCTTCCCATAACCCAGGCTGATACTCTTGTGCAACATCACGGGTAATATCTTCAGCTGCAGCAAGCAGTGGTTTTTCTATTTCTTTGGCAATACGTTTAGGATCTAGGCGTGCAAAAATTTCTTCAGGTTTAATGAGCTTGGCTGTCATGAGTTCAACAGCAATTGTTGCCATTTTCTCGGCTTTGCGTGGCACGATGCCTTGCCAACCTAGAAATGGTTTAATGCCTTTAAACTCAAGTGGCGAAAACATCATCTGAATGGCGATCACCTTGGTGATGTAGCCAATTAAACCACTCATAAAAGGAATAGAGATATACAACCAAAAATGTTGCTGGAAATCTGCAATCATAGTTTGAAGCATTGTTGTTCCTTAGATTTCTATTGATTTTGATAGGGGGCAACAAGCCATAAAAATGGATAATTGTTTAAGCACAGACAAATATCGCTTATGGTATTTACCTTTCCATGGTAATGCCTGTTTTATCGGGTCATCTTAACATCAAATTCATGGTGATGTTGCATAGAATGTGATGAATTTATCAATACGTATGTAGTTTTTAAGACTAATCCAGATGTTTGATAAATATAAGTAAATATTGATTTATGTCAAAGAATTCAACGATAGAAATGATTCAGAAATGAAAAAAATAAGATATATGATGATTTGCGGTGCGCCGAAGCGTGAAAAATGTTAAAATGGCGCGCTTAATTCTTTTGCCATTTAGTGGTTTGTCATGACTACCAATACTCAAATTACTGAAGATCGTATCCTGATTCTGGATTTCGGCTCTCAATATAGCCAGCTCATTGCACGTCGTGTACGTGAAGCCGGCGTTTACTCTGAAATGTATGCTTTTGATATGTCTGAAGAAGACGTTCGCGCTTTTAAGCCAAATGGCATTATTTTGTCAGGTGGACCTGAGAGTGTGCATGAAGAAGGCAGCCCACGTGCACCACAAGTAGTGTTTGAGTTGGGTGTTCCAGTATTGGGTATTTGCTATGGCTTGCAAACCATGTCTGAACAGTTAGGCGGTAAAGTTGAGCCGGGTACTGTACATGAGTTTGGTTATGCCGAAGTTGATATCGTTAAACGTGACCAACTGATTGGCAACTTACAAGATCGTGAAGACCAACTTCATGTTTGGATGAGCCATGGCGACAAAGTGAGCCAGATTCCAGAAGGTTTTAGCATTACTGCAAGCACACCAAGTTGTCCTGTTGCTGCTGTAAGTGACGAAACACGCCGTTTCTATGGTGTGCAATTCCACCCAGAAGTAACGCACACGGCAAAAGGTGAAGAATTACTTGCAAATTTTGTTCATAAAATTTGTGGATGTGGTGGTCTTTGGACACCTGAGCACATCATTGATTTGCGTGTAGAACAACTACGTGAACAGATCGGTGATGAAAAAGTTCTTTTAGGTCTTTCTGGTGGTGTTGACTCATCTGTCGTTGCTGCGCTTTTACATAAAGCAATTGGCGACCAGTTAACATGCGTATTTGTTGACAACGGTTTACTTCGTTTAAACGAAGGTGACCAAGTAATGCAAATGTTTGCTGAAAACATGGGTATCCGTGTTATTCGTGCAGATGCTGAACAACGTTTCTTAACTGCATTGGCTGGTGAAGTTGATCCAGAGAAAAAACGTAAAATCATTGGTCGTGAGTTTATTGAAGTTTTTGCTGAAGAAGCACGTAAACTTGATGGCGTGAAATTCTTAGCACAAGGTACGATTTACCCAGACGTAATCGAATCTGCTGCAAGCAAACAAGGTAAAGCACACGTTATTAAATCGCACCACAACGTGGGTGGCTTACCAGACGATTTAGAGTTTGAGTTGGTTGAACCTTTACGTGACTTGTTTAAAGATGAAGTTCGTAAATTAGGTACGACACTTGGCTTACCACACAGCATGATTTAC
Organism: Acinetobacter sp. IRS14; assembly: GCF_034650275.1. NCBI lineage: Bacteria > Pseudomonadati > Pseudomonadota > Gammaproteobacteria > Moraxellales > Moraxellaceae > Acinetobacter > Acinetobacter sp. IRS14. Next base: position 7,254 of record NZ_JAOVFN010000025.1, read on the forward strand.
CGTCATCCATTCCCGGGCCCTGGTTTAGGTGTTCGTATTTTGGGTGAAGTGAAAAAAGAATATGCAGATATTCTTCGTCTTGCTGATGACATCTTTATGCAAGAGCTTCGCGACAGCGGTTGGTATGACAAAACAGCTCAAGCATTTGCCGTATTCCAACCTGTTAAGTCAGTTGGTGTAGTAGGTGATGGTCGTCGTTATGCATGGGTAATCGCACTTCGTGCAGTAGAAACAGTTGACTTTATGACAGCTCGTTTTGCACATTTACCATACGAACTAGTTGATAAAATCTCAACACGTATTATGAATGAAATTAAAGATGTATCACGTGTTGTATATGACGTGTCATCTAAACCACCAGCAACGATTGAGTGGGAATAATCTTTCCCTATTAGTTGGTAAAGAAAAGGACGCGTTAGCGTCCTTTTTTATTACTTAACTTTTAAAGACTAAAATTAATTTTAATAACTATCAAAATGATAAATCTATTCTTATTGCTTATACTTGATAAAAGATATATTAAGATATATCTTAATATATATAAATTGATCATTTTTAGGTTTTAAAAGATGAAACAACAATCAGAACATCATCATGCTGAACACAATGAGCATCACCGAGAACATCACCGTTCGGGGCGCCGTGGAAGACTTTTTGAAGCTGGACGCATGAAACTTTTAGTGCTTCATCTCATTCAGCGAAGCCCAAAGCATGGCTATGAAATTATTAAAGAAATAAGTGATTTGGTGGGTGATGGCTATACGCCAAGTGCAGGAACCATTTATCCAACGCTAACCAGTCTTGAAGAAATGAATTTAATTAATTTGCTAGACGTAGAGCGTAAGCAATATCAAATCACAGAAGTCGGAGAGGCTTACTTAACTGAACAACAAGATAAGTTGAACGAGCTGTTAGAAAAATTACGCCTTAGACGTGAAATTCACAGTAATGATGAATTAATCGAAATTCATCGTGCAATGGAAAACTTAAAGACTGCCTTGCGATTGAAGTTGAACTCGGCAGGTTTGCAGCAAGAGCAGATTTATCAAATTGCCGAAAAAATTGATCAAGCTGCGGTTGCAATTGGGCGGTTATAGGTTGGAAATCGAAATGTTAGACCTACAGCATAAAATCAAAGAAGCGGGCCTAAAAGTCACTCATCCAAGACTTACTGTTTTGTCTTTAATTCAGCAGCAAGCAGAAGATTTAACTGTTAAACAGATTTACCAAAAGTTATATACCCAAAAACAGAAATTAAGTTTAGCCACAGTTTATCGGGTAGTGAACGACTTAGTTGGAGCAGGTTTAATTTTAAATCGTCAGCCACAACGGGATGAAGCTAAATTTAATTTGCCAACAGTCGAGAATGATCAATTATTGCAAATTCGTTGTACAGATTTAACGGACGCTAAACAAGACGAATTTTTAGCGTCTTTACAGTCAGTATTTACAGAGTTTCAAGTCCACCTTAAACAGGTTGAAATTATTCAAAGTCATTAATTTTAAATAGAGAATTTATATATGAAACAACATCAATATCATGTCACTGTACAACATCTAAAAAATGCGAAAGGAGAAGCCTCTACCTATACTGAACGTCTTGAGTTCTATGCGGGAAATCATGACGATATTTTTGAAATTGTCGAGCGCTTAAAAAAAGCAGATTTTTTTGACGATGAAACTACAAAATCTTTTGGTGTTGGCTTGAAGTTATTTAGTGAAGTCATGTTAGAAAATCGAGACCATCCACTATTTCAAGAGTTTTTTCCTCAATTTGGGCAATTTATGAAAAACTTAAAACAGCTCGTTAAAACTCAATCATCTTAAGCTGCTCAATGCAGCTTTATTATTTTCTATAATTAAAAAAAATTGATTGTCTCATTCATAACACCCTGTGTATTACTAAAAGACTATATTGAATAATGAGTGTATTGTTAAGATCATTAGAACAACTCATTGCAAAAGCATAGGTAAAAGAGAGTAATATCATGAGCAATAATAATGATTACGATATTTCTGATTCAAAGGATTGCGAGAAATTTGCCAATCAGTTTATTCAGGAATTTCCAATTCGCTCTGCTGAAATTGGACAGGGGACAGTCATTAAGCGGGCTTTACCTAGCCGACAAAAACGAATGATTGGAGCATGGTGTTTCTTAGATCATGCAGGCCCAGTAACCTTTCTTGCGGGTGATGGTTTAGATGTTGGTCCTCATCCTCATATTGGTTTGCAAACTTTCACTTGGATGATTGAAGGGACCATGATGCATACCGATAGCTTGGGTTCAAAACAACTTATTCGACCTAAGCAAGTGAACTTAATGACGGCGGGTCATGGCATTTCACATACAGAAGTTGCACCTGATACAGAAACTCAAATGCACGCTGCGCAGCTTTGGATTGCTTTGCCAGATCAAAAGCGCAATATGGATCCGAAATTTGAACATTACCCAGAGCTACCTGTTGTTGAAAAAGACGGTCTAGAATTTACTGTTCTTGTAGGTGAATATTTGGCAACGACTTCTCCAGTAGTGGTTCATACGCCGTTAGTGGGTGTCGACTTAATTGCTACCGAAGATACTAAAACCCGTATTCCATTAAATCCTAATTATGAATATGGCTTTATGGCATTAGAAGGTGTTGCCCATGTAAATGGTCATGAGTTAACTGCTGACAACATGGTTGTTTTGGATACTGGACTGAGTGAAATTGAGATTGAAGTAAAAAAAGGCAATCGTATTCTTTTGATTGGTGGTGAACCGTTTGAAACGCCAATTTTACTCTGGTGGAATTTTGTTGCACGTACAATGGATGATTTAAAAGAAGCGCGTGAGCAATGGATTAACCATGATGCGCGTTTTGGTGAAATTCCAGATTATGTTGGTGCTCGTTTAGAAGCCCCTGTTCTTCCAGATCAAATGAGAGCATCAAAATGACAGCAGTAATCGCAAGTAGTAAAGCAAAGCCCCTTGCTGAACAATGGAAGGGCGAAATTACCAGTGGACGTCATCAATATTTTTGTGATGAGCCTGAAAAACTTGAAGGGCAGGACCAAGGCCCAGCACCCTATGATTTGCTCACCGGAAGTTTAGCCGCGTGTACACTTATTACTTTAAGAATGTACGCGAAGCATAAGGGTTATGATTTTGGTGAGTTCTCGGTTGAAATTGATTTTCATACCAATAGAGAGCATGAAGAACATATAGAACGTCGTATTGTTTTTAAAGACTTACCAGATGAAGAACTTCAGCAAAAAATCTTAACGGTATGTAGTAAAACGCCAGTGACTAAAACTTTGTTACGTAGTTTAGACATTCATACTGTGCTTGTTACAGTGTAAAAATGCTATTTTGTGGAGGTGGATGATTTTATATCCATTCCACAAATGGAATAAAACAGCATGTTCACATGCTGTTTTTTATGTAAAAAGAAAAATAAAAGCAGGCATTAATATGATTAGTGTACACCACCTGGAATGTTCGCGATCGTTTCGAATTTTATGGGCTTTAGAAGAATTAGGCTTAGATTATGATATTCATTATTATCAACGCTTACCTAACTATTCCGCTCCAGAAACATTGAAATGTATTCATCCTTTAGGTAAAGCTCCGATTTTGACTGATGATGAGCAAGTCATCGCAGAATCTGCTGTGATCTTGGAATATTTACAGCAGCGTTATGATCAAAAGCAGCAATTTAAACCTACACAGCCCCAAAATTTACAGCAGTATATTTACTGGATGCACTATGCTGAAGGTTCACTTATGCCTTTATTAGTCATGACTTTGGTCATGAATAGTGTAAATAAGCATGTGCCATGGTTAATTCAACCCGTAGCAAAAAGAATCACAGAAGGGGTGAAGGCAAATTTTGTTCGTCCACGTATGAAAGATCATATTAGTTTTTTAGAAAACTATTTGGCAGAGCATGAATATTTCGCAGGCGATTTTTCATTTGCTGATATTCAAATGAGTTTCCCACTGGAAGCTTTGCAATCACGTTTGCAAGGGAAATATCCTAATATTCAGGCTTTTTTACATCGTATTCAGCAAAGATCCGCATTTCAGAAAGCGAAACAAAAGGGAATGGGTACTAATGAAAGGAATTGTGCTGATATTTAAAAGAAAAGGAACAATTATTTGTTCCTTTTTATTTGCTGTTTACTTGCGTTTGATCACGATAGAATCAATGCCACTGTGTTGTAAGGTTTGTTGAGCGGCCAATGCAGCATCTTGGGAGTCATAAGGGCCTGAAATAACACGGTACCATATTTGCCCATTTTCACTACTTTTGACTACATCTGCAGATAAGCCATTCAAAATGATTTCTGCACGGCGAGCGTCAGCCTGATCGGGATCGTTATAGCTGCGAACCTGTAAAATATAGGTAGGCTGCTGAGGAGTAGTGGCTGATGGATTAGCATCAATTCCTGCACTTTCTGAAGCTGCTGGTTGAGCTGCACTTGGTGCCTCAACAATCATGGCTGTACCTTGATTTTTGCTCTCCGGAATTGCTTGCTCCGGAATAGGTGTTACTTGTTGTTGAGGTAATAGATCGTAGAAACGATAATCTTTATTGGTATCTTCTTCTTGATAGTGTTCAGAGGTAATCTGATTTTTTGCGGGAACAGGTTGCCAAGGTTTCCAAAGCATAAGCACTACAGCGATACATAAGACCGCCAAAATAGCGACAAGTGTCCCTAACCATTTAGGAATTAGGGGCTTTTTAGGCTTGTTAGGTCTTTCAGATACACCGCGTTGCGTTTTGCCAAACACGTGGATTATTCCTCTGTATTTTGATTGTTTTAATTCGAGTTTGAGTCTCGTATTACGATGCTGAAACAGTGGTTCGTATCAGCTATTTTAACTCTACAAACCACTGCTTACTATATATTGCATGACCTTTATTTACTGTCATGCAATATAATTTTTACATAGATTCTGGTGCAGATACACCAAGCAATTCTAAACCATTGCGCAACACTTGTTGTACATTGATTGAAAGTAATAAACGTGCTTGTGTAAGCTCGGCATCATCGCTTAATACTTTATGTTCATTGTACCAACCGTGGAACAAGGCAGCTAACTCTTTCAAATAGTTACCCAACTGATGTGGTTCATACGCATTTGCAGCTCGCAACACCGCATCTGGATAAGCTGCTAATTTAGAAAGAATTTCAGTCTCAGCATCAAGAGACAAGCGTGCCGCATGCGGGCGAGCAGTGTTTACATCGAATTGTAAGTTTGTGCTTGCTGCTTTTTCTAACATACGGCAAATACGTGCATGTGCATATTGGATGTAATACACAGCATTGTCTTTACTCTGTGACACAGCAAGGTCAAGGTCAAAGTCGATGTGTTGTTCACTCTTACGCATTACGTAGTAGAAACGAGCCGCGTCATTGCCAACTTCTTTACGCAAGTCACGTAAAGTCACGAACTGACCTGAACGAGATGACATTTGAACCATCTCGCCACCACGCCATAGACTTACGAACTGAACCAAAAGTACAGTTAATTTTTTAGAGTCGTAACCCATCGCATCAATTGCCGCTTTTACGCGAGAAATATAACCGTGGTGGTCAGAACCCCAAATGTCGATTAGGTCCGTATAACCACGTTGTAATTTATTCAAGTGATATGCAATGTCTGATGCAAAGTATGTAGTTTGGCCATTACGACGTTTAACAACACGGTCTTTTTCATCACCAAATTCAGTTGATTTAAACCAGATGTTGCCATCTTTTTCATAAAGGAAGCCACGTTGATCAAGTGTTTCTAACGCTTCATCAATTTTTGCACTAAGAGACGCTTCGCTAAACCATTGATTGAAAGTTACACCGAAGTCAGCAAGGTCATCTTTAATGTCATCTAAAATGGCATGAAGAGCAGCTTGGTGGAATACACGGTAGCCTTCACCTAACAACTGTTGTGAATTGGCAATAAGTCCATCAATATGTTTTTCTTTGTCGCCAGATAAAACGACTTTATTGCCGTCGCTATCTAGTTCTTCTGCATATTGTACGTCTTCTGGCACATCTTTATAGACATCAGCCACTTCACGAAGGTAGGCATCGCCATCTTTATCAATAATAGTCTGTGCGATTTCTTTAACGTAATCACCTTGATAAGCATTTTTTGGAAATACAAGGTTTTGACCAAGTAATTCTAAATAACGTAAATAAGTAGAAGTCGCCAAAATATCCATTTGACGGCCAGCATCATTCACATAGTATTCACGGTCAACTTTAGCACCTGTTGCTTCAAGTAACGTGGCAACAGTCATACCATATGCAGCACCACGGCCATGCCCTACATGTAGACTAGACGTTGGGTTTGCAGAAACAAATTCAACTTGGATCTTTTTCGTCGCATTCGCTTGGCTGCGACCAAAGATTTCTTTTTGTGCTTGAATCTGGTCAAGAATAGCAAAGCGCTGGTCTGCATTTAAAAAGAAGTTAATAAAACCAGGTCCTGCAATTTCGGCTTTGCTGATATCTGCAACTTCTGGTAATGCAGTTAGAACTTTCTCAGCTAAATCACGTGGTTTCATACCAGCAGCTTTCGAGCCGATCATGGCAATATTAGAAGCAAAGTCGCCATGGCTTCGGTCTTTGGTGCGTGTTAAGTTGCTTGTGTTTTTCCAGTCGGAAGGAAGCACCCCTTCTTGTTGAAGAGTTTGCACTGCATGGTCGAGAGCTGCTTGTATTGCCGTATTCATATCAATCGAAAATAGATGTCGCAGAAAAACGTCAAATATAGCAAATTTCCTTGGAGTTAGGGGAGTGGATTTAATATTCGAGTAATTCTTTTTGTGTCACTTACCGAGTATTATTTTTTAAATGAATATTGCAGGGTGAACTGTCTCATTATTCTAAAAACAAATAAATACAAGCCTTCTGTGATTTTCTAATAAGTAAATGACACTAAAAACCTACTATTATTTCTTGGAGAAATATATGGTAGTATTAAAATATATGGTTTAGGCCGCTAAAATTAAAATAATAAAAGATTTTTTAAAAACATAAAATAATTAAGTTGCTGATATTTATTGTTTAATTTTATACATGTTCTAACTAAATAGTCTTCAATTTTAACATCACAGTTTAAAATATCTATTTTGAACGAATTAGGCTTAAGCTTATACGCACAAAGAGTTTTAGAGACCATACAAAAACGTGTTTTTCTCTACTCTAAGCTGGAAAATGAGATAGGCAATGATATCAGGACACCCAAGTAAACATCCCCTTTATATCCCATATGCAGGTTTTACACTTTTAGAGTTACCACTTCTAAACAAAGGTTCTGCTTTCACTGAAGAAGAAAGAAGTAACTTTAACTTACACGGTTTACTCCCCCATATTATTGAAACTATTGAAGAGCAGAGCCAGCGCTCTTATCAACAATATTGCGCTTTCACTGATGATATTAACCGACATATCTATCTGCGTAATATCCAAGATACTAATGAAACCTTGTTCTATCATCTAATCGAAAATCATCTTGAAGAAATGATGCCGATTATTTACACCCCAACAGTAGGTGAGGCATGTCAGCGTTTCTCTGATATCTATCGTCGTCATCGTGGTGTTTTTATTTCATATCCAGATCGTGATGTGATTGATGATATTTTGCAAAACGTAAATAAAAATAATGTAAAAGTCATCGTGATCACTGATGGTGAACGTATTTTAGGTCTTGGTGACCAAGGTATTGGCGGAATGGGGATTCCTATTGGAAAACTTTCGCTTTACACAGCTTGTGGTGGGATTAGTCCAGCTTATACATTACCAATCACAATTGATGTTGGAACGAACAATCCACAACTGTTAAATGATCCGATCTATATGGGTTGGCGTCAGCCGCGTATTAGCGGCGATGAATATTACGCATTTGTAGATATGGTGATTGATGCTGTGAAGCGTCGTTGGCCAAAAGCATTAATTCAGTTTGAAGATTTCGCACAAAAAAATGCGATGCCACTTTTAGAAAAATATCGCGATAAAATTTGCTGTTTTAACGATGATATTCAAGGAACAGCGGCGGTATCGGTTGGTAGTTTAATTGCTGCGAGTCGTGCAGCGGGTAAGCAATTAAAAGATCAAAAAATTGCTTTCTTAGGTGCAGGTTCGGCGGGTTGTGGTATCGCGGAGCAAATTGTTGCTCAAATGGTTGCTGAAGGTCTAACCGATGCAGAAGCGCGTGCTCGCGTTTATATGGTAGACCGTTTTGGTTTGATCACTGAGAATCAACCAAACTTGCTCGACTTCCAACGTAAGTTAGCACAAAAAGCTGAGGTGGTTGATCAGTGGGGCAATATTGAAGAAGTGATTTCACTACTTGATGTTGTTAAAAATGCGAAGCCTACAGTGTTAATTGGTGTTTCTGGTCAACCTGGTTTATTCACCGAAGAAATCATTAAGACCTTAGCGGCAAATTGTGAACGTCCAATTGTCATGCCACTGTCAAACCCAACTTCACGTGTTGAAGCTGTACCTGCTGATATTGTGGAGTGGACTGAAGGAAAAGCATTAATTGCAACAGGTAGTCCGTTTGCTCCAGTGAATCATCATGGCAAACTTTATAATATTTCTCAGTGTAATAACTCATACATTTTCCCAGGCATTGGCTTAGGTGTGGTGGCATCGGGTGCTAAACGCGTTACTGAAAATATGTTAATGGCGTCAAGTAGTGCTTTAGCAAATTGCTCTCCATTGCTTAAAGATCCACAAGCTGATTTATTGCCGCCGTTGGGTGAAATTCAACAAGTGTCTAGAGTTATTGCATTTGAAGTTGCGAAAGCTGCAATGGCGGATGGTGTAGCTGTAACGATTAGTGATGATTTGTTGAAACAGAAAATTGATCAATCATTCTGGAAACCTGAATACCGCAAATATAAGCGTATTCCTTTCTAAGAATTAGAATATAAAAAGAGGAGCTTTATGCTCCTCTTTTTATATTTAGTCTTCTATAGAATTTCTTCTAGCAATTCTTCACTTGGTGCAAAGTAATAAGCACCATCAAGTGGTGTCACGAAGTGCAATAAACGATCATGAATACCATCTCCACTTGTGCCGAACATACGCTTTAACATGGCATCAATAATACTCAGGTCTTTAGTATAGGCGATGAAAAATAAGCCCTGATCACCTCGGCCATCGCCATAAGGTAGGCTATGGCGCAAGATTTCCATTTCTTCGCCCTCATCATCCTCAACAACAGTACGGGCAACATGGGCATTTTCTGGCTTAACATCATCATCTAATTCAATAGATTCAAGTTTGGTGCGACCCATGACATTTTCTTGCGCATCAACTTTCAATTTTTTCCATTTTTCTAAATCATGAGCATAGCGCTGCGCGAAAATGAAACTACCATCGGCAAATACTCCAGCCTCTTCAGGTAGAAGAGCTGTTTCTGCACGATCATCTGGGAACTGAGGGTTTTCAGTACCGTCTATAAAACCTGTAATATCTCGACCATCGAAATAACGGAAGCAAACACGCTCATCAAGAACTTCGACTTTATCTTTAATACCTTCAAAAAATGCTTGGCTTAATGCAAAACAAATATCAGAGCGCATGCTGGCAATATGAATGAGTACATCTGCTGGCACAGATGGCATGTTGAATGCACCTTGTTCTGGCTCAAGCTGTTTAAATCCTACAGGAGTTTGCGAATAGAGCTGTTTCCATAGTTCAGGACCAAAAGCGACTGCTGTTTTAATTTGAGCATCAGAATGCTGAGTAATTAGACGGTCTCGTGCTTCAAATAAAGCTCCAATTTGTTTTTTTAATTCATCAATTGATAAGTCTTTTAAACGAAGAACAATGAAGCGAGCATGATCTGATGGCAATGGCAAAATGACAGATTGAGCAGTCATTGGAAGGTATCTCCTCAATTATAATTTAGTATGAGCTTTAATTATTGTGCCTGATGCGAAGAGCCGTTAGTAGTCTATTTCTTGATTTTATTGTTTGAATTCTGACTAAGATAGCTTTATAAAACAGTATAATTCCACTTTTATAGTCTATTTTTTGCTATGTCTCTGCAAGTTTGGTTCGCTTATATGTTGGCCTGTTGGGTTATTAGTATCTCACCGGGTGCAGGAGCAATTGCTTCAATGTCGAGTGGTCTAAACTATGGTTTTAGGCATGGCTATTGGAATGCGATTGGTTTGCAAATCGCTTTGCTACTTCAAATTTTAGTGGTGGCAGCAGGTGTGGGGGTTTTATTTGCAACGACACCTTTGGCTTTTCAGTTTGTTAAATGGTTTGGTGTGATTTATTTGTTATACCTTGCTTACTTACAGTGGACAGCGCCTATAAAAGATATAGAAATTCAACAAGAAAAAAGAGATAAATCTGTATTCGCGCTATTGTTAAATGGCTTTGTGGTCAATATTAGTAATCCCAAAGCGATTGTATTTCTATTAGCTGTTTTACCCCAGTTTCTAGATTTGGGTAAGCCTCAATGGATACAGTACCTGATTATGGCTGTAACAATGATTACGATTGATTTGATTGTAATGGCTGGATATACAGGGTTAGCATCAAAGGTTCTAAGATTACTTCGCTCCCCTAAACAGCAAAAATATTTGAATCGAGGTTTTGCTGTGATGTTTAGTTGTGCGGCTTTATTATTGAGTACAGTTCATCAGGCGTCCTAATTTAGGCCGCCTGTGTCTGATTTTTTAGCTTTTGAGTTATGAAAATAACGGCGAAAGTTAAGGCCATGCATAAAACAATACTTAAGCCTGTAGAGATGTTGAGTGCTGCGCTTGACCATAATCCCACACTCACCCCAAGCTGAGCTAACACAAATGCCCAAACGACCATTTGCTTTGGTGAGTTTGCTAGTAGGCGAGCGCTTAATGCAGGTATTACGAGTAATGCACCCATAAGCAAAGAACCTACCGCACGTAAGGCTAATACAGTAAATAAAGCCAATAACAGCATGAAAATAAGACGTTGCCAGTTCGCATTTACCCCTTCACTAATTGCAATGTCTGGATCAATTGCAAATTGTATTTGTGGCTGCCAAAAGCGGTAAAGAATTGCGAGTGATAGCGCAATGATTAAAGTGAAAACAGGCAAGTCGGGCCAATCAATGCTGAGCAAGTCACCAAATAAGTAACTTAAAAGCTCAGGTCTTAAACTTGGAACATGTTGAATAAATAATAAACCGCTACAGAGTAAAGTCGCTGAACATAAGGCTAAGAGCGCATCATTGGGTAAGCGATTGTCATGTAGGGCCCATAAAATTGCGACCAGTAAAACCGCAGTGCCTGCAACACCAAGCCAAAGAGGAAGGCTTAAAGCACCTGCGATAGCAACCCCAAGTAGTGTTCCGTGTGCCATAGTGTCAGCAAAAAAAGACATGCGTCTCCAAAGCATTAGACAACCCAGAGGGGCAGTTAAAAACACGAGCAAGGTTCCCATAATCCATGCGGGCAACAATAATTGTAACCATTCCATCATGGCTTAAGCTTCCGGTTCTGGGTGGATGTGAGGACGGTCATTATGAGGGCAGGGGTGTGCTGCATCACCGTGAGCGCAATGATCATGATGATGTTGATAGAAAACCCGTTGAGTTCCAAAGATAGCCTGATATTCAGGATGTTGTTGAATATTCTCGGGTAACCCACTACAGCAAATATGTTTATTCAAACAAACTACGCGGTGTGTTCCTTCCATCACCCATTGTAAGTCATGAGAAACAATTAAGATTGCACAACCATATCGTTCTGGCAGACTACGGACATATTCATAAAGTTCAGCTTCTGACTGAATGTCTAAACCTTGCATCGGTTCGTCAAGAACTAAAATATCTGGCTGACGAAGTAGGGCGCGCGCTAGTAATACGCGTTGGCGCTCCCCCCCGGAAAGTTGTTGTACTTTTGATTGTTGTAACTTGGAGATACCTGTGTCTTGAATAATTTCTTGACGAAGGGTAGGGCTGCACTTTTCTAAATCAAGTAGATCCTGAACACGTAAAGGCAGGCTGTGTGAAGGATTGAATTTTTGTGGCACATACGCCATTTTGAGTTTTTTATAATTAACAATGCGTCCACTACTCGGTTGGAGAATACCAAGTAGAACTTTAATCAGTGTTGATTTACCAGCACCATTTGGTCCGATTAAAGACACAATTTCATTTTGATGTAGAGCAAAATCAACTTTTTTTAAAATTTCCCGATCATCACGATGAACAGAAACCTGCTCAAGTTGAATTAATACAGGATTTAACGAGTTGTGCGGCACTGTTGGCATTTCCCCGAAATTTCAATAATGCTGTGTTGAGCCACGAACTCATCTGACGCTGCAAGTTGGTCAAGCTGGTGAGTTAAACCTTGAGAAGAGGCTTCTTTAACCATGTGACATTCGGTACAGATTAGGAATGCTGCTTGATGGCCTTCGCGAGGGTGGCAACAGGGAATATAGGCATTAATAGAAGTTAGGCGATGGATCAAACCTTTTTCTAATAAAAAATCTAAAGTTCTATATACAGTTGGAGGAGCAGCCGGACGATCAGTTTGACTTTTTATACGTGCGAGTAAGTCATAGGCGCCCATTGGACCCGAAGCATTTAAAATGAGTTCCAAAACTTCTTTGCGCAAAGGCGTAAGTCGTGCGCCAGTCGCAGAACATAAATTTTCTGCTTCAGCTAAACGGTTTGCGACATTATGGTGATCATGCACACCATGCAAAGAATCATGATGTTCATGCGAGCAGGAACTCATAGAAATAACCTCGAATTTTTAACGGAATATTAGCATGAAGCGATGCTTCATTCGATTAATCTTAGGTATTTTTGTAACTTTGTTATATTATAACATGCTTCGAGCTAATTTAAATTGATGGTCTGTCATGTTCCGTTTTTTTGTTTTCAGTATGTTCTCTCTTTTGAGTACGTTAGGGTGGAGTCAGGGTTTGGTGGTTTCTACACACCCGATCTATCTGATTGCAAAAGAAGTCACTCAAGGTATTGAGGAACCACAACTCTTATTAAAGGGACAAACTGGGCATGACGTACAATTAACCCCAGCGCACCGTAAAGCAATTAATGATGCATCATTGGTCATTTGGTTGGGTAAGGCTCATGAAGCACCTCTAAATAAATTGTTAGGTAATAATAAGAAAGCGATTGCCTTATTAGATAGTGGCATAGTTTCTGTTTTACCCCTGCGTAGTACCCGCGGTGTAGCTTTGCCTAATACAGTAGATACTCATGTGTGGTTAGAACCAAACAATGCAGTTCGAATCGGTTTCTTTATTGCAGCTTTACGTTCTCAGCAGCATCCTGAAAATAAGGCTAAATATTGGAATAATGCTAATCTCTTTGCTCGCAAAATGTTTCAGGCAGCACAAGCTTACGACAGTACAAGTAATGGTAAGCCATATTGGTCATATCATGATGCCTATCAATATTTAGAACGCTCTTTAAATTTAAAGTTCGCAGGCGCTTTGACAGATGATCCTCATGTTGCACCAACAGCAGCTCAAATTAAGTATCTTAATGATAATCGACCAAAAGATCAGATGTGTTTGTTAGCGGAAAGTTTTACCACTAAAAGTCAGTATCAAAAATTAGGTAACATTACTTTTCAACCCGTAGACGAGAGCATGAATAACGAGGATGATTTCGTCACTGCATGGAAGAAACTGGCTATAAAAACAGATAAATGTGTATTAAGTACGCAAAAGTAAGATAAAAAATAAACAAAGGCTGACTGTAGCGTCAGCACCACCTGTCATGAAAAACCCCGACTAAAGTCGGGAAAAGATTGCATGTTCAGGGGTGTAACTCTATAATGCCTGCGATTAAAAGCGATCATCAGCTAAACTTGTCAAGCATTTATGCTGTGAGTGGATAAATAATGAGCCAAACTAGTCGCTTGATTGACCGACGATTAGCAAAAGCTTTGGTCTTCTTACAAGCATGTATGATCCCTGTTTCCGCCCTAGTGGCGTGGAGCATAAAAGACATGACAGCAGCATTAAGTGCGGCACTTGGTGCACTGGTTTGCTGGCTTGCTATGAGTTATTTCTCGTGGCAATCCTTCAGAACAGCAGGTGCGAGAGCATCAAAACAAGTGCTGTCTAACATGTATAGGGGCATGTTAGGCAAATTTGCAATCATGATCGTTGGATTTATTTTGATTTTGAGCAATGTTAAACCTTTATCACCGTTAGCATTGCTGTTTGGTTTTATTCTCGTTCAGACAATGTCGTGGGTCGCTCCGTTTTGGGTGTCACGTCTACAAAAGCGGGTGTAGAAACAAGAAGAATTGAAGATTTTTTGGAGGGTAGCGAGATATCGACAGTGCGCCGATGTTCGTTTCCCTTCTTTTTAGTAATTGACATTGACCAGGTGTGATTTATGGCTGCTGAAGAACATGCCCTCACTTCGACAGAGTATATCAAGCATCACTTGACCAATATGACCTATGGCAAAATGCCAGACGGTACATGGAAATTGGCTGAGACTGCTGAAGAAGCTCATTCGATGGGGTTCACTGCAATTCACTTGGATTCAATGGGTTGGTCAATTGGCCTTGGTGTTATTTTCTGTTTGATGTTCTGGATCGTTGCGAAAGCTGCTAATGCAGGTGTTCCAACTAAATTCCAGTCTGCAATTGAAATGATCATCGAGTTTGTTGACTCAAGTGTCCGTGATACTTTTCATGGCAAATCACGTTTAATCGCTCCGCTTGCACTCACTATTTTCGTGTGGATTTTCCTCATGAACTTAATGGACTTGATCCCAGTTGACTGGATTCCTCAAGTTGCAGCGTTTGTAGGTGCAAACGTATTTGGTATGGACCCTCACCACGTTTACTTCAAGATCGTTCCATCTACAGATCCAAACATTACTTTAGGTATGTCTTTATCTGTATTTGTACTTATCTTGTTCTACAGCATCCGCGAAAAGGGTGTTAGTGGTTTCGTTGGTGAATTGGCACTTAACCCATTTAACCCAAGTAATCCAGTTGCAAAAGCGTTGCTTATTCCAGTGAACTTGATTTTGGAATTGGTAACATTCCTTGCTCGTCCGATTTCATTAGCTCTCCGACTATTCGGTAACATGTATGCCGGTGAGTTGATCTTTATCCTAATTGCTTTATTGCCGTTCTGGATTCAATGGGCGTTGTCTGTGCCTTGGGCGATCTTCCACATTCTTGTAATCACGTTGCAGGCATTCATCTTTATGATGCTTACCATCGTTTACTTGAGCATGGCAAGCGAAAAACATTAATGGTATTGCCTAACTATCAAACGATGGTTGGGCTGAATTTTTTTAATTTAATTTGGTAATAACCTAACCTCTGAGGAATTTTTCATGGAACTCACTTTAGGTCTAGTTGCAATTGCATCTGCTATCTTGATCGCTTTCGGTGCTTTAGGTACTGCGATTGGTTTTGGTCTTTTGGGTGGTCGCTTTTTAGAAGCTGTTGCTCGTCAACCAGAATTGGCTCCACAACTTCAAACTCGTATGTTCTTAATCGCGGGTCTTCTTGATGCTGTGCCTATGATCGGTGTTGGTATTGGCTTGTTCTTCATCTTCGCTAATCCATTTGTAGGTTAATCATCTTAATTCCTAAATCCACTATTTGAGGAATTGCAATGAATATCAACCTCACATTGATTGGTCAAGCGATTGCGTTTGCATTCTTTGTTGCATTCTGCATGAAGTTTGTTTGGCCACCACTAATCAATGCGATTAGTGAGCGTCAGCGTAAAATTGCTGATGGCTTAAATGCAGCAGAAAAAGCGAAAGCTGATCTTGCCGATGCACAATCGCAAGTAAAGCAAGAGCTTGATGCAGCTAAAGCACAAGCGGCTCAATTGATCGAACAAGCGAACCGTCGTGCAGCACAATTGATCGAAGAAGCTCGTACTCAAGCTGCGGCTGAAGGTGAGCGTATTCGTCAACAGGCTAAAGAAGCTGTTGATCAAGATATCAATTCTGCTCGCGAAGAATTACGTCAACAAGTAGCTGCTTTGGCAGTAACTGGCGCAGAAAAAATCCTGAACCAGCAAGTTGACGCAGAAGCTCATAATGCCATGCTGTCTCAGCTGGCTGCTAAACTTTAAGAGAGGCGAATCATGGCTGAACTCTTGACGTTGGCACGTCCGTATGCCAAAGCAGCATTTGCTTATGCTTCTGAGCAAGGTGCAACAGACAATTGGTCGAATGCGTTACAAGTGCTCAGTGCTGCGGTGCAAGACGAAGCATTTTCCGCTTATTTAAATCGCCCTGAACTTACTCCTGTGGAGCAAGTGAAGCTTTTTGCTAAAGTTTTAGGTGAAGGTCAATCTCAAGCAGTGTCTAACTTTTTGACACTTCTTGCAGATAACGATCGTTTAATGTTGTTACCTGAAATTGAAGCAGAATATGAACAGCTTAAATCACAGAATAACAACAATGTGGATGTCGTGATTGAATCGGCTTTCCCATTAACTGCTGAACAAGAGCAATTGTTGAAATCTGCTTTAGAAAAGCGTTTCAACAGTACTGTAACTGTTTCAGTTGAAGTTAAACCTGAGCTTATTGCAGGTGTTGTAATTCGTGCAGGCGATCAAGTGATAGATGATTCTGCGCTTAACAAGCTTGAAAAAATGCGTACTCGTCTTCTTGCATAATGCAAATGATGAAGACTGAACTAATAAAAGATTGAGGAATAGCGCAATGCAACAACTGAATCCATCCGAGATCAGTGCGCTCATTAAACAGCGTATCAGCGATCTGGACACCAGCGCGACCGCTAAAAACGAAGGTACCATTGTTATGGTATCCGACGGTATCGTGCGCATTCACGGTCTTGCTGATGCAATGTACGGTGAAATGATCGAATTTGACGGCGGCTTATTTGGTATGGCACTGAACCTAGAACAGGATTCAGTGGGTGCCGTTGTCTTAGGTAACTACTTAAGCCTTCAAGAAGGTCAAAAAGCTCGTTGTACAGGTCGTGTACTTGAAGTTCCAGTTGGTCCGGAACTTCTTGGCCGTGTTGTCGACGCTTTGGGTAACCCAATTGATGGTAAAGGCCCAATTGATGCAAAATTAACTGATGCTGTTGAAAAAGTAGCACCGGGCGTAATTTGGCGTCAATCTGTAGACGAACCTGTTCAAACTGGTTACAAATCAGTTGATACCATGATTCCTGTGGGTCGTGGTCAGCGTGAGTTGATTATTGGTGACCGTCAAACTGGTAAAACAGCGATGGCGATCGATGCGATTATCGCTCAGAAAAACTCTGGCATTAAATGCGTATACGTTGCGATTGGTCAAAAACAATCAACAATTGCAAACGTTGTACGTAAGCTAGAAGAAACTGGCGCTATGGCGTATACAACTGTTGTCGCTGCTGCGGCTGCTGATCCTGCTGCAATGCAGTACTTAGCTCCGTACTCTGGCTGTACAATGGGTGAATACTTCCGTGACCGCGGTGAAGACGCTCTTATTATTTATGATGATTTGTCTAAGCAAGCAGTTGCTTACCGTCAAATTTCATTACTTTTACGTCGTCCACCAGGTCGTGAAGCGTATCCGGGTGACGTATTCTATCTTCACTCACGTCTTCTTGAACGTGCTTCTCGTGTATCTGCTGACTACGTTGAGAAATTCACTAATGGCGCAGTAACTGGTAAAACTGGTTCTTTAACTGCATTGCCAATTATTGAAACTCAAGCAGGTGACGTATCTGCATTCGTACCAACGAACGTAATTTCGATTACTGACGGTCAGATCTTCTTAGAAACATCATTATTCAACGCAGGTATTCGTCCTGCTGTGAACGCGGGTATCTCTGTATCTCGTGTTGGTGGTTCTGCTCAAACTAAGATCATCAAAAAATTGTCTGGTGGTATCCGTACTGCTTTAGCACAATACCGTGAATTGGCTGCGTTTGCTCAGTTCGCTTCTGACCTTGATGAAGCAACTCGTAAGCAACTTGAACATGGTCAACGTGTAACTGAGTTAATGAAGCAAAAGCAATATGCTCCTTACTCAATTGCTGACCAAGCTGTTTCTGTTTATGCATCTAACGAAGGCTATATGGCTGACGTAGAAGTTAAGAAAATCGTAGACTTTGATGCTGCGTTAATTTCTTACTTCCGCGCAGAATATGCTCCGTTGATGAAACAAATCGATGAAACTGGTGATTACAACAAAGACATCGAAGCAGCAATCAAAGCAGGTATTGAAAGCTTTAAAGCGACTCAAACTTACTAAGTTCAGTTTTAGTTAAGTTTGGTTCACGGATCAACCTTCGGAAGCTCGAAAGAGCTTTCGAATACTAGGTTAAGCGTATGGCAAATTTAAAAGAAATTCGCGCCAAAGTAGCTAGTATCAAGAGCACGCAAAAGATTACTCGCGCGATGCAAATGGTAGCTGCTTCTAAAATGCGTCGTGCGCAAGAGCGCATGGCTCAGGGCCGTCCGTATGCCGATAATATGCGCCGTGTAATTGCTCACTTGGTCCAAGCAAACCCTGAATACAAACACCGTTATATGGTTGATCGCCCAGTTAAGCGCGTTGGCTATATCGTAGTGTCTTCAGATCGTGGTTTGGCAGGTGGCTTGAACATTAACTTGTTCAAGAAAGTTGTGCAGCATGTCAAAGCACAACAGCAGCAGTCAATTGAAGTTGAATTTGCTTTAATTGGTCAAAAAGCGGTTTCGTTTTTTAAGAATTACGGCGGTAAAGTGCTTGGTGCAACTACCCAACTTGGCGATGCGCCGAGTTTGGAACAGTTAACTGGCTCAGTACAAGTTATGCTTGATGCATTTGATAAGGGCGAATTAGATCGTATCTACCTCGTATCAAATGGCTTCGTTAATGCAATGACTCAGCAGCCTAAAGTAGAACAACTTGTTCCTTTAGCACCAGCAGAAGAAGGCGATGATCTCAACCGTACTTATGGTTGGGACTATATCTACGAACCAGAAGCAGAAGAATTGTTAAATGGTTTGTTGGTTCGCTATATCGAGTCTATGGTTTATCAAGGTGTGATTGAAAACGTTGCATGTGAGCAGTCAGCTCGTATGGTCGCGATGAAAGCAGCGACAGACAACGCAGGACAACTGATTAAAGACCTACAACTCATTTACAACAAGCTGCGTCAAGCCGCGATTACTCAGGAAATTTCCGAGATCGTTGGCGGTGCCGCTGCCGTTTAACATTATTAAGTTTGAATTGAGGAGACAGCAATGAGTAGCGGTCGTATCATTCAGATCATCGGCGCGGTTATCGACGTCGAGTTTGAGCGCAATAGCGTTCCTAAGATCTATGACGCTCTCCAAGTTGACGGTACTGAAACTACATTAGAAGTTCAGCAACAGCTTGGCGATGGTGTTGTTCGTACCATCGCAATGGGTTCTACAGAAGGTCTTAAACGTGGCCTTAACGTAACCAGCACAAATGCACCGATTTCTGTTCCAGTAGGTCCAGCTACGCTTGGTCGTATCATGGACGTTTTGGGTCGCCCGATTGATGAAGCAGGTCCTGTAGCGACTGAAGAGCGTTTGCCGATTCACCGTGAAGCACCTTCTTATGCTGAACAAGCAGCTTCTACTGATCTTTTAGAAACTGGTATTAAAGTAATTGACTTACTTTGCCCGTTTGCGAAAGGTGGTAAAGTTGGTTTATTCGGTGGTGCGGGTGTTGGTAAAACCGTTAACATGATGGAGTTGATCAACAACATCGCGAAAGCTCACTCAGGTTTATCTGTGTTTGCTGGTGTTGGTGAGCGTACTCGTGAAGGTAACGACTTCTATCACGAAATGAAAGATTCTAACGTTCTTGACAAAGTAGCAATGGTCTACGGTCAGATGAACGAGCCACCAGGTAACCGTTTACGCGTAGCGTTAACTGGTTTGACTATGGCTGAATACTTCCGTGATCAGAAAGACGAAAATGGTAAAGGTCGTGACGTATTATTATTCGTCGACAACATCTACCGTTATACACTTGCAGGTACTGAAGTATCAGCATTGTTAGGTCGTATGCCATCTGCGGTAGGTTACCAACCTACACTTGCAGAAGAAATGGGTGTTCTTCAAGAGCGTATTACATCTACTAAATCTGGTTCGATCACATCGATCCAAGCAGTATATGTACCTGCCGATGACTTAACAGATCCATCGCCTGCAACTACATTTGCTCACTTAGATGCAACAGTAGTATTGAGCCGTGACATCGCATCTTCTGGTATCTATCCAGCGATCGATCCACTTGACTCAACTTCACGTCAGTTAGACCCATTAGTTGTTGGTCAAGAGCATTATGAAATTGCTCGTTCTGTACAGAACGTATTGCAACGTTATAAAGAGCTTAAAGACATTATCGCAATCTTGGGTATGGATGAGTTAGCTGAAGAAGATAAATTGGTTGTTTACCGTGCGCGTAAAATCCAACGTTTCTTCTCTCAACCATTCCACGTAGCTGAAGTGTTTACTGGTGCTCCTGGTAAATTAGTACCACTTAAAGAAACGATTCGTGGCTTTAAAGGTCTATTAGCTGGTGAATACGATCACATCCCAGAACAAGCGTTCTATATGGTTGGTGGTATTGACGAAGTGATTGCTAAAGCTGAGAAACTCTAATTTAAGGAGATCATCTCATGGCGACTATGCAATGTGATGTCGTAAGTGTTAAAGAGTCTATTTACTCTGGCGCAGTGACGATGTTAATCGCGAAAGGTGCTGGTGGTGAGCTTGGTATTTTACCAGGACACGCTCCACTCGTAACCTTGCTTCAACCGGGCCCGATTCGTGTTCAGTTGGAAAATGGTACAGAAGAAATCGTCTATGTATCTGGCGGTGTTTTAGAAGTTCAACCTCATGTTGTAACGGTTCTTGCAGATACTGCAATCCGTGCAGACAATTTGGATGAAGCTGCAATTTTAGAAGCACGTAAAAATGCTGAACAATTGCTTGCGAACCAAAAGAGTGATTTGGACTCAGCTGCTGCTTTGGCATCTCTATCAGAGATCTCAGGCCAGCTTGAAACAATCCGTAAAATCAAAAACCGCGCTCAATAAGACGCGGTTCGAGATTGAAAAAGCCACCGTAAGGTGGCTTTTTTTATAAGTTAATTTTTAAGATTCAGATTTTGAGTCTGATTTTTCATCTCCAGCCATAATCATGGCAGCAAGCTTCACCATATCCATTTGAATAGTATTTAGCTGTTTTTCAATTTGGTCAAAATTGATTTGATCTAATTTCCCATTTAATAACGGCATACTAAGAGCTTGTTGATTGGCATGTAGTAAACTTTGGCGGATATTCTCAATTTCCTGACTTTTGATATCTAAGGTGAGAAGGGCTTGATTTAAACCTTGTAATTGCTGTTTTAAAGTTGAAACAGTTGTTTTTAATTCACTTTGATTCTTATCTTGAATTGCTTGTTCAACGTCAAGTTGAGTGTCTTTAAGCTGTTCAACATAATCTCCAGCTTTAAGCTGTAAATTAGCAGCATCTCGAACCATATAAAAAATATTGCCGCTTTTGAGTTCAGTTTTGCTTGGAACAATATCTGATTCTTGTCGTTCAATAGCTTGATCAGATGCCTGTTCACTTATTTCAGTATTTTCTTGTTCAGTAGCATGATCTCGTGCTTGATCACACCCGAGTAAAAGCATGCCTGAGGCAAAAATTACAAAAGGAAGAAATGCACCCTGTAAAACTTTTTTCATAACTACAAACAACATCAAATAAAGCAAATAGGTACTATAGGCATAAAATATGGAGAAAGATTGTATTTTTGCAAACAAACAACACTTTGAGCAGATAATAAAAAAGAGCGTATAAAACGCTCTTTTTCACGTTTTTAAAAACGTTATTTTGCTAATTCTGCTTCAACGGCTTTAACAATTTGTTCGTCATCTGCAGTTAGGTTTGGAGCAAAACGAGCCACTACTTCGCCATTTTTATTAATTAAGAATTTTTCAAAGTTCCATAAAACTTCTGGAGCTGGATTAGTTGGAATACCTAAACCTTCTAAGCGTTCACGGAAAGGTCCTTCACCATTACGTTCTGGTTGAGCTGATGTCAAAGTTGCATACAGTGGATGCTTATCTTCACCTGCAACAGATACTTTAGAAAATAAAGGGAAGTGAACATCGTAATTTAATGAACAGAATTGCTGAATTTCTTCATCAGAGCCTGGTTCTTGTTCCTTAAAGTTGTTTGCAGGGAAACCTAAAATTTCAAAACCTTGATCTTTCTTGGCTTGATAAAGCTTTTCTAAGCCTTCGTATTGTGGAGTTAAACCACATTTAGAAGCAGTATTTACAATAAGTAAAACTTTCCCTTTGTATTGTTCGAGGTCAACCATTTCGCCTGAAATGGCTTTTACTGGAATGTGATATACAGATTGTGTCATGAGTCTTTCCTAAAGATTGTAATTGATATCAAGTAACGCATTTGTTTTAACTGCTATTGATGGGCAGTGCAATAATATTCGTGTTCTAAAAAGAAAAAGATTTTAAAAGATAAACTGAATTTTAGTTATTTCTCATTTGGATAGGTGTTTGCCCTGTATAACGTTTAAAAAACTCGATAAAACTTGAGCTATGTTGATAACCTAAATCGTAAGCTAAACGCTTAATGGATGTCCCTTGGCGGATCTGATGAATGGCATAAACAATTTTGGCTCGGTTACGCCATTCCGATAACGAAAGCTGAAGCTCTTGTTGACTCAAACGTAATAAGTGGCGATCACTGACCGAGAAATTTTGTAGTAACTGCTGTAAAGAGTGATCAAAAAGTAATGGGTCTGAGAGTTTTTCTAGAATAGGCAATAAAACAGGATGACGCGTTTGAGGTAAATAGTGTGAATATGCAGGAGCTTGTTTAAGTTGATCGAATAAAACTTGTAAAAGATGTTCTAAATATTCAGGTTTTCCAGTTTGTTTTTGCTGTTCGAGAATTTGTAAAACTAAGGTTCGAAAGAAAGGCTGAATACTAAAGCATTTACAGACGTCTCCTAAAATAGAACAGAGGCTAGGGTGTAGTCGAATACAGATATAATGAATTTCATGGTCGATGTGAGTAGATTGATGAACTGTTTGAGGAGGAATCCAAAGCCCATAGCTTGGAGGAGATAAGTAGATTTGTTCCTCTACTTGCATTTCCAAAATGCCATTCAAACTGAAATTAAAATCTCCCCAGAGGGATGCATGAGGACGAACAATATCTTCTTTTTGATATAGAAATTCATGAACTTCTATACTGTTCAATAAAGAAAATTGTTGGTCCTCATTTTTCATTTATTTACTCTGAATAATATTTTAATTTTCACAAGTCGCTTTAGGATTATTTAAACCTTTTGCTAAGGTAAATGTACTTAGTAATGCTAGGGCAACAAAGCTTAATACACCATAAATTAAAGTATTTTCATTGAAATGATCAACTACATATCCACCTAATAATGAACCTGTCGCAATCATCACCTGAAACATACCTACAAAAAGAGGCATACCTTTTTCAACCGCATTTGGTGCATGTACAAACATCCAAATATTTGCTGAGGTAGGGAAAGCGCCAAATGCGAAGCCCCATAAAGCTGTTAAGACAATAGCACCAAATTCATGAATGGCAAAAAGTGGGAATCCAAAAAATACAATTGCAAAGCAAGCGCTAACAAAAGCAAGTGTATATCGGACATTTAAATTGCCGCTATAGCCGGCAAACGCATTTCCGAAAATACCTGCAATTCCATAGAGCAATAGTAATGAACTAATTGTTGTGCCGTTAAAGCCTGCAATATTTTTGAAGAAAGGTGCTAAATAGCTATAAGCACAAAAATGAGCAAGTCCAATCAGTAAAACAATCAACATACCACTACGTGCTTTAGGAGTGCGTAATAGTGCTGGCAAATCTCTTATGTGAATTGCGGAGTCTGGAACAAGTTTAGGTAAAAAGATTAACTGTAAGATTAAAACAACTAAGCCAATGCCTGCTGTAATTCCAAAAGCACTGCGCCAACCATAAAATTCACTTAACCATGTTCCAATCGGAACCCCTAAAACTGTCGCAAAAGTTACACCAGCCATTACTACAGCTGTTGCTTTAGCAATAGGAAGATGTGAAGGAGCTAATTTCCCACTTAAAGCAATTGCTGTCGCCCAGAAACCCCCAATCGAAATTCCTAAAATTAAGCGACTGAGCAATAAAATATGGAAGTTTTCTGCAAAGGCTGTAATGGTATTGGCAATAACCATAATGGCTGTCAGCAAGATAAGCACATAACGCCGATCAAGTTGTTTCACAGATACAGGTAATAGAGGGGCGGCAATTGCTGCCATAATGCCGGGTACAGTAATAATAAGACCGGCTGTACCTACAGAAATATTTAAATCTGTTGCAACACTATTTAAAACACCAACAGGTAAAAATTCACTTGTTACTAATGCAAACGCTGCAATCGCAACGGCCAAAATGGCAAACCAGCTCCCTTGAGGGGAGGTCGTGGGTCGCGCTTTAGAAATAGAAGATTGGTCCATAGGAAATCCTTACTTGGCTAAATTTAGAGTGAAGAAAGGCAATTTATTAATTAACTAACGATCATTATGAAAATAAAATAGTTGATAAAAAATCGAACGTCAATTAATTTAATAACGATTGTTATAAAAATAGATGTGATCTTTATGACAAATAGGCATGAAACGAATTTAGCTGTTACAGAAGACGCGCTGAAAAAAAAGCGTGGACGTCCTAAATGCTTTGATGAACAACAGGTTTTGCAAAAAGCAATGTTGCTGTTTTGGGAGCATGGTTATGAAGCAACGTCTATTAGTGATTTAACACAAGCTTTGGAAATTACAGCACCTAGCTTATACAGTGCCTTCGGCGACAAAGAAGGGCTGTTTTACAGATGTGTTGATTACTATTTAGCTCATGAAGGATGTCCGATTGACACTATATTTGTAGAAGCAAAAACTACAAAAATTGCTGTTGAGTTATATCTTTATGACATTGTTAAAAGATTGGTTCAGCCGAATAAGCCAGCAGGTTGTATGGTGGTCGTTGCTGCTATGAATTGCTCTGATGCAACTCAAGATGTACAGCAAAATCTATTAGATAAGCGCATAAAGACAAAAGAAAAATTATTAAAACGCCTTCAGCAAGGTGTAGAGCAGG
Organism: Acinetobacter sp. IRS14; assembly: GCF_034650275.1. Classification (NCBI taxonomy): domain Bacteria; kingdom Pseudomonadati; phylum Pseudomonadota; class Gammaproteobacteria; order Moraxellales; family Moraxellaceae; genus Acinetobacter; species Acinetobacter sp. IRS14. The sequence continues at coordinate 32,401 of NZ_JAOVFN010000025.1, forward strand.
GGGATTTATCTTCTCATGCTCCTTTACAGGAAATGACTGATTTTTATACCACTGTCATTCAAGGGCTGACTATTCAAGCGAGAGATGGTGCGAGTAGCGAGCAATTACATAAAGTGGTAGGTCATGCGGTGAAAGCTTGGACATTATTTTAGATTCTAGAAAAAGATGATGTCCTAAGTTCAATATCAATGTCGGAAATACGATATTTCAATTTATTAAGACATTCTTCAAAATAAAATCTCTTTTGTAGATGGTGTATTACTATGAGTCAGGTCATGAAATATCACAAATGGGCATTTATTTTTCCCATTTTGGCAGTACTGATTTGGTCTTTAAACATTGTAGTCACCCGCTATGTTTCGGATTATATTTCTCCGGTAAGTATTAGTTTTTATCGGTGGTTAATCGCTTTTATTATTTTAACACCGTTTATGCTCTTACCTGTTTGGAGACAAAGACGATTATTAATACCATATTTACCTAAGCTGGCTGTGTTAAGTGCATTTGGGATGGTGCTTTATCAAGGACTTGCTTATACGGCTGCCCATTATACCAGTGCAACCAATATGGGAATTGTGAATGCATTTATTCCTATCTTTACAATCTTTGTTTCGCTTGCGATTTTAAAAGATGTGCCTAATCGATTTGCAGTTTTTGGCAGCATTTTATCTTTCGCTGGTTTGCTATATGTTATGTCCCAAGGAAATATTAGCCACTTATTAAGTGGAGGCGGGCATCTTGGTGATGCATTGATGATTATTGCCGTATTCTTCTACGCATTTTATGGGGTTTTCCTTAAAAAATGGCAGCTTCCACTTCCAATCATGACAAGCTTATATGTTCAGATTGGATTCTCTGTAATATTTCATCTGCCTTTAATTTTTTGGTTCGGACTAGATGCTTTAAATGCACAAAATGCGCCAAGTGCTATTTATGCAGGTGTATTCGCTTCACTCATTGCACCGTTAGTTTGGATGTTGGCTGTTCAACAATTGGGTCCCAATAGAACAAGTATTTTTATGAATTTGGTTCCTGTTTTTACAGCAATTATTGCAAGCATTTGGTTGTCTGAGCAATGGACCATCTATCACACAATAGGTGGGATTGTTATCTTAATTGGTATCATTATGGCTCAGAAAAAAGTCAGTCCTAAAAAGAACAGCTTAATGCAAGAGCAAAACTAAAGTCGTTAAAAAAACTATGGCATATTTTGAAAAAAACTGATGAAAATATGCCATTTTTTTCTTAGTTAAAGTTTTTCTATATGATTTATAAATAGTTTATAAGAATAGATTGAAATATAAATATTAAAAAAGCCGAGTAAAAATATTAATATAATTTTAATTTATAAGCGAAAATTCGTAAATTCCCTACACTTTTCATGCTTTTTTTAGAGAAATAATATATTTCTCTCATTTGATCTCTTACTACATAATAGCGACCACTACGAAAGACGTGCTTTTTTTGCAAATTATCTTTCGTTGCAGAGATATCCAAACCCTCTGGATGCGGTATATACCCATCCTTTTTTATGCTCAGTTATCCCTATATAACTGAGCTTTTTTTTGTCTGAAATTAGGCGCGAATAATCTCTCCAGTGAGAGCATTAATAATTCTACTTGGTTGTTGACTTTGGCCTAAGTCACCATTGAGATAGTTTAATTGTGAACCAAAGTATTGGCAGGCATCTTGTAGTGAATGAGCAGGTTCTTGCCCACTTGGGTTGGCACTCGTCGAGACAATAAAACCATGAAAAGCATTGCATAATGCCACACACAAAGGATGTGTGGTGACTCGAACAGCAACAAGTGGATGTTCACCTTTAATCCATGAAGGAATATGTTCGCCAGCAGGTAATAGCCAAGTTGTGGCTCTTTCTGAAGGTTGATGATTCGTCCAACAATCAATAATTTCTTGTTGGGTTGTTTGAGGTAGCGAAGTTAGTAGATGCTCAACTTGGCTAATATGACCTGCTAATAAAATCACTCCCTTTTCAATAGGCCTTTGCTTTAACTCAAGAATCTTTTGAAAAGCCTGTTCGTTAAAAGGGTCGCAACCTAACCCCCAAACTGCCTCAGTTGGATATGCCAAAACTTGACCTTGTTGTAAACATTCGGCTGCTTCGGTAACTGAGGTGGTAATCATGGTAATACTCTTCCTTTCAATCAAACAGAATTGCTATTGCGCTCCAGCACTAAGAGCGACAACGTAAATACAGCCCTGATTGTTGCATACATAAACCAAGTAGTTCTAGTTCCATGAGTGAAGAGGTGAGTTCTGCCACAGGTTGTGAGTGGTGTATGACAAGCTGATCAATATTTTGTCCGACCCAGTCTAAAGACTGATAAAGGTTAATCAAATGTTCAGGAATTTCTGGGGCACAAGAAACCACGACCTCTTCAGTTGAGTTTTGTTGCTGACTTTGCCATTGAGTAGGTAAAGCAAGATCTTCAATAATTTGTTCAGGATGATCGACTAAAATGGCTCCCTCACGAATAAGTTGATGGCAGCCCTGATGAAACTCACTGTAAATGTGACCAGGAATGGCAAATACGGTTTTACCTTGCTCAGCAGCTTTGTTCGCAGTAATGAGAGAACCACTTTTTAAAGTAGCTTCCACCACTAACACACCTAAACTCAGACCACTGACAATTCGGTTCCTACGAGGGAAATGCTGCTGTAATGGTAGCGTACCGGGCAAAAACTCAGTAATGATGGCGCCGTTTTGAGCCAAGATCTGTTCTGCGAGTTTTTTATTTTGGGCAGGGTAGGTACTGTCTAAACCGGTCCCTGTCACAGCGATCGTGCGTTGATGTGCTGAAGCTCCTTGGTGAGCAGCTTCGTCAATCCCATATGCCAAACCACTACTTATATAAAATCCTTTTTCACTTAAGTAATAGGCAAAATCATAAGCAACCTGACGACCATGCGGGCTTGGTTTTCGACTACCTACAATCGCAATTTGTGGTTGTAACAAAGCTTGCGCTTGGCCTTTCCCAAATATGATGGGTGGATGGTCTGTATAAGGTAGTAATTGCGTAGGATAGCCAAGGTCTTCTGACGTTAAAATAAAGTCGGTATATTGCTGGATCTGCTCAATTAGTTTTTCAAACTGAGCCTGACCCTGAGCAGTTTGAAATTCATCTACGCGTTTTAAATGATTAGTATGTAACCCGAGATTGCACCATTGAGATAACCCAGCAGGTTGGACCGCTTTTTCACAGCTACCAAAATAATTGACAATTTTTTTGAAGCTAACTAAGGAGTGTTGCACCAAATACCACACTTTAAGCGTGTGGTAATGGTGTGAAGAAAGTTGAGTAAGCATTGTAAATGGTATATCCAGCGTTAATCATCAAAACGAGGTGGCTGAATACTTGAACCAACTTTAATAGGTAGGTCACTTTCTAATACGTAGGCATAGCTAAGCTGATCAAAGGTTCTGAAAACCATCAGACTACCAATCTGTTGTCCAGGCAACTGTATTGGTTCTTTGGTTTTAGGGTCTCGAATGGTTTCACCTTTTTGAGTAATATCAAAAACTTGTCCTACTTGAATCCCTTGTGCTGTACCTCGGTCCAAAGTCACCACACTATTTTTTGCAGCGCTGCCAATTGAACCCATTACACGAATGATCTTGCCAGCATCTGTAACTTGAGTGGCATCTACCGGATAAAATAAAGTAGGTAATGTAGCTTCTTCTTCTGGCATAACCCGATCACCACGGCGTACTTCGGAATTGTAGCTATCAGTTAACTCAAGCGTTGTTATGTCCTTTTCAGAAGAGATCGCAATCCCTGAAGCAACTTGTTGCAGTTCAATACCTAGACTATGCTTTTTACCTTTACTGTCTGTGAAATAATAAGGTTCGCCTTCACGGTAGACTGCATAACGTTGACCATTAACTAAACCTTGTCCACGCGCATAAATGGTTTGACCTCTTGCGGCAAGCACGCGTTGATCAGCAGTACCCACAATATAAGGAGTGTGTTCAATTGCATCGGCTGGCAAAATTGTGCTGTGTTCTAACCACTGCTTGATATGTTCAAGTGGAATAACAGGCACATTGTCGTTAAGCGATTCCACACGAACTTGAGGTTGCAAGTTTGTCATTTGGCCTGTGTAGCGACGAATAATACCAACGCAACCATCTCCCTCATCTTTACCGATCAATGGTCGACCCGCTAAACTGCATAACAACAAGCGGTCACCAGGATAAATCCAGTGTGGATTTTTGACATGTTGATTATTTGCCCAGATTTCTGGCCAGCGCCAAGGTTTACTTAAGAAATGACCGGAAATATCCCACAGCGTATCTCCGCGTTTTACAACGTAGACATGTGGTGCATTGCTTTTTAGAGAGGGTGGATTATGGTTCGGACTAGCAGCATGAACCTCTGCTACTGTACCCATTGCAACCCCTGTAAAAAGTGCGAAAGCAAGTAAATGCTTTTTTATCCCCAAAGCATGAAATTCAACCATGCCGTTAAAAACCTTTTTCATTATGATAATTCCTAAAAATTATGCGTGCAGATGCGTTATAATAGGCGGCTAACACACAATTTTTCGATGAAGTATTTCCTTCATTTGGTTTTTCAATCAATGGCATAAGTGAGGACGTCAGTATGGCCTTATTACCTATTTTAAGTTTTCCTGATCCCCGTCTTCGTACCATTGCTAAGCCTGTTGAAGAAGTTACTGATGAAATTCGTCAACTTGCAGCAGATATGCTTGAAACCATGTATGCCGCACCCGGTATTGGTTTAGCAGCTTCACAAGTAGATCGTCATATTCAGTTAATCGTTATAGATTTATCTGAAGCTAAAGATGAACCCTTGGTTTTTATTAACCCCAAAATCACTCCACTGACAGAAGATAAGCAGCAGTACGAAGAAGGCTGCCTATCGGTGCCACAAATATACGACAAAGTTGAGCGCCCGTCACGTGTGAAAATTGAGGCAATTAACCTTGAAGGTCAAGCATTTGAGATAGAAGCTGATGGACTTCTCGCTGTTTGTATCCAACATGAAATGGATCACTTAAATGGCAAATTATTTGTGGATTATTTGTCGCCACTTAAACGTCAGCGTGCTCGAGAAAAAGTCGAAAAAGTTGTTCGTCAACGTGAGCGTGAAAAAGTTGCAGTAAAACGTTAAAAATTTCTATTCTTGAAACATTAATATAGTGTGGATGTGATTTTTGGTTTTTCGTAGTGGTTTACTGCTTGCATGTGCAGCAGTATTTTTACAGGTTGCGGTATTTCTACAGCCGCTATTACCGAAGCAATATCAAATTGCTCCGGTCTGTGAAACTATTACTCGTGCTTTGCTTAAACCTAAAGCACAAATGGAAACCATGTCACATACCATGCATTCACATCATGAACATCATATTGAACAGGCACAAGCTTCTGGGCAACATGATCATCATGATGCAAATCACCAGTGTCAATATTGTACCGTCTATGCCAATCTGGTTTTACCACCTGAATTTGGTGTAAAAGAAGTTTTAGTCCGCATACAAGTCCGCTTAGTTGCCTATCAACAAGCATTTCGACATGTTTACTTTGCGCTACAGCGACTTTTCCTACTCCCGCAAGGGCGCGCACCGCCTCTATTTGCATAAATAAAAGCAATTTTTTGTTGGGGTCTTAACTGACTTCAATATCACTTTATTTATGTTTTAGAGCGTATAAAAATGCCACATTCTAAATTCTTATTACAGCCTCTATGGGTTGCGATGCTTGCTGTCTCTCATTCGGGTCTAGTTTTTGCTGATTCAGAAAGAAATGATGCTGATACCAAAACACTTCACTCATTAGCACCTATTGTTGTTACAGCACAGCAAGGCAATGATGCAAATGGTCTGATTGTACATGCCGACCCGAAACAGCCCATTCAGCCAGTACCTGCTACAGATGGGGCAGATTATCTACAAAGTATTATGGGTTTTAACTCAATACAAAGCGGTGGAACAAATGGTGATGTGACCTTCCGAGGCATGTTTGGTTCACGTATCAAAATTTTGACAGATGGAACAGAAAACCTAGGTGCATGTCCAAACCGTATGGATGCTCCAACTTCTTATATCTCTCCAGAAAGTTATGATCGTATTTCTGTCATTAAAGGTCCCCAAACTGTTCAATATGCCAATACAGGTTCTGCTGCAACAGTCCTTTTTGAACGTCAGCCTGAGAAACTCACCTCTGAAAAACCTTATCGTGGGCAAGCGAGTGTCTTGCTAGGTTCATATGGACGTATTGACCATAACGTTGAGGCGGCAATTGGTGATGAAAAGAAATATATTCGTTTAAATGCTAACCGTTCAGAGTCTAATAGTTATCAAGATGGTGATGGCAATACCGTGCCTTCAGCATGGAAAAAGTGGAATGCTGATGTAGCACTTGGCTTCACTCCAGATGAAGACACTTGGATCGAACTCACTGGTGGGAAATCGGATGGTGAATCGCTTTATGCTGGACGTTCAATGGATGGTTCTCAGTTTGCGCGTGAAAGCTTAGGGCTACGTTTTGAAAAGAAAAACATCACTGATGTCATTAAGAAAATTGAAGGGCAGGTGAACTACAGCTATAACGACCATATTATGGATAACTTTAGCTTACGTACTCCGCCATTAGTTGAAATGAATCATGGTGGTATGACCATGTTGATGCCGAACGCGATGGCAATGCAGGTAACGCGCCGTACATTAAACTCACGTTTGGCCATGACTTCTGAATGGAATAAGTGGAGTTTGATTACAGGTGTAGATTCTCAATTCAATAAACATGGCGGTAGCATGTCATCGCCAAATATGCCTTCTATGAATGTTCCATATCGTCAAGATATGCGTTTTCAATCATACGGTGCTTTTGGTGAACTTGGTTATCAATGGAACGATCTCAACAAACTGGTCACAGGTGTGCGTTTAGATCGAGTCACAGTTGAAGATGAGCGCGCCGATTCTCAGGCAAAAGGCTTTAATACTAAACTTGAAAAGACTTTACCAAGTGCATTTGTACGCTGGGAAAACCAACATCCTGAGCATGACCTAAAAAGCTATATCGGTTTGGGTTATGTAGAGCGTATGCCTGATTATTGGGAGCTTTTCTCGCCTAAACACGGTAATGCTGGCTCAACCAATACTTTTAACGGTGTGAATCCTGAGAAAACATTACAGTTGGATATGGGCTTCCAGCAGCAACATGGTGCTTTAAATACATGGGCTTCTGCTTATGCGGGCTTAGTAGATGACTACATTTTAATGAGTTATCACCATCACCCAAGTATGGGAATGGATGGGCATGATATGAGCCATGATATTACTGCAGGTGCCAAAAATGTTGATGCAACCATTGCTGGTGCAGAAGCAGGTATTGGATATCAATTTACCGATCATATTCAGGCAGATTTGAGTGCTATGTATGCGTGGGGTAAAAACACCACAGATGACAAACCGCTACCTCAAATTTCCCCTTTAGAAGGTCGTTTAAATATTCGCTATGTAGCTGACAAATATAATTTAGGTCTGCTATGGCGAGCTGTTGCTGAGCAAAACCGCGTGAGTCTACATCAAGGTAACATCGTGGGGTATGACCTCAAACCAAGTAAAGGTTTTTCAACTCTTTCTTTAAACGGAAGTTACAACCTTCGTAAAGATATTGATGTCTCTGTTGGCGTTGATAACGTATTAGATAAAACCTATACCGAACACTTAAACAAAGCGGGTAGTGCAGGTTTTGGATTTGCGAGTGAAGAGCAATTCAATAATATCGGAAGAAATTACTGGGTTCGTATGAGCATGAAGTTTTAATAAGCTATAGCGAATGAAATGAACTGAAAATATTAATTGAATGAGAGAAATGAAATGACAAATAAATTATCGCCTGAACAATCATGGTGGGGATGGAAGTCACTTATTGTGGCTTGTATCTTGAGCTTATTGTTTATGATTATTTTTTACTTGGCGATTAACAATGAGCCTGACTACATGCCAAGTCAAAAAAATAAGCAAATGATGGAAACACCTGAGCAAATGAATCACGCTGAAATGCATAGTTCATCATCTCAATAAGTTCCTTAATATTTGAAAAATGGAAGTCTGGATAACGGGGCTTCCATTTTTTGTTTTTAGGTTCTAAAAATTATTGATGCATACTTGCTAAGGTTTTTGCCTTACCTTGATTCTGATAAAGCGTTAAGCCAAGCTTTTGTATATTGCGACCTGATTTGGATAAAAACTTTTCAACTTTTGGTGAAAGCTTCGCACCACTATAAAGTAGTGAATTACGCACAATCAAATAATAAGCAAACCATGAAGCAGACTGCTGAGGCAATCCAAGTAGTTTCATTCTTTTCTTACCAATAAAAAATTGGGTAAGTTCTAAATGTTATCGATAAGCAAGTTTTTGCTGCAAAGAGCGTAAATGCAGATATTTTCTCTCAAAAGGCTCTTTAGATAAGCTCGATCCTAATTCAACACTGCTGTGATCAGAGCGAGGATGAGCAAACTGCATCCAGTAAAGTAACCGCCAACCTTCGGATTCAGATTGAATAAGCCATTTTTCATTAATACCCATTAACCACCCAACATAACGCCAAAAATGTAAAAAACTCTTAGCTTCTTGTTTCGTTGGCCATACACCTAAAGCTCTAATACCAAGTAAAACTACACTACTAAAAGCCAAATTAGTCATTGCTAAATCAAATTGATTAAGTGGAATTCCCCAAATTTCACTATCCCAACGATCAGACTTTTTTAATTGTCGACGAACAAGTGCATGAATAAAGCGAACATAAATCGTTGACGTGAAACCTGAGCTTAAACGAGAAAACCCCTGAGGTTCAGTAATATCAACCCACCATTTTGTAGTTTCTGCTAAACGAGTACCCGCCTGTTTCTTTAATGCGCCCGTTAAAATTAGGGGCTGATTAAATCCCGGATATAAGTATCCTGCCATTAAAGATAAATCTCTAAGGATAAAACCATTATTTACTCCTAAACGATGAGTAAATTTAACAGCCTCATCAATTTGGCGCTGGTCTAACCATTCGGGCTTTTGTTCAACGTAATTAAAGAAATTTTCCAAATCAGTAGGTATCGGCTCAGAGAGGTCATTGCGGCCTTGAAATAATATCTTTTCAAAAATCATGCGATGATCTTTGGGGTTTTGCATAACCCAATCAATCACCTTATCCATTTCAACGTCCCCTTCACAAAGAGCGCGTTGTAAAGATACATATTCTGTATAGCTCGGTTGAGCTGGTTTTTCGCAACAGACATTTAAAAACTGCGTAAAAAAATTACTGTCTTGCATGTCATTAAAAGAAGCAAGTCGAGTTGGGCTAATCGTTTGCATATCGTTACTTACTTATTGAACTGAATAATAAATAGGCTAATATGAATAATTATTCGCATTCAATTCGCATTTAACGAATAAACAACTGATGAGAAAAGCTCCACAGCAACAGCGTTCAAAAATTATTGTTGACCATATTTTAGAGGCGACACAGCACTGTATTGCCCAATATGGATTACTACATACTACGACTCCTAAAATTGCAGAGAAATCTGGAGTAAGTGTAGGTTCGATTTACCAATACTTTGAGAATAAAGATCAAATCATAGAAGAACTATTACGCCGTAAAAGTGAACTATTAGGACATCAACTTAAAGAGCTAGTTATGCAGCAAGGAAATATTCCTTTAGACCTGCTCATCCCCTTGGCGATAGAGCTAGGGTTTAATGCATTAAGAGCCGATCATGGATTTTTTATAGAAGTACTGAAACATTGGCATAACTATAGCCATTCGCAAGCTGCTCAGATTTTAGAAAAGCATTTTTTTGAAGTAGGGCTATATACATTTAGTAGAAATCCTCATCAGTGGGACTTCGAACAGGTGAAGCATAAATCCTTTGTAATTATTAATAGTACGCTTTTTACGATGATGCGATATGTGAGTCAGAATAATTTTCTTATATCAGAACAACAACTTAAGCGCGAATTGTCGAGCATGATCTTGGCTTATTTAAGTCAAAAATAAATAATTAAAATAATTATTGATATAAAACAATAGGTTAAATTGGTTGTTGATTTAAAAGTGAACGCTCAAGTCATAAGTTTCTAATTTTCGCTTGCAAAGGGCTCTTAATCCTCTATAATGCACATCCATCGGCGGTGATGCAGATAAGAACTTGTTGAAAAACAGT
>NZ_JAOVFN010000026.1:0-4780 GCF_034650275.1 Acinetobacter sp. IRS14
TCGATCATTAGAAGCATTTTGAGTTAAACCTCTTGATATTTAATGTGTTTTTAAATATCGCCTCTCAAGTTACCCGTTTGGTTACCCGTTTTGAATTAAGTGCCCAAAACATTGGATAAAAATAAAGCCGCTATTTAAGCGGCTACTATAGCAGAATTTTTATGTTCTTCGACTTTATCTTTTACATAGGATGCATACCAAAAAACATCCTTCTCACTTAGTCGAATCGGTTCATCAATTTCACCTCTCTTGATCATCTTGTAAAACTTGGTTTTACCGACAGAGAGTAGGGCCATGAACTCTTTGGCCCGTATTCTTGGATCAATCTCCATTCACCCCTCCTTACTTTCCGCTTTATTCTTCAATCGATGGTATTCTTCAAAAACACCCTTGGTTATTTCCCAGACTTCTTCTGGTGTCCATTTCTCCCAAGGATGCATTAGCTTTAATTCGCAAAGCCCGCCATATAGTTTTCTTGCTAGCTTCTCAAAACGATCTTTTCTAACAATGTTTCCTTCTGAATCAAATTCGAAATGCTCAGGCTTTAACATTGGGTCTTGAAACTCTGGTTTGCGTAGATCGAATTCTGTCACTTCTCCACTCATCCCTCAGCTCCCGATTCGCTTTTAACCAATTGCTCAATGAATTCTGCTAACTCATTTGCACCTACAACAAATTCCTCTCCATCTAATTCCATTGCTTGTCTAGATTGAACAGCAATCCACGATTGAATTTCATTGATGGTTTGATCTGGCACCGCCTGAGCTTTGGCTTTTACACACTCATGCCAAATGAACCATCCAGTATTTAGCTCTAAACAAGCATCTGTTAATTCACTTGCCCATTTTTCATCAGGAACTTCATATTGATTTTTTTCTTCATTGAAGCTAATCCCAACAAGATGCACCATTTTTATATCTTGAGTCTTTTCGATTACTGACTCGTATAGCTCTCTTTCCTTATTCAAATCTGTCATGCTGCTGTCCTCACTTCTTAGAATTTTCAGCAAAATCTAGAACATCTAGAGGTACTGAACGTTTAGATTGATTTGCCACTTGAAGTTGGACCTTTACTGTGCGGAGGATTTCACGCCCAAGACCTGCAACTGAGTCAGCTTGAGCAGGTTGCATCTGACCTGTTTGTACAGCCTTTAGTGAGTCCCAAAGTGCTTCTTTAAGTTGTTGTGCATTTAATTGATTGCTCATAATCTCGTTTCCTATTCTGTGCTTTATTTAATGTTCCTTTTAGGCTTGCTCGTTCTGTAAAATCTGCTCGGCTTCTAACTTCAATTTCCAAGCGATTTAGGACTAAAGCGCATTCCCAAAATTCACCGTAATATTTTTTGGCTCTATAGCATTGGTCATATTTTTGCTTGTAAGCCTTGTATCTAGGTTGTCTGCAATACTCGACATGCTTATGCATGTTTTTCTTGCGTTCTATTGCTGCCTGCTCAGGGTTGTATGTACGTTTGAAATAATGAGCCTTCTTTATCTTAAGAGCCTCTTGATTCTTTTCTCTGTACTGCCTGTCGTAATCAGCCTTTTCTTTCCTCTTCTGTTCACTGGTTTTGTATAGTCTTTTATGGATGCCTACACATGCCCTTGAACAGAAGAGATAGCCTTTTATCTTTAGGGTGCGGTTAGCTTCCCCACGCTCACGCTGAAACTCTTTAGAGCAGTGGGCGCATATGTATTTGCCCAGTGCCATTTCAAGCTGCCACCATCTGATAACTAAGTTGATTCATTTTCGCCATGCCGCGCATACGCAGTTGATCAACAAATTGTTTGTCTCGATTTATCCAAGCTCTGCAAAATGATGCGAATTTCTTTTGACATACTTCATTCATTGCAAAGCCATGTTTAGTTTCTTGAGTTGAAATCTTTGCCACTTCATTGCCTTTCTTAAGCACAATGAAGCCTTTCTTATGAGATGGATAGAACCCGTTTTCACTCATCCAAACAGTGAAGGGGAAAGACATTGTGTTGGGAATGAACTTCATCATGCTGACCATCCTTCCTTATCTGATTTAGCGCCACATTGAGTTTCAATTTCCTTTTGGTATTGAGTACCGACAAACCGCTTGTAAATCTCGCCAAGTGCTTTTCTATTTACAGCCAGTTCAATAGCTTTAAGTGCGCTTTGAAAGTCATTGTCATTTGGTTGTGGATTATGGTGATGGTCATAGGCTTCTTGTTGATACTTGCTGTCATCCCAACGACCAGAAAAAATATCCCCAGCAAAACCAATTGATGACATAGCTTTAACTAAAGCATCAGTTACAGATTTTTTAGGTGCATCTTCATCAACTATCATTTTCCCATTATTAGTTTTGTACATCGCTTTTGTGCCGCCCATTTGCTGAACTGCACAGCGTTGATCACCTTTCATGTACCAGAATTCAACAATTGCCCAATGAATCATGTCCTCAGGCCCACATTGCTGAAATCCCTGATTAATAATGTCATGACCCCACCCATAACCAGCAGCACCAAAAACGCGAGTAGCTTGTTCAATAAGCCAATATGGTTTAGGTGAGCTTCCTTTATAAGCTTTGCCAGTGATAGGTTTTACAGCTAGTGGATCAGTAATAAAAACTTGATCCCATAACTGCATGTTGTCTTCATTATTTATAATTGGTGTTTTGATTTGAGCATTCATGACTTATCCCTCAAAACTTAATAGAAACGTGTGGAACTAAGCCTTTATTGATGGCTTGCAAAATCTCTTTGCCTTTTGCTTCATCAATACCCAAAGCCAATAAGCCTTTAAGTGCTTCATTACAGATTTTTTTACGGTGTGCTTGGTTAGCTTGGCGCGCTTCTTCTGCTTGGCGTTCAGCCTCTAGCTTCGCAGCTTGTTCAGCTTCAATGCGTTTACGTTCAGCTTCGGCTGCATGTTGCGCACGCAATTCAGCAGCTTCTTTTTCAGCAACTAAACGAGCTTCACGTTCCGCAGCCTCACGTTTTTCGCGCTCAGCTTTTGCAAATGCTTCTTTCTTTTCACGCTCTACACGGTCTGCCTCTTCTTTGGCTTTACGTTCCGCTTCAAGACGTGCCTGCTCAGCTGCCTGATGTGCAATCGCTTCTTCACGTTCATTTTGTTGACGCAATATTTCTTCTTGGCGAAGACGTTCTAATTCGGCTTGTTCAGCCTCACGCTTTAATGCGATTTCAAGAGATTGTTTATATGAGCTAAGGGCAGCATCTTTTTTGATTGAGGCTTCATTAGCAAATTCAGCAAAGCTTTCATCAATCGAAGTTGCCTCTACTTCGCTAATAATTTTCTTAATTAGCTCGCTGTTCGAGAATGCATCAACGCGACCAGCATCGAAGTTAGATATACGATCCTTAATTGACTGAATTCGATCTTCTTCTGCTTTTTCCCATTCATCTAATGGCTTACGAATTTCATCACGTAAAGCGTCACACTGATCACGCCATGCTTTACGGTCACGATCAATCACAGCAGCTTGTGCCTTAATACCTGCCACTAAGTCTTTACCATGGTTATCTACAGCAGTTTTAGACTTACTTACTTTGTAAGCTTGTGAGGCAATAGCATCACGACCTTTTTTAGTTGAAACATCAGGAACTATTGATCGTGCTTGTTCAGCCATACGATTAAACAATTCTTGAATTCCATTTTCTTTTCCAAAAGCTGCTACTATCACGTTTTGTTCTACTACTTGTAATTCAGTAACTTGTGCGTTCATCTTTAATCACCTTTATATTTCGAATTTGAATAAATCGGAGACAATTCACGAGTCGTTTGATCTTTCTTAACTACGACTTGATTAACCGGTCCGCATTTGTAATTTGGTTCTTTCTCACCGATTGGTGTGCAGTGCTCTAAAGTTAATGCCCATCTTTTCCAAGACTTTGAGAGGGCATCCCAGTAGAACATCTGGTCTTTATTAGCTTTCAATTTCCAATCGCTGCCACCGAAAGTGCTGTAGTGAGTTGCTTCATCTTCTTCACCAACACTGAAACCAAACTGTTCAAGAAATTCTGCATTGAAGAAAAAGCCCATAAACACCTCACGCTTTAATAGTCGCTAGAAGATTTGCAGTGTGTTGACGCTCCATTTCTGCAACCTTGCTTTGCCAGTTGCGGTACTCTTTAGAGTCGATATCGCCACGTTGGAAAGCGTATTCAACCGCACCGGCTAACAGTTCAGGATGTTTACTTAAATCCTTCAAAAGCTTTGATTCAGCAGCATCAAACGAGATATTCGCTAACATATTCATGAGTTAGCTCCTTCCACTTGCACACGCACATACATGTTCTGTTTTGCTTTGAGTTCGTTTGCTGCTTGTTCTTCTGCACAACCACGTAAAAGACCAACAGCTAAAAAGAACACTACCCAGAACAATAGGAATCCAGAGGTTCCATCAACAAACGCTTGCTTGATTGAATATTTATTCTCAGTCATTGCTAGATTCCTCCTGAACTGGATGAACGTAGCTATCACACATATTCAAAAGCATTGATTTATGCTGATTCCAGAACTCTAAAGCTTCGCTATCCATGCTCGTGATACGTGCATCATCAAATGATTTCCAATCTTCAACACTATGTTCTTGGCAACCAATTCGCATTTTGCCTAAGCCACTGATAATCACATCCCAGCGCAATCCGTAGACAATGAGTTGAGCGGCCTTGGCACCGCGAAGGTTGGCACCGTAAAGGTTGGCACCGTAAAGGTTGGCACCGCGAAGGTTGGCATCGCGAAGGTTGGCACCGCGAAGGTTGGCACCGCGAAGGTTGGCACCGCGAAGGTT
>NZ_JAOVFN010000026.1:4880-39700 GCF_034650275.1 Acinetobacter sp. IRS14
GTTGGCACCGTAAAGGTTGGCACCGTAAAGGTCGGCACCGCGAAGGTTGGCACCGTAAAGGTCGGCACCGTAAAGGTCGGCACCGCGAAGGTTGGCACCGTCAGTAATAGCACTTTCCAATGCATGACGAGCAATCATTCCTGATTCCATTCCTTCAGGAAAATCACAGGTAAAAAGGACTTCTTCTGTCCAATGATTTTTTATTTCGAATTTCTGTGTCATAATCATCTCACTCATTGAGTAAAAGTCCCTGTCCGTCGAAAGCTAGGGGCTTTTTTGTTATCTGGTGAGATTAATAATAACGATGTTATTATTTTATATCAATAGCAATGTTATTAAATTTACATTTTTTTAAAAACAAAGTTATAAAAAATCCCGCATATAGCGGGATAAAATAAAAGTGTTGTTATTAATTATAACGAGCTGCGCGCTTAAACATCCTTCTGTGCTCTACAACAGTGCCAATAATTTCAACATGTTCACGATCAGAGCGGATTGTTGGGAAGTCTGGATTTAATGGAACAAGGTCAAACACCTCAACACCATGTTCATTTAGCCCACGGCTACGAAACTTCTTAAAAGTAATTTCCCCGTTTCCATTTTGTGCAAGAACGAAATCAGTAGGGTGTGGCTTAACATGTGTATCAATAATGATTAAGTCCCCATCACGAAACTCATCCATCATACTATCCCCAACAACATGCGCTGCAAATGTATGGGGACTTACATCCACACTAGTAAAAGTATAGTCGTCAGCAGGCAAGAATATAGCTTCTCTATAGTTCCCCGCCTGTACATATGTAAGGATTGGAACCCTTTTTAATCCCTTGATAGACGCCACTTCGGCATTCCCATCTAGATGATCGCTGTTGATAGTGCTTACTGCACCAATACCAGCAGCCAACTCTGGGCTAATTTCTAGAGGTGGCACACCAAAGTAAGTAGATAACTTAATAAGTGCATCCAAGTTTAAAGGTGTACGCCCATTTAGGTACGCACTAAAAGCCCCTTGAGTGTTCCATCCGCATGCCTCTGAAACGTCTTCTTGTGTAACTTTGCTGCCTTTTTCCTTGGCTTCAGCTTTGAACTTATCCCAAACCTTCTTTAAACGGTCTGCATCCTGTTGTCGTTCAAGCGATAGTGGTCTTCTGGCCATTATGCACATTTGTCTATAAACCTGTGATGGGGTAATCATAATAACGCTGTTATTAAACAACAAATAACAATGTTATTGCAAGTGTTAAATAGCAATGTTATTATTTAGATGTTTTCACTAACATAGTTATTATTATGGAAACAGTTCCTTTAACTACCTTGATTGATAAGCATGGGCGTGAAGGTGTGGCTGAAATGGTCGGATGCCATTTGACAAACATTAATCACGTTATTGCGAACGATCGAGAGGTTTATGCGGTTTTGGATGACGGTTCTCAAATTGTTCATTGCTTTGAAGTAAGAAAATTCCCAAATCGAAAAATCTCTAAGGCCAAAAAAACAAAAAGCCCCTAGCGGTAACTAGGGGCACACATTCATAGGAGTCAAGTCGAATGAATGCAACACCAAATATAACACAGCAATCAAGACAGGTGAAGCATGGCGAAATCTGTTCTCACGGATCAGGAGGATGACATGTCTAAACTCCTGATAAATGAATCGCCATTGCAAGTACAGCCGTCACTCGCTATGGCAATTGGTTTGAATGAAGCAATCTTCCTACAACAACTTCACTATTGGCTTGGTGCATCTAAGTTCAAACGTGATGATCGTGTGTGGGTTTATAACACTTATCCAGAGTGGTTACTTCAACTCAAATACATGTCTTTGGCTACTCTAAAGCGCACAATTAAATCGCTTAAAGAGCAAAAATTAATCCTTGTTGAGCGCTTCGATAAGGCTAAATCTAACCAAGTAAATTTCTACGCAATTGACTACGATATTTTGGCAATTGTAGAAGAAAATATTACTCAAGCTCTTGATTCTATTGATCAGCTCAAAATGAGCCAATCGAGTAGCTCAAATTGCACCATTCCATCAGCTCAAAATGAGCCAATGGATAGGCTCAAAATGAGCCAATCTCTACAAGAGAATACACAAGAGATTACACAAGAGAATATTAATAAAAAAACTAAACAAAAAAGTTCTAAGTTTTCTTTGGAAGATGCATGTGCTGTAACTCTACCAAATGGTGTTGATCGTTCTCTTTGGATTGCATACATCGAGATGCGTCATGGGATGAAAAAAGCACCGACTCAAAAAGCGGTAGAGCTTGCAATTGGTGATCTAACAAAAATGGGTAGCAGCGTTCTTGCTAACCAAGCTCTTGAAAACTCAATTAAGAACTCATGGGTGGGGTTGTTTAAACCGAAAGAAGCAGTTCAGTCTTACTCGAATGCTCGAAATGATCGTGATGCAGCATGGGCAGAGTATTACCGTAACCGTGAACAACAGCATGAATCAAACCTTTTAGATATTCAGGGGGTGACACATGTCTGAGTTCTTCTTTGGTAAAGCGCAAGCTGAGCAGCTAGTAGACACAATGCGAGTTATCCATGGTGGCCTATTTGCGAATCAAATGGGCAACGTTAGTCCAGCTCAAATTGAAACCATCATCATGGGCGCTCTATTTGGCATCACAGAGCAACAATTCCACTTTGGGCTATCTCAGCTTAGCTCAAGCCGTTTCTGTCCCACTATCGCTGAATTTAGAGCAATGTGCCTTACAGGTTCATGGTGGTCTGTGGATGAAGCATGGGCAAGAGCATGTGAATACACAAAAGATCGTAATCAGAAGATTACAACACTAACCAAATATGCACTTGAGCAAGTAGAGCACTTAATCACTTTGGGGCAAATGACTGAGGCACGCAGCCAATTTAAAGGCGTTTACTCTGCAAACCTTATGAAGGCTCAAGCTTCTGGAAAACAGCAAGAGTGGTATCAAGCGCCAAAACAAATTGCGTTCAAAGTAGCTGACAAACCAGAAGGCAATAAGTTTGAACTCAATGATGATGAAAAGCGTATTCAACTCATGACTTCACAACTTATGAAACAGGGGATGGGTTTTAAGCAAGCATTCAAACAAGCGCAAATCGCTATTCGAGGCGAGATCAAGGAAATCAATAAGATGACTGACGATATAAAAAAGCTTGAACTCAAACCCGACACTGAATATTGGCCCGATCCATTCGACCAGAAAGAAGAATTTAAGCAAATGCTTGAAGCCGATGGTCTTAAGTTGCCTATGGCGTTGAGAGGTGCAGCGTGAAACATCCTCTAGATAATCAAACAGTCGATTGGTGTGAAGAATTAAAAAATAAAGGTGGCTTAAATGAGTTGGCTCTTTTCGCAGGCGCTGGTGGAGGAATACTCGGATCGCATCTCTTGGGATGGAACACAATCTGCGCAGTTGAACGTGATGCCTACGCAAGCCAAGTTTTGGCGCAACGACAAAATGATGGATTTCTCAAACCTTTCCCGATTTGGTCTGACATTACAACTTTTGACGGAAAACCATGGGAAGGAGTTGTTGACGTTATATCTGGCGGATTTCCATGCCAGGACATCAGCAGTGCAGGAAAAGGCGCAGGAATCGATGGAGAGCGTTCAGGCCTTTGGTCAGAAATGGCACGAATTATTGGTGAAGTACGACCTAGTTACGTGTTCGTGGAAAACTCACCATTGCTTATTTCCAGAGGACTTACCCGAGTCATTAGTGATCTTGCCGAAATGGGGTATGACGCTCAATGGGCACGTTTATCAGCATCCAACCTTGGAGCGCCCCATATCCGTGACCGAGTCTGGATTGTTGCCTACTCCCAAAGCATCAGATGCAACACGAATGGATTGTCCATCAGAGCGGAACAGAAAGAGCCCTTGTCTGGAATCAACAATAAAGATGTGGGCTACGCCAAAAGCACTGGACGGGAACAAGCGTGGGAATGTCAGTGCGGATCCCCGAAATGGTTTAGCAGGTCAAGTAAAGAATTATCCAACACCACAAGCATCGGATTGTCGCGATCGAGGAAATCTTGGTTCGCCTGTGATCCAGCGGAGAATCCAGAAGGGCAAACAGATCGGACTTTCTATGAGTGTGTCGGACACATCTGGGGCATTAAATCCCAATTGGGTAGAGTGGCTAATGGGGTGGCCCATCGGGTGGACCGACTTAAAGCCATTGGAAATGGACAAGTTCCAGAAGTGGCTAGACGCGCATTCAGAATCTTAGGGGGTGCAGCATGACTCTAACTGAAGTAAGAAACAATTTGAACAATATAGCTATGTTAAAGAATCGCCCACCTTACGAAATGTGTGTTGTGAAGGCTGTACGTGATGCTTTTGAGAATGGAACAGAACATCAGCTTAAAACAGAAATCATTAGATTTTTAAGAATGCAAATGGAAATGGAATTGCTTAACGATGAGTTGTTTGAATTGGAAGTTGATCCTTCACTTAAGCATACGTTCGTTAATAAAGATTGCCTGGACGGTTTAGTTGATTGGATTTCAAAAGTACATGGAAGACAGCAGCAATTGGCCAAAGTGGCAAATGTATCTCCTTCGCTTATCTCTCTAGCAAGAAACACTCGCAAATGCACGTTGAGCTTATACAAGCGCCTCATGAAAGGCAAAGAGATCATGGTGATTAAGGAGTTAGTGGCATGACTGACAACGTAAACCACCCTAAGCATTACACAAGTGATCCAAGTGGCGTTGAGTGTATTCAGATCACAAGACATCGAAACTTCAATATTGGTAATGCAATCAAATATTTATGGCGAAATGGCTTAAAGGACTCAGATAGTCAAATCCAAGATCTACAAAAGGCTGTTTGGTATATCGAAGATGAGATCAAGCGCTTAGAGATCATGACAGGACATGACAAGGAGGCGGTATGAAACTATTTATCGCTGATTGGTCTGTAAATAAAAAGACCTACGAAGAGTTTCAGAATTTTCTAGTTGATATTGGTTTTGACGTTCAGGTCAAAGGATTCGATCTTGTAGCAACAAATGGTAGCAAGGTTCTTTTGATGTTTAAGGGCTTTAAATGCAATAGAAACATGCTTGCTGCAACTCGTAGATTTAAGGAGCAAAGCCAATGAAACCAGAACAGTTTATTCGTGATTGGGGTTTGCCAGAGGCTAAACGACTTATTAATGAGTCTCCTGAATGGGCATCTGAGTGGTGCATGGATTGCAAGGACTACATTAATTATTGCGACTCAGATGTTGTTAGTGATTGCGAATCTTGTGTCTCAATTGCTGGCCTAGAGCGTCTGGTGGAGTCTTTGGATTTGGTTAAAAAACTAGGTGGCTTGCAAGGTGCAAAAGCATATGTTCCAGACGGCTATAAGTCAGATCGTTTGAAGCAAGCCATCCGCGACCACGAATCAATATACGGAGGCGGGGATGAAGATAATTGATCGAATTCTCATTGTGAGACGTGCAGTGCTAATTGCCCTTAATCCAAACGTGGATGGAGTTTTCATTAAGCGACTTGGTAAGGATGGGCGAGTCTATAAAAACCTAATCTGGACTGATCGTGAAAAGGCAGTCGATTTCTATAAGCGAGACATGATTGATCTATTCACAGAGAAAGCAAAAGACGCAGACAACTTAGCTCACTTGGTGAATGTTTATATCCAATGGGTTCAAGAAGATTGGAACAAGATGCATCCAAATGACAAGGTGCAGTTCTTCGCAGAAAAAGGAGCCAGCCATGAGTGAGTTTAAAGCGGGTGATTACGTTGTTCTTGTGGAAGCAGGCAAACGGCTGGACGACATCAAGATCCAAATGAGCTGCGGCATCAAACTAAATGATCTAGGTGTTGTGGCTATGGGTTTTGATCTTGGTAGAGATATTACGCATGACCTCGGCGACGACTCCCACATAGAAAACCACATTTCGCCGAATTGCAAAGTGGAGGATGTGTGATGGATAACAAAAGCAGAAATCTAGAACTTGAAGCATGGCTAATTGAAACCACTGGCGAAGAGATGATGGCTAATCATCTCGGGCCTAACTGGAACAGGTTTAATGAAGAATTTGGCTTCTATCCAAATATGAGCATGACAATTGCTGATCTAGTTTGGCAGCACCAGCAAGAAAAAAACAATGAACTACAGAGCCGAGTAGATGCCCTGACGCTTGCTTTATATCAAATCGCTTATCCAATTCCACATATGCAAAAAGAAGCTGAACTGAATGGATGTGAGTTGAATGGTTATTGGGCCGTAAAGATGTCAGAAGACCATACATATTCAAAAGACATTGCACGTAGAGCATTAGAGAAAGAGCAAGCGCTCAAGGGGGAAGGATGAGCAATGAACTATACGTGAAAGTTATCTTTATCTGGATCCTGATCAAGTGCTTAGTGAGGCTGATTGAAGGTATCTCATATTTCATTTCACCATTAAAAATGGAGCGTTTGCAAATCGCATCGCATAGAAGAAATATAACCAGTTCTCAAGTAATGATTAATGACTTAAAGCAAGGTAAGGGCTTAATCACTGTTAGATCATTAGCACTTGTAGAAGTGGTTTTCTTCGCAGCATGTATCAAAGTTTTTATTGGCTTGTGGTGAGGTGACCAATGACCACATTCAAAGAGGCTCAAAACTACGCGAAGCAGATTAAGAATG
This sequence comes from Acinetobacter sp. IRS14, assembly GCF_034650275.1. Taxonomy (NCBI): domain Bacteria; kingdom Pseudomonadati; phylum Pseudomonadota; class Gammaproteobacteria; order Moraxellales; family Moraxellaceae; genus Acinetobacter; species Acinetobacter sp. IRS14. Next base: position 11,519 of record NZ_JAOVFN010000026.1, read on the forward strand.
CTAAGCGTGGAGGTTATACACCAACAATTGCAAAGGATGTAAATAAGCACATCAAGCAGAAGTTGATCAAGCTAGATAAGCGTCTTGACCAAATGTTTGAAGACAAGTGGAGCGAATGGGAGCAAACAGCAGATATGTACTCTCAAGGTTATGCGAGTGCTATTGAGGCTATTCAGCATGAGATACAGGAGCTTCTGAAATAATGCGTAGAGCAGCAAAAATTGATGCAAATCAAAACGAGATTGTCAAAGCTCTACGCCAACTTGGGGCAAGTGTTCAGTCGCTTGCTTAAACTGGAAAAGGATGTCTGGATCTGCTTGTAGGGTTTAGAGGCACTAACTACTTAATGGAAATTAAAGATGGTCAGAAGTATAAGTCGGATAGAAAGCTTACTCCTGATCAAATCGAATGGCATGAATCATGGCGCGGCAAAGTCTTTGTGGTTGAGAGCACAGACGAAGCGCTTCAAGTGATTAGTAAGGTTGAGGTGGCGTGATGGTCTTTTATGAAGTTGGCACTTACGAACAGCATGAAGAGGGTTTTCATGCTTTCTTTCGCACTCGTTTTGAAGATAAGGCTGAGCAAGTCAAAGCATGGGCAGAAGAGTATCAATCAAAGACACCTAAATGGCCAACAGATGAAATTGAGGAAAATCAACTTCAATACATGGATCTGGTGCAAAAACTTGATGATGAATTTTCAGAACTAATTGGCAAAAAGTTCTCAATCTCAAATTATTCAAAAGAATTGTACTCAATACTAATAAACAAAGCTGAATTGGACGATTAAGGGTGACGGTATGAATGCGGCAGTAAATCACATTATGCAAACAACGGACTGGACTAAATACAGTCTAGAAGAATGGCTTTATCAATTTGGGGCTTGGATGTACTCAAATTCTGGAACTTGTGGAAAGAGCATAAACCCGATTGCTGTCGCTATGGATCAGGCAGTAGTTAAGCGTAAGAAGTTTAAGTTAGGCGTCAAGAAGAAGCGTCAGGTTGTGGCAGATTACATGCTGAGTGAGCAGGAAAAGCCAAAGGTGTCACGTAAAGGTTTAACCTGTGAAATTACAGACAATGAAGCGCGTGCCGTACAGCGATTAATCTTGGATATGCAGGATGAATCATTCATTTTGGATGAGTGGTTAGATGCTGTGATTGACCGCTATTTCTATGGAAATTCATGGGCTGAAATGGTAAATGAAAACCGCACAGGAGTAGATGCAAAGTTTGATGTTAAGTGTGGATTAGCTGCAATGCATGTCCGTTATCCATTTATTAAATTTTAATGCCCTGAAAAATTGACCTTGATCAAGGCAAGTGTTATATTCGTGCTATAGTGGTGCGAAGTGTAAGTAAGGCATCACTGAATAAATAGCTCATCATTCGATGGGCTTTTTGCTTTTTGGAGGTTCATATGCTCCGAATAATTAAGCAGGTCTTTTGCATACATGTTTGGGAATATGAATCCGACATGTTCAATCAGAAAGAATGCAGAAAGTGTGGAAAGATTAAGTGTTTGTAGCCCTGTCGTTTGACGGGGTTTTCTTTTTTGGAGAGTAAGAATGATTGATTGGACCAAAGCACCTGATGGCGCATTTCATTGGGAACGTTTTCCAAATGGTCGTTGTGTTTGGCATTATCGCACAAATGGGCAGACACTTAGCAAAGCAGCTCCTAAGTTTGAAGTTAATCGAAGCTCTGTATGGAAAGACCCAGAGCAACAAAAACAAGCTGATCAAAACAAAGTTGTTATTCCAGATTGGATGAATGTGCGACTTGCAAATACTTAGGTGAGTGTATGGACACAATCGAAGCGAAGAAGAATTTAGAAATCTATAAAAGCAACTTAAGTAAGTTGAACAGCTATAACCATTTGTTTAGCAGCCAGACTTTCAAAGATGAGTGTGAGCGAGTCAAGAAAGACCTAAGCAAACAAGTAGAGAACTTAGAAAATGCGCTCGCAAAAGAAGCTAAACGAAATAAGAGCGCTTCCATGCGTTAGATGCGGCTATCCTTACTCACAAGCGGCTCATTCTAATTCTGGTAAGCACGGCAAGGGGAAGGGAATAAAATCCTCAGATGAGTTTACTGTGCCGTTATGCCATAAGTGTCACTTCCTATTTGACACATACCAATTAGGCACAAGACAAGAGTCAGAAGCTCTATTTGGTGGTTGGTTAGAAAAAACAGAGCGGATGCTTAATCTTAAAGATAGTGATGTTTTTTGATATAGTATCCTTAAATTCTAAGAGATAAAAAGCATGTCGATAGCTGATAAAATATTCATTGGGCATAAGACATTTAAAGAAGAATATAAGGAAGATCCAGACCTTTTATTTGTGAGTTCGTATGCGCATGAACAGATTTGTAGTGCACCTGAGTTTGAGCGCTGCGTTCAAAGCAACGTGGTAGGATGCGAGCTAATACCTGTACTGAGTATGGATCAAGAGTATCGTTTTTTAACGCGTGAAGACGTTGAACAAGCTAGAACTTCATACAATAACTCACCAAGTGACCCTGTTTTAATAAGAAAATTAGTAAAAACAGATAGGTCTGAAGCGGCAAATGCTAGAAGATTAGGCGAAGAGAAAGCAGCAAAACACCTTTATGTCCCGCTTGATATTATCAGGGCTTATGAAAGGCACTTTGGAAATAAAGATTTAAATTTTTAAGCCACCCTCGGGTGGTTTTTTATTGAGGTGGGTATGACAACAGAACAAGGTTTCATAATCCTATTTGCTTATTTAATCGGTTTACTGATTGGTTGGATTATCACAAAGAAATGAGGTCAAAATGGAATTCCGACAAGTTGTTAAGAACCATTGCGACATTTCACCAGTTACTAACTTTCTAAATGTGAATCATGGTAAGGCAGCGAGTGAAGGGAAGCCGTTAGTTGTACTTATTGCACCTCAAGAGAAAGACAGATCTAAAGCTCAAAACCGTTTGTACTGGATGTGGCTTAATCAGTGGAGCAAGAAGCAGGGAACAGATAAAGAATATGAACATCTGTTCTTTAAGAAGAATTTCCTAGCAAAGATTTATGATCGTGATGACGTTGGCCAATACAAGAAAACATTCAAGGCTGTTAGAGAGTTAAAGGATTTTAAGCATCCACTATATCAAGATGTAGCAAACGGCCTGTGTGAGCTAATGAGCACGACGGATGCAAGTACAGCTCAATTCACCGAATACCTAAACGACATTCATGCATTTTGCTTGAAACAAGGCTGCTACTTAGAAACGCCTGATGATTTGATGTATGTGTTGGAGTGAGCAATGATTCCTCTCTATCCATTCCCATTGCAATCAGTAATTCAAAAATTACAGGAAGAACAACATATGAAATCAAATGATGACGAAATCAAATATCAAGATGACAATCTCGACCACACGGAAGATGACTACAAAGAAACAGCATGTGAGTCTGTAGGTATTAATTCTTCTTATGAAACCAAGCATAAGCTTGAACTTTTAATTAAGCTAGACAATACAAATGCTTGCAGAGAGAACAATGAAATCGCAGGCAAGGTTGAGGCTAAAATCTTAGAGTTATTAGATAAATTATAGGTGTTAAATGGAAGAACAAATCAAAGGCGCAGAACCCCTTGAAGATGAACGCCATGAGAAGTTCTGCCAAGAATATATTGCAAACCCTAAGTTAAGAATTTCAGACGCAGGGCAAGCAGCTGGTTACGAGCATCGTCAAAATGCTTGGGCTGTGTATAAGCGCCAAGACGTTCAGGATCGGATTGCATATCTAAATCTAGAACGAATGGCCGACTTGCGTGTTGATCAGTACATGGTGATTAGAAACCTTAGAGACATTGCGGATATGGCAATGAAAGAGGGTGAATATTCTGCTGCAAACAAAGCCAATGAGCTTCTAGGTAAGCATATGAATATGTTTACAGACAAAGTTCAGCACGAACACTCAGGGAAAGTTGATATTAAACAATTAGCCGATGATGACTTGGATAAGCGCATCAAAGAGCTTGAAAATAAGGTGATGCCAAATGACAAGAGAGGAGAAGCTTGAGTATTTAGCATTGCTTGAAGAGAAAGAGCGTCGATTAGAAACCTACAGATATAAGACTCTTGGTGAAAAATTCTATCCATTTCAGAAAGAGTTAATTTGGGCAACCAAGCAGTATTCGCAAGTCATGTTAATGGCTGCAAACCAAATTGGCAAAACCTTCTCTGGAACTTATGTTGATGCTATTCATGCATTGGGTCATTACCCTGATTGGTGGGATGGGCATACATATGATAAGGCCCCACTTTCATGGTTATTGGGCTATTCAGGTGTTAAGTGTCGAGATTTACTTCAAACTCCAATTTTTGGACGTAGAATTGAGAATAAATGGGTCGGTGGTTTGATTCCACCCGAATACATTCTTGATCATGAATCGATGATTGGAACACCAAATGCCATGCAGTCAGTCTATGTAAGACATGGTGGTGGTGGCGATGTTCAGTATCAAACATCAAAAGTGCAATTCTGGTCTTATTCTCAAGGACAACATGCATTGATGGGGGATAAAGTTGATTGGTTTCATATTGATGAAGAGCCAAAAGACCAAGAAATTTTCCCTCAAGTTCTTATTCGCACAACGAATGGCGACCAAGGTAAGGGTGGTCGTGGGATCTTAACCTTCACACCTGAAAACGGACGTACTGGATTAGTTATTCAATTTATGGATACACCTGGAGAGGGGCAATATCTTATTCAGGCTGGCTGGGATGATGCACCACATATTAGTGGTGAAGTTAAGAGAAAAATGCTTGATGCAATTCCACCACACCAAAGAGAAATGCGTACTAAAGGTGTTCCAATGCTTGGTCATGGTCGTATTTATGACCTAAGTGAAGATTACATTACATGTGATCCATTTGAAATTCCAGATCATTGGATGGTTATTGATGGCATGGACTTTGGATGGGATCATCCACAAGCTCAAGTCCAGCTTGCAATTGATATGGAAACAGAAACTGTCTATGTCACACATGCATGGAAACAGCGCCAAGTGTCGCCAAATGATGCATGGGGTGCTGTTAAGTCATGGGCTCAAGGTGTGCCAACTGCTTGGCCTTTAGATGGTCTTCAGACTGAAAAAAGCTCAGGCAACCAACAAAAGTCGTACTACAAAGAAGCAGGCTTCAACATGCTTAATGAGCATGCAACTTGGGTGGATGGGTCTAATGGTGTAGAGGCAGGATTATTTGAAATCCTTGATCTAATGCGCAAAGGACAGTGGAAGGTATTTAAAGGCTTAAGAGCATTTCTAGATGAATTCCTTCAATATCACCGTGACGAAAAAGGCCGAATTGTAAAAGTAGGCGATGACGTTTTAGATGCTTCACGTTATGCATACATGATGCGTCGACATGCAATTCAAAAAGGCCTAGTTGGCAAGCCTAAAAAACCAAAAGTCCAAGTAATTCCTACAGCGCACCGCTGGAACTAAATTAATTTAAGTGAGGTCAAGTTGTGACTAAAAAAGAACAACTTGCGACCATACACGCCCGTGCAAAAATCCAATTCGACAAAATCCAAAGTGCTGTGCGTGATGAACGTCAACAGTGTTTAGAGGATCGTCGTTTTTATTCAATCGCTGGGGCGCAATGGGAAGGCAAGCTAGGCGAGCAATTCGCAAATAAGCCGAAGTTTGAAGTCAATAAAATCCACTTGGCTGTCATTCGAATTATTAATGAATATCGAAATAACCGAATCACAGTAGATTTTGTTTCTAAAGACGGTTCACAGAATGATGAGCTAGCAGATACATGTGATGGCTTGTACAGGGCAGATGAACAGGATTCTGGCGCAGAAGAAGCATACGACAATGCCTTTGAAGAAGCTGTGGGTGGTGGCTTTGGTGCTTTCCGCTTGCGTGCTTGTGAAGAAGATGAAGAAGACGAAGAAAATGAGCGCCAACGCATCAAGATTGAGCCAATTTTTGATGCTGACTCATGTGTGTTCTTTGACTTAGATGCTAAGCGCCAAGACAAGGCGGATGCAATTTTTTGCTTTGTCCTAACTTCCATGACTCATGATGCCTACAAAGAAGAATATGACGATGATCCAGCAAGCTGGAATAAAGACATTTCCAATTCTGAGTTTGATTGGTGCACACCTGACATTGTTTATGTAGCTGAATACTACGTTGTTGAGAAGGTCAAAGAGAAACAACACATCTTTGTGCTAATCGATGGCACTGAACAGCGCTACTTGGCAGATGAGCTTGAAAATGATCCTTCAGTTCAAGAGCGATTAGATGCTACAGGTGCACAAGAGTTAAGAGTCAAGACTCTTGAGCGTCGAAAAGTACACAAGTACATGATGAGTGGTTCTAAAGTTCTTGAAGATTGTGGGTACATTGCAGGTCGATATATCCCGATTGTTCCTGTTTATGGTAAGCGCTGGTTTGTAGATAACGTTGAGCGTTGCATGGGGCATGTACGCCTTTGTAAGGATGTGCAACGCCTCAAGAACATGCAACTCAGCCGATTAGGTGAAATTGCGGCTCTATCTCCAATTGAGAAGCCAATTATGGCTCCAGAACAGGTTGCTGGCTTTGAACATATGTGGGCCAACGACAATATTGACAATAATCCGTATTTGCTTGCCAATCCTTTAACTGACATCAATGGCAACTTGATTGCACAAGGTCCAATTTCATACACAAAACCTCCACAGGTGCCTGCATCGTTAGCAGCATTGTTGCAATTAACAGATGTAGACATCCGAGAGCTTCTAGGCAACCAAGAGCAAGGCGAGAAGATCAACGCCAATGTGAGTGCAGAGGCAATTGATTTAGTTCAAAACCAGCTTGGTATGCAGTCTTACATCTACATTGATAACTTTGCAAAAGCAATTAAGCGTTGTGGTGCCATTTGGTTATCTATGGCCAAAGAACTTTATGTTGAAGAAGGTCGTCGAATGAAGACGATTGGTAAGCAAGATGAAGTGGATAGCGCAGAGCTGGCAAGACCTGTCATTGGTGAAAGTGGTATCGAGTATGAAAACGACTTAACCAAAGCATCATTTGATGTTGGGGTTGATGTTGGGCCAACTTCATCAAGCAAGAAATCAGCAATCGTACGTCAATTACAAGCCTTACTTCCGTTCACTACAGATCAGCAAGATATGAAGATTCTACTTGCAATGATCTACATGAACATGGAAGGCGAAGGAATCAAAGATTTCCGCAATTACTACCGGAAGTGGTTGGTTCAAATCGGGGTTGTAGAACCTACTGAAGAAGAGCAACAGGAATTGATGGCTGCAGCGCAGAATCAACAGCCTGACCCTCAGACACAGTTGGCTGAAGCATTAACGCAAGAGTCGCAAGCGAAAGCTATGAAAGCTCAAGCAGATACATATCTCACAGCTGCCAAAACCGAACAAACCAAAGCTGATACAGCAAAAACACTCGCATCTATGGAAAACGAACAGAGAGATTCTGTCGTCAATGCCATTAACACGATAAATCAAAACATGGCGTCCGCTCAGCCTATGAGTGAGGGAGTAGCAAATGTCTGAACAAGATCTAGAGCAACAAGACGAACTTCAAGAAGATGAAAATCTTGAGATTGAAACACCAGAAGAGGATGAAGATCGAGATGATCCAGAATCAACTAATGAAGATACTCAAGAAGAAAGTGAAGAGTTCGACATTGTTGTAGGTGATGAAAAACCAGAAGAGCAGGAAGAAGATGACTTTCATCGGCAGCCAGCCCCTGAATGGCTCAAGAAAGAACGTGCTGAAATCAAAAGGATTCGAAGGGAAGAACGTGCTCGAGAGCGTCGCATCAAAGAGCTTGAAGCTCAAGTGAATGGAACTGATAAATCAGAACCAATTGAGCTGGGAGAGGAGCCCACTCTAGAAAGTGCTGATTATGATGTAGAGGAGTTCAAAAAGCAGTTTACAGAATGGCACGAACGAAAAGCCAAATATGAACAGCAAGAAGCTTCTAAGCGCGAAGAGCAAGAAAAGGCTAACAAGGTTTGGCAAGAAAAGCTCAATAGCTATGAAACCAAAAAGACTGCAATTAAATCGAAAGTACGAGACTTTGATGAGGCTGAAGAACTTGCGCGAGATGCGCTATCTCAAACTCAACAAGGCATTTTGATTCACGCAGCCGAAAAGCCTGAACTTCTTATCTATCACCTAGGTAAAAACCCTCAAAAAGCAAAAGAATTGGCAGCAATTACTGACCCAATTCAATTCGCTTTTGCAGCAGCAAAAATTGACGCTCAGATCAAGATGACAGTACGTAAACCTTCAACTAGTCCAGAACGCAAACCTAGCGGCTCAGCTGCATTAAGTGGCTCTGTGGACAACACGCTTGCAAAACTCCGAGCAGATGCCGAGAAGTCAGGCGATTACACCAAAGTTAATGAATACAAGCGAAAGCTTAAACAAAATCAATAATGGAGTAGGCAATAATGTCTAATAGTTTCTCTAAAGAAGAACGCGTTGCCTTTGAGGACATGTTGGAAGGTTTCCAAGACCAACTTGTTTTATCAAAGCTAGTAAACAAGTACCGCATGAGCGATGTTGAAGCAGAACGTTCAAACAACACAATTTGGCGTCCAATGCCTTACATCGCTACCTCTTATGATGGTATGGATCAAACAGGTAACTTTAAAGACAAAACTCAATTGTCTGTACCGGCTACCATTGGTTATAAAAAATCTAGCCCTTGGATTCTTGATGCTCAAGAACTACGTGACCAACTGCAAGAAAACCGTTTAGGTGATGCAGCTAAGCAAAAACTTGCTTCTGATATCAACTTGGCTGTTTCTAAAGTTGCATCATTGCAAGGTACTTTAGTTGTTAAACGTACTGGTGCAGCAACTGGCTTTGATGATGTGGCACTTGCTGATGCAATCATGAATGAGCAAGGCATCCCAATGAATGATCGTCGTATTGCATTGGCAACTCGTGATTACAACTCAATGGCTGGCGACTTGGCTAAACGTCAAAATGTAGTTGGTAAAGTTCAGACTGCTTATGACCGCGCATACATTGGTGATGTTGCTGGTTTTGATGCATTCAAACTCGACTATTCAGAGCGTCTAGGCGCTGCTACAGCAACTGGTGTGACGATTGGTGCTGCTAATCAGTTCTATGTCCCTAAAGCGACTTCTACGGCTGCTACGGGCGAAGTTGGCAACGTTGATAACCGCTATCAAACAATCACTGTGGCTGTGACTAGTGGAACTCTCAAAGAAGGTGATGCATTCACTATCACTGGTGTTGAATCAGTACACCAAATCACAAAACAAGCAACTGGTCAGTTAAAGACTTTCCGTGTTGTTAAAGTGAACAGTGCAACTTCGATTGTGATTTCGCCTCCGATTGTGTCTGCTCAAGGCGCTTCTGAAGCTGAAAAGCAATATCAGAATGTAAGTGCTACACCTGCAAATGGTGCAGTTATCACTATGCTCAACACAGCAACAGCTTATGCGAACCCATTCTGGCATCGTGATGCAATTGAATTGATTCCTGCGCGTTATGCGGTGCCTACAAATGCAGGCGCAGCGGTATTGCGTGCAACTACTGACCAAGGTATTGAGCTGGTATTCCAGAAACAATATGACATCAACACAATGAAGACTAAGTATCGTCTAGATACTATGTTTGGTGTTGTGATGGTGAATCCAGAAATGGCTGGTATTGAATTATTCAACCAAACCTAATCTAACCCAGTGACGACAAATGCCCGCTATATGCGGGCGTCGTCATTTTTGGAGGCTGAAATGTCAGATGAATATCCTAAAGCTCTATATCGTGGCGACACTAAATCATATGAACATGTGATTGCAGATGGTGAAGATCACGAACAGCATTTGCGCGAAGAAGGCTATGTCAATTACTCAGAATTAAAAGAGCCAGAAATTGTAGTGGTTGGAAAGGTGGCTGGTTCAAGTGGTGAACTTAAAAAGGTTCAAGAAGAACTCCTTGAGGCACTAAAAACCAACAAAGAGCTTGAAGAACAACTTGCCACTGCAAAAGGTGAGTATATCTCCCGAATTAATGCACTTAAAAAAGAAAACGACATCTACAAATATTCAGCAATGGATGCAGGTGAGTTAAAAGCCATTCTTGATGAGAAGGGCGTTAAATACGGCTCACGTGATGGCAAAGACGTACTTGTGAACTATGTGCTTGAAAGCCTTTACCCAAAAGAAGGTGAATAATCATGTCATGGACAAAGCGGCAAATCATTGAGCAAGCTTATGAAGAACTCGGTCTGGCTGCTATGTTCTATGATTTGCAACCCGAGCAGATAGAAAGTGCTCGAAGAAAAATGGATTCAATGGTTGCAGGCTGGTCGACAAAAAACATCCAAGTTGGTTATCCATTACCAAGTGAAGCGAATAGCAGTGATGTAGACCAAGAAACCAATGTTCCAGATTATGCAGTTGAAGCGCTCTACTTAAATTTGGCAATCAAGATTGCTCCTTCACATGGCAAAGCTTTAATGCCTGAAACCAAGATTGCAGCTAAAGCTGCTTACAACACAGTGCTGCAAAAAGCTGTCTCAAATCCTCCGAAGATGAAATATAGCTGTGAGCTACCAAGTGGTGCTGGCAATAAATCATGTGATCCATTTATTCGACAAACACAAGACAACGACGTTTTAACACCTGATCAAAGTGTGGGGTTCTTTAATGAGTAAGCGATTAAATTCAACAGACAAAATTGAATCAGGTGATCAGTTTGTTTTGTACAAAGCGAATTGTTCAGACTTTCGTGGGCTTCCACAGGATTTACTACTTGATTGGATCAAAGAGAATCAGCCAGAACCGCCTGAATCTGGCACTAGTCCAATTGTTCAGCACTTTAACCCTTATTCCAATTTCATTTTAAATGTTGAGAACCACCCTGAGGGAACATATCTGCTTTTAAACCCATCAAGTGGTATTGAAAATGGCACCATCAAGTTACCTGTTTATGCAGAAGTTTCTGACAAGCAAATGATCATCTTCACTTGTTCACAACAGATCACCAACTTCACAGTTGATGGCAACGGTGCAGCTGTAGTTGGTGCACCTAATGCAATACATGCAACAGGCTTCTTTAGTCTTCAATTCGACAAACTATCGGGCACTTGGTACCGCAGGGGGTAGCTATGCAAATCCCTGTAATGAATGGTATTTACACTGATCAAAATTCAGATTACCGCACATCATATCCTCGCAATTTAATTCCAGTTCCTAAAGAAAATGGCATTTCTCAAGGTTATTTGCGACCTGCTGAAGGCATTGATCAGTTCGCTGATTTACCTGGTATCGATCGAGGTGGAATTGAGTGGAATGGTGTATGTTTCCGCGTTTGTGGCAATAAGCTCGTTAAAGTAAATGCAGATGCATCGATAACAGAAATAGGTGATGTTCGTGGATCTGGATACTGTAATTTTGACTATTCTTTTGACTACTTGGCTATCAATTCAGGCACATATCTTTATCTATATAACGGCACTGAATTAAAGCGCGTTACAGATGAAGACTTGTTAGATGTTTTAGATGTCATTTGGGTTGACGGTTACTTCATGACAACTGATGGTGAGTTTATTGTCATCACTGAATTGAATGATCCATTTGCAGTCAGTACCTTGAAATACGGCTCGTCAGAAGTGGACCCTGATCCAATTGTAGCTCTAATTAAACTTCGAAATGAGGTTTATGTTCTTAACCGCTATTCAATTGAAGTCTTCGACAACGTTGGTGGGGAGAACTTCCCATTTAGTCGTATTGATGGAGCTATGGCAACGCGTGGTGCATTAGGCACTCACACTTGCTGTAAGTTTATTGATGCTATTGCGTTTCTCGGCAGTGCCAAGAATGAGCCAGTAGCCTTGTGGTTGTCAGCTAATGGTTCAGCTCAAAAGATCTCAACACGGGAGATAGAGCAAATCATTCATCAACATGATGAAAAGACTCTATCAAAGTGTCTGCTTGAGTCTCGTTCAGTAGAGGGTCATAACTGGCTTTACCTTCACTTGCCAAATCAAACCCTTGTCTATGACGCATCAGCTTCTGAGGCAGTAGGTCAGCCTATCTGGTTTAGTTTGTCATCTGGCAAACAGTACAACGCTCAAAACCATGTCTGGTGTTATGGCAAATGGTTAGTAGGTCATCCAAAACTTCCAAAGTTGGGGACCTTGAACAATCAGAAGGGTGAGCATTGGGGCTTAGAAGTAGATTGGGAGTTTAGCACGACAATTCTCTATAACGAGTCACGTGGTGCAATCTTCCATCAAATCGAGCTAGTCGCTTTAACTGGTCGAATTGAACTAAATAAAACCCCAACTATCCAGACTCAATACTCTTTAGACGGCGTTATTTGGTCAAATCCAAAGACGATCAAAGCAGGTCGAGTCGGTGAGCTAAATAAGCGTCTTGTATGGTTCCAACAAGGCTACATGAACAATTGGCGTATGCAAAAGTTCACTGGCACATCAACTGCAAGACTTTCAATTTCACGCTTAGAGGCTTATATCGAGCCATTGGTGGTGTAAATGGCCCTAATAGATCCTAAAACACCACTACGCTCTGATTTAGAGCGCATGTGTGGTGGCAATCAACGATTAGTAAAGGCATTTGAAAAATTATTTAGAGTCTTGCCCTCAATTGCAGATGGTGATGCAGAGGCTATTCAAGGGGCACAAATAACAGCTGATGCTGCTCTAAGTAATGCATTTCTAGCCATCTCTCTCATTGAAGCAGTGGCTGATCTGGCTGAAATGGTTGCAACTGAGCCTAAGCACGAATGCTTAGCCAATGTGAACAACAACGAATATTTACCAAGACAAGAATTCATCGAACAAGATGTACTCAATCCTGTTTGCCAGTCGCTCGAGTACGTAAATTTCAATTTAGAGGTTACTTAAATGGCTATTAAGGCAAAAGAATTAATTCCTGCTAAATATGCAGAGAACTCTCAGACGACACAGTTTATCGCTCAAGCGCCAACAGCAATTGATAAATTTACAATTACTAATACTTCCACTGGTGTAGTTAAGTTTAGTGCAAATCTAGTTATATCTAGTGCTACTGCTGGAACATCAAATCTTGTAATTAAAGAAAAAACGGTTGCAGCGGGTGATACATATATCTGCCCAGAGCTTGTAGGCCATAACTTAGAAGTCGGCTCATCTATTAGCACCTTAGTGGATACGGTTGACGCTTTGGTTATTCGAGCTTCAGGACGGGAGATTACTTGATGAAGAATTTCCACCTTATCACTCAAGCTGATGTAAATGCCCTGATGCTTAATATCAAACGTCATCCTGAGCTTTGGAAGGAAGACACGTTCTTGCGTGATTACCCTCAAGGCCCATTCGGTGAAATTGAAAGTATTATGCTTCGATTCCCTGAAAAGCGCGTATTTCAGCAAGAAGAAGAACTTGAAAAATATAAACGTGGTGAAAGTAATTTCGATCAACATGAAAGCATCGATTATCCAGCCTTTGCCATTCTTACAGAAGCACGACCAATCATTTTTGGATTAATGTCACTGGTTCAAGGAGAGCGTTTAGGCCGTGTGATGATCAATAAGATCGCACCAGGTGGGAAAATCTTTCCTCACGCAGATTCGCCTGAGCATACAGATTACTACACACGGTTTCATGTGGTTTTGCAGTCATCTGCCGGATGTTACTTGCGTGCTGGCGATGAACAGTTCGATATGAAAACTGGTGATGTTTTCTGGTTTGACAATAAACTTGAACATGAAGTTGTTAACAATTCAGCTTTTGATCGGCTTTCGATGGTAATAGATATCAAGGTGAGAAAATGATTACAGCACATGTAGAAAGTTTTGAATCTAACCTTGATTACCTAAAGCCACTCTTGCCAATCCACTATGAAGAACTGGCCTTAAACCAAGATAAAGTTCCACTCTCACCACAATTCGACAAATACATCGCCGCGGAACACCGCGGCGAATTGCTATTTGTTGGGTTGAGAAAAGCAGGGGAACTAGTCGGCTACTTTATTGGATTTGTCGCACCGGGGCTTCACTACTCAACCTGCCTTACATGTCAGATGGATATTTTCTATGTCCATCCAGAACATCGCGGTTCAGGTGCAGGGTTTCAGTTATTTAAATTTGTTGAGCAACAGCTTAAGCAGCGTGGCGTACAGCGAATGTTCGTAGGCTCAAAGATGCATAAAGATGCGTCTTGGCTCTTTGAAAAACTTGGCTATACACCTGTAGAAACTTATTACTCAACTTGGCTAGGAGATTAACATGGTAGCAGCAGCAATCGTAGGAAGTGCAGTTGTAACTGGGGTTGCATCTAGCCAAGCATCAAAAAGTGCAGCTAAGAAAGCTGCTGGGGCACAACAAGACACTACTTACGCTTCAATTGAAGAACAGCGTCGACAATTTGACGCAATGCGTGAACTACTTAATCCCTTTGTGGATGCTGGCAAGCAAGCACTAGGCGGTCAACAAGATTTATTAGGCCTGAATGGTTCGGAGGCACAGCAAGCCGCAATTGATAATATTGCCAATAGTTCTGCTTTTAAAACCTATCAGCAACAAGGTGAAAATGCAATTCTTCAGAATGCTTCAGCTACTGGCGGTCTTCGTGGTGGCAACACTCAAGCAGCCTTATCTCAGTTCTCTCCACAACTACTAAATCAAATGGTAAACCAGCAATATTCAAATCTAGGTGGCTTAACTGCGTTGGGTCAGAACGCTGCCGCTGGTGTTGGTAATGCGGGTATGCAGTCAGCTAATAATATCAGTGGTCTATTGCAGAATTTAGGCGCTTCACAGGCAGGTAATGCACTGGCGCAAGGTCAAGCTAATGCCAACATGTGGAATGGTGTGAATAGTGCCATTGGTAGCCTTGGCGGCATGTATTTATATAAGAACGGTTTCTAGTGAGTTATAAAAATGGTTCAGCCTTATGATTACACCTTAGATATTCAAAACCCAGTGGATACTCTCACCAATAGTTTATGGAAAGGGTATCAACTGGGTGCTTCAGTTGAGCAAGTTCAAAAGCAACGTGAACAAGAGGCGTTACAGAAACAAGCTGAACTGCAAAGAAAACAAGATACTCAAACTTTAATCCAGAATCCTACAAATGAGAATTTCACAAGTTTTCAGCTTATGTATCCTTCTCAAGCAGAAACAATCCAAAAAGTTTGGGAGCGTAAAAGTCAGGCGGATAAAGATCTATCTTGGCGTATAGGTTCTGAGGCTTTAGCGGCACTATCAAATAAAAATCCTGAGATTGCCAAAGAAGTCTTAAATAATGCAGCTTCTGCTTACGAAAATTCAGGGAAAAAACAAGATGCAGGATCAATGCGCTTTTATGCAAATTTAATTGATAAGAATCCTGAAAATGCTCAGACCTTAATGCAGGGCTACCTTTCTACGGTTGACCGTGAAAAGTTCGACAAGACATTTGAACAATTTAATATGCAAAATCGTGCAAATGAAAAACAGCCTTATGAGTTAAATCAGATGGCAGCTAACACTGCGAAAACTGTTGCTGAAACCAATGATATTCCATTAGCTGCTGAAGACCGTCGAACTGGGGTTAATAACCAAGGCAAAAAGATTGAATATGACAACCAATACAACTACGACAAATTGAGTCAAGATCAGCAACAGTTTTATGATGGTTTGGACAAAACAGAGCGAATCGAAGCGGCAAAGTTAAGAGCTTCAAAAGCAGAATCTTCAATCCAAAGAGTTGAGCGTCTAGAGAAAGTAGAAAACTACGCCAATGCCGCAAAACAGGCTGCTGATGCATCTAACCTTGCAGCTAAACTCGTTAATCAAGCCAAGGAAAATGGAGGTGCTTACTGGGATCGTCTTGTTCGACAAGTGCCAGGCACATCAGAAAATACTTTTGCCAAAGACATTGAGACTTTGAAGTCACAAGTTTTCCTAGCTCAGGTTGAAAAGATGCGTGGTTTAGGTGCGCTTACTGATAAAGAGGGTGATGCTATTCGATCATCTATCGCTTCGTTGGATATTAACCAAGGCCCTCAAGCTGTCCAGCAAAACCTCACAAAAATTGCTCAGCAAATGTCAGCAGCAGCCAAGAGTGCCAACCGGAAAGCTCAACTCTATGCAACCAAGGGGCAGGGCTATTCGCCAGCAGTTACTGAGGCCGCTAAAACACTTGGAATCTCTCCTGCTGAAGCTCAGAAGTTTGTTAATGAGAATGGATTGTAAAATTGGTCATATGTTATTCTCTTTTCATTCATGAGGAGAGAATAATGAATAAAATTTTTATATTGGCATTTCTAGCAACAATAATAAGTGGATGTGCTACTACCAGTGTCAAACAAGAATCTAATTTTGACGCAAGTCAAATTAAAAAGATCTGTATCGAAAACAATTCCAAAGTAATAGTTCAAAATTTTGAAGAAATTATTTCAGACAGATTACAAACCCATAATATTGATACTGAAGTGTTTTTGAAGGGGAACAAGCCCGAAGGGTGTGAATACGTCTTGAAATATACGGCATATCAAAAGTGGGATTTTACAATGGTCATGAATAAGGCAGATTTGTATCTTTATAAGAATAACAACAAGGTTAGTTCAGCAAATTACACCTTAAATATGGGTGGCTTTTTAAATCCTACAAAATACAAAAGTAACACCGAAAAGCTTAATCCAGTAGTCGATCAATTGATTGGTAAGTAATTAAGAAAATTATTGATATTAGTCAATAAGTCACCACAAATTAAATGCTCAGATAGCTAAAACTATTTGGGCTTTTTTACGCCCAAGGAAAAGCTATGGCAACAAGAGATAATTACGAAAAGCTACTGAATGCACCTAATGTGCAAAAAATGCTTAACTTGATTGCTAGTGCAGAAGGTGTAAAGCATGATTATAACACCCTGTTCGGTAATGAACGTGTTAATGATTTATCTTGGCATCCTGGTGTAAAAAAGGGATTCACTCAAACAGATGGTAAGAAAAATGCAACCACTGCTGCGGGACGATATCAATTCCTTGAAGATACATGGAATGGTGTAGCCAAACAGCTTGGACTGAAAGACTTTTCACCAAAGAATCAGGATATTGCAGCAGTAGCTTTGCTTGCACAAAATGGCGCATTGCCATCAGTCTTGAAGGGCGACTTCAAAACAGCAATTCAAAAATCTGGTAGCACTTGGGCCTCATTGCCATCTTCACCTTATGCTCAGCCAAAAAGGTCTTGGAGTGATCTTGGAATGGCAAACCCTGCTCGCGAACAATACCAATCCAAAGCCTCAGATATTGTTGCAGCGTACAAGAAAAAACAACAGGAGCAAGAAGCACAAGCACAACCAAAAGTTGATGCAAGGCGTGCACAGCGTATTGTTGAGGAATACCAAAAAGCAAGACAGGATGGTCGTATAAAAGATGCTGCTACTCAACCTCAAGGCTTACCAGACTTTGATGCAAATGGGGTCATAACCTATGAACAACCACAAGCCACACCTAAACAACCAGAGCTATCTTTAGCAGATAAAGCCTTAGGATTGGGTGAAACAGCTTTATCTGCTGCCACTGGAGCAACAGGCGGAACATTAGGGATGCTAGGTGGAACCCTAGGCCAAGCTGGCCGTGAAATTCTTTCAGGTAATTTTGGCACACCAGAAGCAGCTCAACGTATTTCCCAAAATGCGGCAGAAGGTGCGGCAGACTTAACTTATGCACCAAGAACTCAAATTGGTCAGGAATATACTCAAGCCTTGGGTGAAATCTCTGAGCCTTTAGCAGCCTTAACCCCTGCTTTAAGTGAGTTGGCTTTAGTTGGTCAATCTGCACGTGGTGTTGCGCCAATTGCACATGGTCAAGCAATTCGGACTGCTCAAGCAGTTGCGCCAGTCGTTGAGCGGGCGGGTCAGGCTGTGCAGCGACCAATTCAAGCAACAGCAAATATTGTGCGTTCTGGTGCTCAGCGAGTCGGTGAGATGGTGGGCATGAGAACGGCAGAAGCAGAGAGTCCAGCTCCTGCAAATGTGGGTGCTGCTCAAGTTGATCAAGCTACGATTCGACAAGCTATGTCGCAAGAATTGCCTTATCCAGTTCAACTGACAGAAGGTCAGATGACACGTGATCCTGCACAGCTGAAGTTTGAAGTTGAAACTTCTAAAGATGCCGAATTAGGTGCTCCACTTCGCCAACGCCAAGAAGAACAACACCAAGTAATGCAACAGAATATCGATGCATTTATTGATATGACAGGCGCTCAAGCTACGAATATGCGTGAAACTGGTATCGCAGTTGATAAAGCTCTTCAAAAGCAATTACAAGCCGATAAGAATCGTGTACGTGTTGCTTATGCAAAGGCTGATAAGTCCGAAGAGGCGCAGACTCCTGTAGATTTAACCCAACCAGTAAGAGTTGGTGAAAATGAAGCAATGTCTGTAATTGACTACCTGAACTCACAGCCAGATTTGCCAACCACTCCAATTTTAACTAGTGCTAAACGCACAGCTGAATCTTTAGGTATTGCTATACGTGGTGAGAATGGAGAGTTAATTCCAAACAATCCAACGATTAAACAAATGGAGAAATGGCGCCAAGAGATTAATGCCAACACAAATCAGGAAGCGCCTAACATCCGCCAAACTGCAATCCTTAAAGACATGATCGACCAACATGTTGAGCCAGTTGTGGGCAACCTTTACAAGGCAGCTCGTAATGAACGTAAACGCATGGCTGATCATTGGGAAAGCCGTACAATTATTCGAGATTTAACCACGAATAAGACAGGCACTGATGACCGTCGTGTTGCATTAGAAGATATTCAGAAACGAATTATTCATGACGGATCACTTGATGACCTTCGTGTTGCAAAGCGAACTCTTCTAACCTCTGGTGATGAAGGGAAACAAGCATGGCGCGATATCCAAGGTCAAACCCTTCAAGAGATTAAGAATGCAGCTACTGCTGGTGTAGCTCCAGATGCTCAAGGCAATCAAATGATCAGTGCAGCGGCATTAAACAAAGCTATTAAGCGATTGGATGATGCTGGGAAACTTGATTATGTATTTGGACCACAAGGCGCCGAGAAGCTTCGAGCAATCAACGAAATCTCTAAAACATTGTTTACTACACCAGCCTCGGCAGCAATTAACCACAGCAATACTGCTGCCACTTTAGCTGCTGCAATGGATATTGCTATGTCTGGTTTATCTGGATTCCCTGCGCCAGTTGCATCGGCACTGCGACTTGCAACGAAACACATTAAAGACAACAAGGTCAGAGCACGTGTAACTCAAGCTCTTAAGCCACGGAGTACGAAAGAATGAGCAATAGAGTCTCGACGCCATTCCCCATATACAATGACACAGATGGAACCCCGCTAGATGCGGGGTTTATTTTTATCGGCGAGAAATACAAAGATCCAATTTCTTCGCCAATTGCTTTGTTCTATGACGCTGCATTGACGATGCCTGCCGAGAATCCATTAAGAACCAGAAATGGTTATGTAGTGCGAAACGGTGCGCCACGCGAAGTATTTACAGCAGATCCAATCGTCTCGATCCTTGTTCAAAACAAACAGAAAATACCTGTTTGGAACTCTGCATATATCAATCTCAATCCAGGGATTACTCCTGAAGCAGTTGTAGATCCTGTAACTGGCGATTCACAAGCTGACATTAATGCAACGATTCTCAAGAAGGGTGAAAACTTAGAAGACTTGCCTAACAAAGATGAAGCTAGAACCAATCTTGAAGTCTATTCAAAAGAAGAAGTGGATGAGAAGTTTACTGACGAGGTGAAAGACGCCTCTGAAACAGATAAAGGGATTATTCGAGTCGCCACTTCTGCTGAAGCAAAAGCAGGTGAGCTCGATAATGTTGCTATCACACCTAAAAAGATGCCTGAGGCGGTAGCAAAAGCTCTTAATGCGACTGGTGACGCTCCCGTTTTTGGCGCCCGTGCTTTTGGAGTATTCAACGGGGATGGCACAAAGGTTGGTGGCGGGAACTTCGAGAGCGTTACACGTGTAAGTATTGGCTTGTATGAAGTGACACTCTCTAAAGCCCTACCTGATAACAAATATGGCGTTGTAGCTAACTGTGCAGTCTCTGGCGGGGGTGATGCAAAGTCAGCCAATGAAGATGCCGATTTTACAGCTAAGTCAACAACAAAATTTCGAATTTCTTGCACCTTTGGTGGCGATAACACCCAAGGTCGTTTCGATCCCGTGCGCGTGAACTTCCACATATTTTAAATAGGTATGTAAATGAGCAATAAAGTTACAACCCCGTACCCACTTTTTAGTGATATCGATGGAAGCCCGCTTAATGCGGGTTTTTTATTTCTTGGTGTTAATGGTCAGGATCCTGAGCAAAACCCAATTAATGTTTATTGGAATGAAGAAAAAACAGAGCTTGCAACTCAACCCTTAAGAACTAGAAATGGTTTGATTGTTCGTGACGATGTGCCTGCGAAAATATTCATTGAAGAAGTCTCATGTTCTATATCTATTAAGAACTGTAATCAATATCCCGTACAGTTTGTTAGTTCTTTTGATCCGCCTTCTTCCGCCAAAGGTGTAAAGGCTCAGATTGATGCAGAAACTATTAGAGCCACAACAGCAGAGGCAATACTAAGCACTCAGATATCTGGTGTAAATACAACCTTAAGTACATCAATTGCCAATGAAGTTACAAGAGCAACAAGTGCAGAGCTTGCTTTGCAAGGACAAATTAGTTCACTTGGGGTAGGTAATAGGGCATATTTAACTTATGCTGCAATGGATGCAGACAAGGCAAACATCCCTGCTAAATCAAAAGTTACTGTAACTAATGATAGTACATCTACAAATAATGGTGATTGGCAATGGGATGGAACGAACTTTACAAAGTCAATTTACGATCCATTAACTCAGTCTAAAGATTTTACTGTTAGCTATGTAGATAAATCCATTAAAAAGGGCCCAGCCAAGCCATTCTTTGCAGTAGCTTCTTCGAATGACGCGCATGTTTTTTGGGTTGATAGTAATTGTGAAATTTGGACATTTGGAAGTAACTATTCTATAAATCAGCTTATTGTTCAGCTTCAAGACAAAACCAAGCCTTTACTTAAAAAAGATTCCAGAAGTATTTTTAACTTCATAGATCTAAACTCAGACTCTTTTTTTCGCATTGGGCAAGAAGGTTACTTATATTTATTTGATCAAACCCTTTCAGTACAGTCACAATTTAAAGTTATAACTGATCAATTAAATGCTCCACAAAAGAATTTCTCCCTCAAATCAAACAGTATTATTAAGAAGCGTGATTTATATAACACTGATTATTTAGAGCGCCTTGGTAATGTTCGTGCAACTTCCCCATATGTATGTCCTGTTCCACGGTGGATGAGTAAGCAGAGATTTACACTAGGGCAGAACTGGGTAAATACAATTAAGTTGACAGTTCCAACAGAACGTATTGTTGTGCCGGGTTATGATCCAAGCTGGAAGGAAGACATTGGAGTTGTTCACCCTCAGATCATTGAGTTTGAACAGAAGATGGCTGGGTATAAATACTGGTTAGGTCTTAACCCATATACAAATACCAATGAAGATATCGAACTCCCTTTTATTTATGGTAGCAATGATCCAGAGCTAAAAAAATGGGAGCTTATTTCAGGCTTTCCAACTCCTTTTGATCGGGACCCGCCAAATATAAATGGAGTTACAAGTGGCTTTTGTTCTGACTCTGGATTTGTTTATGACGTAAAACGTGGTGATCTACTTTTCTTTTGGCGTAGAACCTTGCGTTATGATGGGCAAACAACACCTGACAAAATTACCAACGAAATTGTAGCGAAGTCTACATGTGATGGGAAAAACTGGTCGGACTATGTTTGGTTACGAGATGCCTATTTTGTAAATGATGGCACTGAATTAGATGAAATGTTAAGCCCTAATATTTTATACAACCCAACTGATGATTTGTATTACTTATATGCTATCAGCAATGGAAAGCTCTACTACAGAACCACTGAAGACATCAGAAGCCGCCAATGGTCATCTAAAACCGAAGCAGTTTTGACTGGCTTCCCTGTAGCTACTGCTATATGGCATTTTGATATGCGTTTTGTTGGAAATAAGCTTGTTGCTATGCTTCATGTTGATTCAAGCGATGCTTATTACTTTGCTGTAAGTGATGACATGCAGAATTTCACTTCAAGCCAATCAACAGTGGTAACTAATCCAAATCCAAACTTATATAAACCTTCTTTTTTGCCAATTTTAGATGAATCAACATTTAAATTGCGCTGCATTTTTACATCAGACCAAGTAACTACACCGCGTTGGCAGCTAAAGGTCGCAGATACAACAATTGAATCCATAGGAGACCTATAATGACAGCTACAGTAATTTCTGACAAAAGCGTTGTTTATAAGAAACTTTCTGATCTAGGCATTCCCAACTTAACAGGATCACTGGACTTTAGAGATGCAAGTTTCAAAATTGGGTCAGCAAGTGTGGCTATTACTGATGTAATTACCTGTACTCGAGCAAATACAGCAGGCTCATATAACGGGGCTTTTGATTACTCAATTGTTAATAACAACTTGCCTAGAACAACTGTAGATCCAACTACAATGAGGAAGGGTTTAATGGTTGAAGCAATGTTTGTGAATTCATTGCTTAATAGTATGACACCAGCTACTAGATCATTAGCCTTTACTTTAGGCTCAAAAATTGCGGCTGTTCTTGAATGTATCGGCACAGGATCTGTAGAAGTTAAAGATGGCACTACCGTTCTGGGCATAGCAACACAGGATACGCCATTTGTATATGTTAATAGTGGTACTGGCAACCAAACTCTAAATCTAACTTTAACAGTTAGTGGAAGTTTACAGTATTACTGCTTATATTCAGGAACAGGTAATAGAAAGCGTGTTACCCGTATTGTGACAACAACTGCAGCTGCGACTTATAACAGTGATGTGATTCAGGTAAATGCATCACAATTGGCAACGCTTTTTAATAATGGAGAGGGATGTGTAGTAATTAAACAGAACTTTCCATCCCCTCTATTTAATAGAAATTTAACCAACTCAACCACATTGCCATTCTTCCAGTTTTTAGAAGCTGCTACGACAAATGGCATTTTTGTTAATCGAATGGAAAATGGATCACGTCCAAACTTCTTACGATTAAAAGATGCAGTTGTGGAACCATTCTTAAATAGTGCTGAATTGTCAGAAAACAACACCATGGCAATTAACTTCTCAAAAACTGGCGCTAAGTTAGCAATGAATGGAGTTATTGGGCAGACATTATCTTTTAGTGGTACGACTGACCTCACGCGAATGTATTTGGGTTCTGGTATTACTTATACGACAAACGGCACGCAAGTACTTCAAGAAGTTCTGTTCTTCAATAGACAGCTTACTGATCAAGAATTATTGGCTATTACAACTGCGTAACAACCATTATTAAATGTTCGGTGTTGTTATTTATTTGTAAGTATTTTGATATACAATTTACTCAATACATTAATAACAATACTGGACATAATTTTGTGAAGTATAGAACGGAAATAGATGGGCTTCGCGCTATTGCGGTTTTATTGGTTATTTTCAATCATTTGGATATCGCCCTTTTTAAAGGGGGGTATGTTGGGGTAGATGTATTTTTTGTTATATCTGGTTTTTTGATTACATCTATCATTAGTAAAGAGATTACAGAAAAGAAGTTTACTTTTAAGAATTTCTACAAGAAGCGTGTTTTACGTTTAGCTCCGGCTTACTTTTTAGTAATTCTGGCAAGTTTTATTTTTTCTCACTTCTTATTAGCTCCAATGGAGTTAGTATCTTTTTATAAGAGTGTTTTGGCATCTTTAGTATTTGCTTCTAACTTTTATATGTGGCTTGAAGTTGGAGGATATTTCTCGTCAAATGCTGAATATATCCCGCTTCTACATCTTTGGTCACTAGGTGTTGAAGAGCAGTTTTATATTATTTGGCCATCTGTACTGATGCTTTTGTTAGCATTCTTTAAGAGGTGGACAGGATTAATAATTGCCTTAACTATTATACTAGGGTGTGCATTTGCACATATCCTTTCTATTAAAGCCCCAGCAATATCCTATTTCTTGCTACCTGCTCGTGCATTTGAGTTATTGATTGGAGCTTCAATCGTCTTTATTAGACCTGCTTCATTTAAAAATACCACTGCAAATATTTTGGCATTTCTTGGCTTGGTAATGATTATTTTTTCAAGCCTATATTTAACTAATGAAAGTATCTTTCCTGGCATCTATGCACTTTTGCCATGTTTAGGAACAGCATTAATTATCTATTGCTTGCAAGGTAAAGAAGGGATTGCTAAGAAGTTTCTTTCATTAAATGTAATGTCATTTTTTGGGAAGATTTCGTATCCACTTTATTTGTGGCATTGGCCTTTAATCGTCTTCTACAAAATCCGATATGGTGAATTAAGCTTTTTAAGTATGGGGCTGTTGCTAGTTTTAATGACTGCTCTTGCATACTTGACTTATAGGTATGTAGAGAAGCCAATTCAAAATAGATTTAAAGGATCAAATCCAGCACCAATTATATTTAAGGGCTATCTATTACCTGTAATTGCTTTTGCTTGTTTTAGTGGATTTGTAGTTATTGATGGCGGATTCAAAGAAAGATTCAGTAAAGAAGTATCTAAAACTGAAGAAGCAATCCACTCAGAGTCACACACAATACGTCATGATTGTATGTATGCTGAACCTGAAGAGTTGCCACCATTAGAAAAGTGCTATTTAGGGCATAAAGATTCGCATGTTGAAGCCTTACTTGTTGGAGATTCTCACGCGAACCATTATTCAAATATGGTGAATGTTCTCTTGAGTAATGCCAACTTAACAGGTTATGAAATTGATCAAAACTCAACTTTCTTTATGCCTGATGTTGAAAGGTATGTACTAAAAGACGGAACTTTGAATTTAGCGCCTGAATTTAAAGAGCGAAATGATAAAATTAAGGAGCATTTAAGCACCCATAAGTATGATTACGTTGTACTTGCTGGATCTTATGCTGATAACTTTAAAGTTAGTCATTTCAAAGATAATACCAACCACTCTAGCGAACAAGTGATGGAAGATGGTTTGAGTCGAGCAATTGACCTTGTCACAAGCACAGGGGCTAAGCCATATATTATTAGGGGAGTCCCTAAGGTAGAGGATTTAGACCAAAACTGTCCATTGCGCAAACAGATGTTTGGAGATTTGAGTTGTAGCTTTGAGCGAAAACAACATGAAGAGCACTTTAAGAAGTGGAATGAAATGTTAGCTCGCTTGAAAGCAAGACACCCTAACCTAAATATCATTGAAATAGAAAGTTTCTTCTGTGATAAAGATAAGTGTTATGTGGATAAGGATGGTCTACCTCTATATGTAGATCAGAAACACATAAATTATGACGCTTCAGGTGAAGTTGGTCGATGGTATCTTAAAAACTTTGGAAATCCCTTTAAAGTGAATTTAAACAATGAATGAGAAGTTATCTTTTTTTCTTCTGTATGCTTTATCAATATTAGGTATTGGTTTTACTTTAATTGGAATATTGGATCTAGATATCCTATTTGGATTCATTGGAGTCTCAATACTATTCGGAGCTTATCTATTTAAAAAAGAGTTCCAATTAGAATATATATTTTGGAAGTAAATTAGTAAGTACTTTTCTAGAAAGGTACTTCATAAATCATCAGCCCCTCTACAGGGGCTTTTTTATTGCCGAAATTAGGGGGAAGGCATGGAATCATGGAAATTCATTCAAGAGTTTCTACAAACTTTTGGCACAGCAATCACTTCATTTTTTATGGGGTTCATTATGGCTTATTTCCGAACGAAGAAAAAATTAGGTAAGGCTGATTGGGCAGAGTCCATTATGTGTGGGCTTTTTTCAGTTGGTGTCTGGTCTTTACTTGAGTGGCTTAATGTTCCACAGATCGTATCTGTTGGTATTGCCTCTGGCATTGGTTATATGGGCACTCATTTTGTTAGTAACTTAATTGAAAAGCGAGTGAATAAAAATGAGTAAAACTACAAGTAGTGTTGGCCTAAACCTCATCAAAGGCTTTGAAGGGAAGC
Organism: Acinetobacter sp. IRS14; assembly: GCF_034650275.1. Taxonomy (NCBI): domain Bacteria; kingdom Pseudomonadati; phylum Pseudomonadota; class Gammaproteobacteria; order Moraxellales; family Moraxellaceae; genus Acinetobacter; species Acinetobacter sp. IRS14. The sequence goes on from NZ_JAOVFN010000026.1 coordinate 37,606, forward strand.
GTACTGTTTCTTACGATGATGGTGTGGGAGTTTGGACCATAGGTTATGGAACTATTAAATATCCTAATGGTGTTCGAGTTAAAAAGGGCGATACCTGCACAGAACAGCAAGCAGAAGATTACCTTAGAAATGATTTAGCAAAATTTGAGACTGCAATCAATAAACTGGTTAAAGTCCCGCTCACTCAAAATCAATTTGATGCTCTAGCTTCATTTACTTATAACCTTGGTGAAACTAATTTAGCTAATTCAACCTTATTAAAGAAACTAAATAAACGTGATTATCAAGGTGCTGCTGATCAATTCCTAGTTTGGAACAGAGCAGGCGGCAAAGTTATGAAAGGTTTAGTTCGTCGCCGAGAAGCTGAGCGAGCACTCTTTTTAAAGAAGTAACTTATATGTGTAAGCGTACTAAAGTTGCATCGATCATCGCATTGCTGTGCTTAATCTTCTCAGGTTGCACAGCTCACACAATTAATAGTAACGTTAATGTCTCTATTTGTGTGAGAGCAATTTAATGTCTAATCAGTTAATAAAACTTCACGACTTTGCAAATACAAAGAATGTTGACCTTGTTGCTGACATTGATAAGAATGGGGAAGTCACCAAAATTTATGACTACAATGGCAATGAACTGAAAATCAATTTCTTGCGTGATGAGGTCTATTATAAAAAGACTTGGTGGAAATTTCAGAAAAAACAGGGCGACTAAACCGCCCAGCTATCTACAATATCAGCCCAATCTTGCATCATTTTTCTTCTAGCATCTAAGTGCTGTGAATGGTCATAAGATGCTTTGGTCTTGTTAGATTCAGCATGAGCAAGTTGTCTTTCTATCCAAGCCTCTTCATAACCTTTTTCATATAGAAGGGTAGAAGCTGTTGCACGAAAGTCGTGTGCAGTTACATCATTCAACCCAATGTATTTAAGCATTCTGTTTAGAGTTGATTTATCTAACATGCCATCAGGTTTATAAATAGCAGGGAAAACATATTTTTTATTTCCTGAGTTTTTATACTGTTTTTTTAGAATCTCATAGACTTGATCAGACATAGGTAAAACATGAAGTCTGTACTTCTTCATGACTTCTCTTGGGAACTCAACTAGACGTTTGTCAAAATCAACCCAAGGCCATTCCATTTTTCTAATTTCAACAGATCGAAGCATTGAGTACAGCAGAATATAACCAGCATTTTGAACAGTCTCAGAGCCATTGTAGTTATCAATATTAGTTCTGATAGTCCGTCTTTCATCTCTATCTAATGGCTTAGCATGGTTGATCTTAGGTCGTTCAATTACATCGCGAACTGCATAAGTAGGATCATTTTCAGCTCGAAGGGTTGCGATTGCATAACGCATCACTGCACCAACAAACTTTCTATTCTGAATAGCTGTTGTTTCACCAGTGCCAAAGTTCTTTTGTTTGCTTACACGTTTAACCGTGTTTTGAATTATTTTAAGCACGTCGGCCGCAGTGACATCGTTTACATCCTTCTTCCCAATTACAGGAGAAATATCTTTCTTTAAAGATGTGATAAAACTTGTCTTATAAATATCTGACTTATTATTTAACCTCTGTTCAAAATATTCCTTTGCAACAATGTCAAATGTATTGGCAACTTTAACCTGCATTGCCTGACGTTCTTTTTTGCGAGAGTCGACTGGATCAATACCTTTTGCTAATTTTGCCCTAACTTCATCTTTTAATTGACGAGCATCTGCCAAAGTTACAGAAGGATACTCGCCAAGGCTCATTGATGACTCTTTCCCATTTAAAACATATTTCAGTCGCCAAAATTTAGCTCCACTCGGACGCACCTCTATATAGAGTCGATCCGCATCTAAAAGGCGATAAACTTTTTCTTGAGGCTTTAAGGTTTTAATCTTTGCGTCAGTTAATTTTATGTTTGACATACGGGTAACGGGTAATGAATTTGGCGTTACCCGTCTTTTTACCCGTTTTCGATGCGGATTAGAAGATACTAATGCGAACTAATAAATACTAATAATATTATAAATCATATAGTTGTATTAAAAATAAAAACTGTTACGAACTGTTATGCACTTAAATCCTTCTTTTCGATCATTAGAAGCAT
>NZ_JAOVFN010000027.1:0-39642 GCF_034650275.1 Acinetobacter sp. IRS14
TTTGCCAGACGATTCTAACAAGGTAAATCCAAACGGTGGTGCGATTGCTTTAGGCCATCCACTTGGCGCATCAGGTGCACGCCTCGTGACAACAGCATTAAACCAGCTTGAACAAACAGGTGGTCGTTATGCCTTGTGTTCAATGTGTATTGGTGTAGGTCAAGGCATCGCATTGATTATTGAGAGAGTCTAATCATGAGCCAGTTATATGCCAGCTTGTTTTATCAAAAAGACGTCACTGACATCTTTAGTGACTCATCTTTAATCACATATATGATTCAGGTTGAAGTTGCGTTAGCTCAAGCACAGGCAAAAGTTGGTGTGATTCCTCAAAATGCGGCTAATACCATTGCCCAAGTAGCTGAGCAGGCAATAGAGAAGTTTGATTTTTCAGCGTTGGCTGTAGCAACTGGCTTAGCTGGAAATATTGCAATTCCATTTGTAAAGCAGCTTACGGCAATTGTTAAAGATGTTGATGAAGATGCTTCACGTTATGTGCATTGGGGTGCAACGAGTCAGGATATTTTAGATACAGCTTGTATTTTGCAATGCCGCGATGCGTTAAACATTGTGGAAGAACAACTTCAACACTGCTATACCACAGCATTACAACAAGCTAAGCAATATCGTCATCAAGTCATGATTGGGCGTACATGGTTACAGCAAGCTTTACCAATTACTTTAGGACATAAACTCGCTCGTTGGGCTTCTGCATTTAAGCGTGATTTAGACCGTATCCAAGCCATGAAATCACGTGTACTCACTGCTCAGTTAGGTGGTGCTGTGGGTTCATTAGCTTCTTTGCAAGATCAAGGTTCGCTTGTAGTGAGTGCATTTGCTCAGCAGCTGAATCTGACTGTACCGACAAGCACATGGCATGGTGAACGCGACCGTATTGTAGAAATCGCAAGTGTACTTGGCATGATTGTTGGGAATACGGGCAAGATGGCACGTGATTGGTCTCTTATGATGCAAACTGAAATTGCAGAGTTGTTTGAGCCAACCGCGAAAGGTCGTGGTGGTTCATCGACTATGCCTCATAAGCGTAATCCAGTTGCAGCAGCTTCAGTACTTGCAGCAGCAAATCGTGTACCAGCACTTATGTCTAGCATCTATCAAAGCATGGTGCAGGAACATGAGCGTAGCTTAGGCGCATGGCATGCTGAATGGTTAGCAATCCCTGAAATTTTTCAGCTTTGTGCTGGAGCATTAACTCGTACTGGTGAAGTTTTACAAGGTTTTGAAGTTAATGCTGAGCATATGCAGCAGAACCTTGACTGTACCAACGGGTTGATTATGGCCGAAGCTGTGATGATGGCACTTGCTCCAAAAATTGGACGTTTAAATGCTCATCATGTTGTTGAAGCAGCTTGTAAAACAGCCGTGGCTCAAAAGCAGCATTTATCTGAGGTTGTTAGTCAGTTAGATGAAGTAAAAGAACATTTTAGTCAAACAGAAATTCTGGAAATATTTAAAGCAGAAAACTATTTGGGCAACATTCAAGCTCAAATTGATGCTGTTCTGCAAGAAGCACAAGGAGGAGACATAAAGTGAAACAGCTTATAACCAATCGACAAGGTAAACAGCTCGCTGTATATACCGACGGATTAAAAGATGCTCCAACACTTGTGTTATCTAACTCCTTAGGAACAGATCATGGAATGTGGCAGCCGCAAGTAGATGAGCTTAAAAGTCATTTTAATGTCATTACATACGACACACGTGGTCATGGCGAAAGTGATGTGAACGCTGAAACATCTTTACAAAACTTAGGTGAAGATGTTGCTGATATTTTAGATACCTTAGATATTGAAAAAGCTCATTTTTGTGGCATTTCAATGGGCGGAATTACAGGGCTTTGGTTGGGTGTTCATTATCCAGAGCGCTTTCTAAGCATTACTGTCGCAAATTCAGCGGCAAAAATTGGACAGGCTGAGGCGTGGTTGAGTCGCGCAGAATCAGTAGAACAAAATGGACTGGCTGAATTGGTTAAAACCACGTACACACGTTGGTTTAGTGAAAAATTCGACTATCAACATAATGTGGTTGCACAAACGACGATTCAAAGTCTGGCAAACACACCAGCACAAGGTTATGCCAATGCGTGTCGTGCTTTAGCACATGCTGATTTAAGAGATGAAATTACGCAAATCCAAGTTCCTGTATTGCTCATTGCAGGAACGGCAGATCCAGTGACAACAGTAGCAGATGCTGAGTTTATGCAGAATGCTATTAAGAACAGTCAAATTGCTAAATTGGAAGCATCTCATCTTTCTAATATTGAGCAACCGCAAAGATTTACTCAGGAATTGACTAGGTTTATTCAGCAAATCTAATAGCTTAGTAGTTTAAAAGGAATTGGCCTTAAGGAGGCAAATATGGCGTCTCAGGATTACGCTGCACCAAATAAAAGTATCGATGCTCAAGCATTAATTAATGATGCTCCACTCAGTAAGTATCAATGGATGATTGCAATCATCTGTTTCTTAATTATTTTTACTGATGGTATCGATACTGCTGCAATGGGTTTTATCGCTCCAGCTTTGGCTCAAGACTGGGGTGTTGATCGCTCTCAGTTAGGCCCAGTGATGAGTGCTGCACTTGGTGGAATGATTATTGGAGCTTTGGTTTCTGGCCCAACAGCTGACCGTTTTGGTCGAAAAATCGTTTTAGCTTTTTCGATGCTTGTGTTTGGTGGTTTTACTTTAGCATCTGCGTATGCAACCAACTTAGATAGCCTTGTCGTTTTACGCTTTTTGACAGGTATTGGTTTGGGTGCGGCGATGCCAAATGCCACCACATTATTTTCTGAATACTGTCCAACACGCATTCGTTCACTGCTGGTGACATGCATGTTCTGTGGCTACAACCTAGGTATGGCAACAGGTGGCTTTATTAGTAGCTGGCTCATACCTACATACGGTTGGCACAGTCTATTTTTACTTGGCGGCTGGTCACCTTTGATCTTAATGATTTTAGTGATTTTTGTCTTACCTGAGTCTTACCGCTTTTTAATTGTAAAAGGTAAGAACCCAGAGAAAGTACGCAAAATCTTAAATCATATCGCGCCAACTCAAGTTCAAAATACGACTGCATTCCATGTACCTGAAGAGAAAACTGAAACAGCTCAAAAGAAAAATGTGTTTGGAATTATGTTTTCTAAACCATATGCAAAAGGAACACTTTTACTTTGGTTGACCTATTTCATGGGCTTAGTTGTTGTTTACTTGCTTACAAGCTGGTTACCAACACTGATGCGTGAAACGGGTGCTTCAATGGAGCGTGCTGCATTTATTGGTGGATTGTTCCAGTTTGGTGGTGTGGTCAGTGCATTGTTCATTGGTTGGGCGATGGATAAATTTAACCCGAACCGTGTCATAGCCATTTTCTACTTTGCTGCGGGTCTATTTGCGATTGCTGTTGGTCAAAGCTTAGGAAACTCAACATTACTTGCTGTATTGGTTCTTTGCGCAGGTATCGCGATTAATGGTGCGCAATCTTCAATGCCAGCTTTAAGTGCACGTTTCTATCCAACGCAGTGCCGTGCAACAGGTGTTTCTTGGATGACGGGTATTGGACGTTTCGGTGCGGTATTTGGTGCTTGGATTGGTGCCGTACTACTCGGTAATGATTGGTCGTTTACTGCCATTCTCAGTTTATTACTAATTCCAGCGACTGCTGCGGCTGTTGCTGTATTTGTTAAATCACTTGTTGCGCATACCGATGCAACTTAATAGAGGTCTATCACAATGAATGATGAACAACGCTATAAACAAGGCATTGAGGTGCGGACTGAAGTTTTGGGTGAAAAGCATGTTGGTCGGTCTTTGCAAAACTTAAATGACTTTAACCAAGATTTTCAAAACTTTATTAGCCGTTACGCATGGGGTGAGGTGTGGTCTCGTCCAGGCTTACCACGTCATACACGTAGTTTAGTGACGATCGCAATTTTATTGGCGCTTGGACGTGAAGATGAACTACGCATGCATTTACGTGCTTGTTTCAACAATGGCGTAACCAAAGAAGATTTAAAAGAGTTGATCTTACATAGCTCACTCTATGCAGGTTTACCTGCTGCAAATGCTGCAATGCATATGGCCGAAGAAGTCTTTAAAGAGTTGGGAATAGAAGTCAACTCAGTTGCAGCAAAAGAACAGGATTAAGGAGATAAAGATGTCACAACATAGCTGGGGTGCTTACGCCCAACGTAATACAGAAGACCATCCACCTGCATATGCGGAAGGTTATAAGACAAGTGTTTTACGTTCGCCAAAAAATGCATTGATTTCTATTAATGAGACTTTAACTGAAGTTACTTCACCGCATTTTTCTTCAAATTTGTTTGGCCCAAAAGATAATGATTTGATTTTGAACTATGCCAAAGATGGTTTACCAATTGGTGAGCGTGTCATTGTTCATGGTTATGTCCGTGACCAGTTTGGTCGTCCTGTTAAAAATGCACTTCTAGAAGTATGGCAAGCCAATGCTTCTGGTCGTTATCGCCATCCAAACGATAAGTTTATTGGTGCAATGGACCCTAACTTCGGTGGTTGTGGTCGTACATTAACTGACGAAAATGGTTTTTATATTTTCCGTACTATTAAACCAGGTCCATATCCGTGGCGTAACCGTATCAATGAATGGCGTCCAGCTCATATCCATTTCTCTTTAATTGCTGATGGTTGGGCTCAGCGCCTAATTTCGCAGTTTTATTTTGAAGGCGATACGCTCATTGACACTTGCCCGATTTTAAAAACGATTCCTTCTGAAGATCAACGTCGTGCATTGATTGCACTAGAAGATAAAAACAACTTTATCGAAGCTGATAGCCGTTGTTACCGTTTTGACATCACTTTACGTGGTCGTCGAGCGACTTACTTCGAAAATGATTTGACTTAATCAGGAGCACGAGCATGAATAACTGGAATTTTCAGGAATTAAAAGAAACACCATCTCAAACAGGCGGTCCTTACGTTCACATTGGTTTATTGCCACAACAAGCAAATATTGAAGTGTTTGAAAACAACTTTAATAACCAGTTAGTACAAGAACAAACTCAAGGTGAGCGCATTCGTCTGGAAGGTCAGGTATTTGACGGATTGGGTTTACCGCTACGTGATGTGCTGATTGAGATTTGGCAAGCTGATGCGAACGGTATTTATCCAAGTCAGGCAGATACACGTGAGCAAAAAGCTGATCCTGCATTTCAGGGTTGGGGCCGTACAGGTGCAGACTTTGAAACAGGTGTTTGGAGCTTTAATACAATTAAGCCAGGTGCTACAGCAGGCCGTAAAGGTTCAACTCAAGCACCGCATATTGCATTAGTCATTTTCGCACGCGGTATTAATTTAGGTTTGCACACACGTGTTTATTTTGAAGATGAAGCCGAAGCAAATGGCAATGACCCAATTTTAAATAGCATTGAGTGGGCACCGCGTCGCCAAACTCTTATTGCAAAACGTTTTGAAGAAAATGGTGAAATTGTTTACCGCTTTGATATTCGTATTCAAGGCGATAACGAAACAGTATTTTTTGATATTTAAGAAACACCTAAGGCTACACATGATTGTCCATGGATGCGTGTAGCCTTTTTAAAGGATGGTATGAAAGAGATGAAAATGAAAACATTATTAAGCTTAAGTTTGCTTGCACTCCCTTTTTTTACAGCACAGGTGAATGCTGAACCTCTTGCTTTAGCTACTCAAACACAACCTGCGACTACAGCAGTTAAAACAATTGTTCCAATTACAGCAAAGACCAAAGAACAAGCTTTAGCGCAAGCTCAAGTCATTGCAAATACAGCAGATGCTGATTTAGCAGAGTTCCGTATCGACTTACTCAGTTTTGCAAGTGATACAAAACAAGTGATTGCATTGGGGCATGAATTAAAAAAGATTTTAGGCAATAAGCCACTAATCGCCACCATTCGTACTAAAAACGAAGGTGGTCAGCTTGAAATTAGCGATGCTGATTATGGTAAGACTTATCAGGCTTATTTAAAAAATCCGTTCATGGATTGGTTAGATGTTGAAATGTTCCGTGATCAAAAAGTAGTTTCAGAAATTGTTCAAAAAGCACATCAAAAGAAAGTGCTGATTGTCATGTCTAATCATGACTTCCAAAAAACACCAAGCCAAGATGAAATTGAAAAACGCTTGTTAAAACAAGATCAAATGGGGGCAGATATTCTAAAAATTGCCGTAATGCCAAAATCTAAACAAGACGTTTTCACTTTAATGAACGCAACTTTAAAAGTAAGTCAGCAAACCACTAAACCATTGTTAACGATGTCGATGGGACAGCTGGGTACGATTTCTCGTGTTGCGACTGCCAACATGGGCGGAAGTTATAGCTTTGGCATGATTGGCGAGGCTTCTGCACCAGGGCAAATTGATGTGACTAAGCTCAAACAGATTTTAAAAACCGTTCAACCAACAAACCCATAAATCATAAGGATATGATGAAATGAATACATTACGTTTAACTACTCTTGCATTAGGTTTGATGGTTTCAGGAATAACTGCAGCACAAACTTATGTTGTTGACCGTTATCAAGACGATAGCAATAAAGGCTCTTTACGCTGGGCAATTGAACAAGCCAATGCAAATTCAAGCGAAGCGAGCGAGATCTTGATTCAGGCGGTAGGCAAAGCACCTTATGCGATTAAATTAAATAGCGCACTTCCTGAAATTAAAGCTCCTGTCAAAATTATTGGTACCCAGTGGGATAAAACTGGTGAATACATCGCAATTGATGGTTCAAATTATATTAAAGGCGAAGGTGCAAAAGCTTGTCCCGGTGCAAACCCTGAACAGTACGGCACCAATGTACGTACTATGACTTTACCGGGGGTGGTACTACGTGACGTCAACAATGTCACTTTAAAAGGTTTAGACATTCATCGTTTCTGTATCGGTGTATTGGTTAACCGTTCAAGCAATAACCTTATTCAACATAACCGTATTAGTAATAATTACGGTGGTGCTGGTGTCATGCTTACTGGTGATGATGGGCAAGGTAACCCAACTGCAACCACGACCAATAACAACAAAGTTTTAGACAATATCTTCCAAGACAATGGTGATGGTTTAGAACTGACCCGTGGCGCTGCGTTTAACTTAATTGCAAATAACCATTTTGTTTCAACGAAAGCGAACCCAGAGCCATCACAAGGTATTGAAATTTTGTGGGGTAATGACAATACCGTAGTCGGTAATAAATTCGAAAACTACTCGGATGGCTTACAGATTAACTGGGGTAAGCGTAACTATATTGCCTACAACGAAATGACCAATAACTCGATTGGTTTCAACATGACAGGCGATGGCAACATTCTTGATAGCAATAGAGTGCATGGTAACCGTATTGGTGTTGCTATTCGTTCGGAAAAAGATGCAAATGCAAAAATTACATTGACTAAAAACCTGATTTGGGACAATGGTAAAGATATTAAACGCTGTGAAGCAGGTGGTTCATGTGTACCAAATCAGCGGTTAGGTGCAATTGTATTTGGTGTACCTGCACTTGAGCACGAAGGTTTTGTCGGTTCTCGTGGTGGTGGCGTAGTCGTTGATCCATCTAAGCAACAAAAAACATGTACTCAACCAAATCAAAAAAACTGTAATGCTCAGCCGAATCAAGGCATTAAAGCGCCTAAGTTAACCGCTACTAAAGGTTCAGTTACTGTAGAAATTAATGGTTTACCAAACCAACGCTATCAAGTTGAGTTCTTTGGAAATCAAAATGCGGCATCAAAAGAAGCTGAGCAATATTTAGGAGCAGTTACCGTTGCTACAGATGCCGAAGGCAATGCAAAAGCCAATTGGAAGCCAACTCTCAAAGTTGCTTCAATTACAGCGAATATAACGGATCGTTTTGGCGCGACGTCTGAACTTAGTTCGGCCGTACAAACTAAATAATAACAATAAGGGAAGCGCCTCAAATCGAGGCGCAGCATAGAAATATAGAAATGATAAAAGGGACTTGAAATGCCAAATATAATGAAACTGAGTGTGTTAACAATCGCAGTATTAGGCAGTCAATTTGCACTTGCTAATGAGCCTTGGTCACAAGACCGTCAATGGTTGCTAGGCGACTGGAATGGTGAGCGCCAAAAGCTAGAGCAACAAGGGTATAAATTTACGGCTTCTATCATGAGCCAAAGTGCCACAAATTTAGATGGTGGTTACAACGACAGCAATACTTTTGAAAATGCTGCGCAACTTTCTTTAGGTGCAAACTTCGATTTAGAAAAGATTGCTGGGTGGAAAGATACAACAGCGAGCCTGGTCGTGACTAAACGTGACGGGAATGCGCTTACTTTGGAGCGTATTAAAGACCCGCGTTCTAGCCAATTAGGTAATGCTCAAGAGATTTATGGCCGCGGTAAAATCTGGCGTCTGTCTCAAGCATGGGTAAAGAAAGGCTTTGTTGATAATACTATACAGGCCAAAGTTGGCCGTATGGGCATGTCAGAAGACTTTAATAGTTCTCAATGTGAGTTTCAGAACTTATTGCTTTGCGGTGGGCAGCTAGGAAAATCAATTGGTTCAATTTGGTACAACTCACCAGTTGGTGTTTGGGCTGCAAACGTTAAATATCAATTTGCGCCTGAGTGGACTTTGGGTGTCGGTGTTTATGAAGTAAATCCAGACAACATTAAAACCGAATCAAATAGTGATGGTTTTAATCTGGATATGAACAACGTGAAGGGTGCAACCATACCAGTTGAGCTAGCATGGAAACCAAAACTTGCTGCTTTTAATGGTTTACCAGGTGAATATAAAGTAGGTGCGCTGTACTCAACCGCAGAAGCGAATGATATTAAAACCGCGGGTAAGGTTCATGACGGAAAACAAAGTTTCTGGATTAATGCACAACAACAACTGACGAATAACGGCCAAGATCCGAAACGCGGTTTATATGTAAGTTTTAATGGTGTTGTAAATGATAAGGCAACGACCTTTGTTCAAAGTACCCAACAACTTGCTCTTTGGTATAAAGGGCCATTTGATAGCCGTCCAAATGATTCGATTGGCTTTGGTATTGCCAATTATTTGGTCAATGATCGTGCTAAAGATAAGCAAATCACAACAAACGAAAGTCGTGGATATTATAGCTATGATGCGATTGCATCTGACTATATTCCAATTCAAGACGACGAGCTAAATGTCGAATTGAACTATACCTATCAATGGTCTCCGGCCGTTATGTTGCGTCCAAACATTCAATATATCCATCAACCTGCTGGTGTAAAAGCAGTCGATGATGCTTGGGTGGCGGGCTTAAGCGTTAAAGTCAATTTTTAACAATGTTGATGGCTGGTTAGACATAGTTTAACTGGCCCAAATGCTTGAACTATTGTGTTCAGTATATGTGGAGTAGGATCTATGTCTGAGTCAGATTCTAAGTTTCATATCTTATTCAAAATATGGTGTTTTCTATTAGGCCTAGTTTTATTGGCTACTGGTGTTTTTTACATCGTAGGCGGTGGCAAGCTAGTTTCACTAGGTGGGTCTTGGTATTTCCTAGTCGCGGGACTGTTGATTACCATTTCTGCATTTAGTATTTTTCGTAAAAAGGCACTTGGTGTCTGGATTTTTGCGGCTGTTTTTGTTGGCACAGTCATTTGGTCATTTGTTGATGCAGGATGGGAATTTTGGCCGTTATTTTCGCGGTTAATGTTTCCTGCAGGTCTTTTTGCCGCATTGTTATTTACCTTGCCTTCAATTCGACGTTATCAATTTCAAACTAGCTTGGCATCTTCATCTTATGCAGTGGGTGGGTTAGTTGTTGTTGGTATGTTGATTGCGTTCTATCAAATGTTCCAACCGCATCCAACAGTAGCAAGTTCAGGTGAAAAGCTACCTTTAGTACCAGTTGACCCAGCTAAAAAACAGGTGAATTGGGAAAATTATGGAAATGATGCAGGTGGTAGTCGCTTTGTTGCTCTCGATCAAATTAACCGAGATAACGTTCATAAACTAAAAGAATCTTGGCGTTTTAGAACAGGTGATTTTACAACAGGTAGTGGTAATGGTGCTGAAGACCAAATGACCCCACTACAAGTTGGAAACAAAGTTTTTTTATGTACACCACATAACAACATTTTTGCGATAGATGCTGACTCGGGTAAACAACTCTGGAAAGCTGAAGTGAACTCTAAAGCCGATGCTTGGGAACGTTGCCGTGGGGTCGCATACTTTGATTCAACCAAACCACTTGTACAACCAACTTTGGCTGGTGCAAATGCAGTAACCACAGTTGCAACCAATACAGCATGTCCGCGTCGTTTATATACCAATACACCTGATGGTCGTTTAATTGCAGTCAATGCAGATAACGGTCAGCGCTGTGCTGATTTTGGTGTAAATGGAACAGTTGATCTGTTAGAAGGTCTGGGAGCTGGAACTAAAGCTCCACGTTTTGAAGTGACTTCTGCTCCGACTATTGCGGGTACAACCATTGTAGTGGGTAGCCGTATTGCCGATAACGTAGCAGCAGATATGCCAGGTGGTGTTATCCGCGGTTATGACGTCATTACTGGTAAACTTCGTTGGGCATTTGACGCACGTAATCCAGATCCTAACTATGTTCTTAAACCTGGTGAAACTTATAAACGTAGTTCTGCAAACTCATGGGCTGCAATGTCATATGACCCGCAAATGAATACGGTGTTCTTACCTATGGGTAGCTCATCTGTCGACATTTGGGGGGGTAACCGTAATCCGTTAGATCATAAATACAATACTTCTGTTTTGGCACTTGATGCGACAACAGGTAAAGAAAAGTGGGTATATCAAACTGTTCATAACGATTTATGGGACTTCGATTTACCAATGCAACCTAGTCTAGTTGATTTCCCATTGAAAGATGGTACGACTAAACCTGCTGTTGTGATTGGAACTAAATCAGGTCAATTCTTTGTGCTTGACCGTGTAACTGGTAAACCACTGACTAAAGTAATTGAACAGCCAGTTAAGCCTGCCAATATTCCGGGTGAGCAATATAGTGCAACTCAACCACGTTCAGTTGAAATGCCTCAAATTGGTAATCAGACTTTAACTGAATCAGATATGTGGGGTGCAACGCCGTTTGATCAGCTCATGTGCCGTATTAACTTCAAGTCAATGCGTTACGAAGGTCTATTTACTGCACCGGGTACTGACGTTTCATTAAGCTTCCCAGGTTCTTTGGGTGGCATGAACTGGGGTAGCATTGCTTTTGATCCGACTCATCGTTATATGTTCGTGAACGATATGCGCCTTGGCTTATGGGTTCAATTAATGGAACAAACACCTGAAGATATTAAGATTCAGGCGAGTGGCGGTGAAAAAGTAAATACAGGTATGGGTGCTGTACCAATGAAAGGTACACCATATAAAGTGAATAAAAACCGCTTTATGTCGGCTCTAAGTATCCCTTGTCAGAAACCACCATTTGGTACTATGACTGCAATTGACATGAAAACCCGTCAAGTTGCATGGCAAGTCCCACTGGGTACGGTTGAAGACACAGGACCTATGGGTATCAAAATGGGCTTAAAAGCACCGATCGGTATGCCAACAATTGGTGGACCTATGGCAACTCAAGGTGGCTTGGTTTTCTTTGCTGCAACACAGGACTACTACTTACGTGCATTTGATTCATCTACAGGTAAAGAACTGTGGAAATCACGCATGCCAGTAGGTAGCCAAGGAACTCCAATAAGCTATGTTTCACCGAAAACAGGTAAACAATTTGTGGTTGTTACGGCAGGCGGAGCTCGCCAGTCTCCTGATCATGGTGATTATGTAATCGCTTATAGCTTAGAACAATAATTAAATAAGGCAAAAGAGAGTAATTCTCTTTTGCCTTTAATTTTAATATGTTTTTTATATTAAAGTGCTGTGGTAAATTCTATTATTTTAAATAGATAGATTTACCAAATAGTAAAAAAGTGCTTTAACTCATTGCAAAACATAAAATATTCTTAAGATTCAGAATTCTTGAACCGCAGAGGTGGCCGAATGATTAGATATTTTTCACAATGTTTTACCTATAAATAAAACCGATTTGTTTATTAAGTTTTGTTTAACTTAAGGTTGTGAATTTTAATTAGAAATAAACATTATTGTCTTTTTAGTCCTTAAAAGTCGGATTTTTTTGCTGGAAAAACCAGCGTAAATATATATTTATATTATATTTATATAATTTATAGCATTACGTTAGAATGGTCATCGCAGGTTATTACTACCCAGTAATAATTTGTATTTCAGGAATTTAAGCTTTTATTGGCTTAAGGCTCATCGCAAGATGGGCCTTTTTTTATGCTCTTTAGATCATAATATTTAATTTTTATAAAATAGCCTAAGCAATAAGATATATGAATTGATGAAAACAATCACAAAAAATAGTCTTTAATGACAAGAAGTGTATGATTTGATAAATTAAAGCCACTTGATAATAATAGGTGATACGATGAGATTTTTGGTTCTTGCAACTTTATCTGGTTTAGCTTTGATGGGTTGTGCTTCTGTTCAGCAAGCACCGAATACACAAGAGACAATTCGTTATGCTTCTAGTCCATGCTTTGGCGCATGCCCGATCTATTCTGTAGAAGTAACACCTACGGGTCTAATTCGTTTTGAAGGTAAGCAATACACTAAAGCTATCGGTGTTAAAGAAATTCAAGGTAGCGTACAAGACTATAAAAAACTTGCAGATGATTTAAAAGCTTATCGTCCTGAAACAGGTACACAATCTAAAACTGCGGGTTGTCAGCAAACGGCAACTGACATGTCTAGCTATTACATTTCATGGATTCAACCAAATGGCACGGAAACAAAATTAAGCCATTACACAGGTTGTATCTCTCCGGCAAATACTAGATTGAATAAGGTCATGGAAAAACTGCCTGAACAATTAGGCATTAAAGATCTAATTTAATGACAAAAGCCCCAAAACTTTGGGGCTTTTTCTTGTTAAGAAGAATTATAAACTCAAAAGTTTTATATTAAGTATTTCTAAAAAAATCAGCGTATAATACAGATTATAAAAACATATATTGTTAAGAGTGGTTATATGTCAAATATTGTCTATGCCTTTTTGGGTGGTTTATTACTCGGCATCGCAACAGTTGGATATTTATATATAAATGGTCGTATAGCCGGAATTAGTGGATTGCTTGCTCAAATCATTAATCCTACTAAAGATACTTTTAAAAGTTCTGCATTCTGGTTCATTGCAGGACTCGTGATTACACCTTTCATATATGGCTATTTTTATCAGCCTGAAATTGAAATTAAAGCCAATACATTTGCACTTATTTTAGCCGGCGCACTTGTTGGTTTTGGAACACGGCTAGGCTCTGGATGTACAAGCGGCCATGGCATTTGTGGTATGAGCAGGCTATCAAAACGCTCGATGATAGCGACAGCAGTTTTTATGTTTGCTGGCATGTTAACCGTCTATATCATTCGTCATGTGCTGGGGTAATCCTATGAAAAACATTTTTGCTTTTATATTTGGTGGTTTGTTTTCATTAGGCTTAATGATTTCGGGCATGTCTAATCCAGAAAAGGTATTAGGTTTTTTAGATATCTTTGGGCAGTGGGATATCAGCTTAATGTTTGTGATGTTAGGCGCAATTGCTGTGGCATTGATTCCATTTCAAAAGGCTATAAAAAGTCCTAAAACGATTTTTAATGAGAAAATTCAATTACCAATGAATACACAGATTGACCAAAGATTAATTGTTGGCGCTTTTATTTTCGGTATAGGCTGGGGAATAGCAGGGATATGTCCAGCGCCCGCTTTAACGCTTATCGGATTAGGACATTTTGAAGCGCTCTATTTTATTGTGGCTATGTTATTAGGAATGTTTATTTACCGAGTCTTAAATAAAGGAAATTAAACCTATGCAACGACCTCTAGTAAAAGATTTTTTTGATGAAAACACCAATACTTTTAGCTATGTTGTTGCGGATTTAGCGACTCGTCAATGCGCGATTATTGATAGTGTGCTTGACTACGATGCCGCATCGGCGACTACAAAAACGACTAATGCTGATCTGATTGCCAATTATGTCTTGGCTCAAAACTTTAAAGTGCAATGGATTTTAGAAACTCACGTCCACGCCGACCATATGACTGCTGCCCAATATTTAAAATCTAAATTGGGCGGTACAATTGCAATTAGTCAGAAGATTTCAATCGTACAAGAAACATTTTCTGCTATCTATAATTTTGATTTTAAGAAATTCAATGAAAATCAACCGTTTGATTATTTATTTGAAGATCATGAACATTTCAAAATAGGGGATATAGAAGCCTATAACATTCCTACACCAGGGCATACACCTGCTTGCTTAAGTTATGTGATTGGTGATGCTGTTTTTGTGGGTGATACTTTATTTATGCCTGATTATGGTTCGGCCAGATGCGACTTTCCTAAGGGAAGTGCTGCTGCACTTTATGATTCGGTACAAAAACTTTATACACTTCCTGACAACATGCGCATGTTTTTATGCCATGACTATAAGCCCGAAGGTCGTGATGAATATGTCTGTCAAACAGATATTAGAACCCAAAAGCAAAGCAATATTCATTTAAATCGACGCGTTTCCAAAGAATCATTCATAAAAATGCGCCAAGAACGAGATGCAACTTTGGCAATGCCAAAATTAATTCTGCCTTCAATTCAAATTAATATGAACGGTGGAAACTTTCCAGAGCCAGAATCAAACGGCATTCGTTATTTGAAAATTCCTTTCAACTACTTTTAGAAATAGCCTAAGCATAGAATAAAATTTATCCTATCAAAATAGCCTAAGCAAGATTTAAAGAACTTGTCTTAAGTCCCGCGAAGTCTCTTGCAATAGCGGCAGAATGTGTTGAACTAAATATTCTTCAGTTGTTTTCATGGTGGGAGAGACAATATTTAAAGCTGCAACAACTTTAAAGTCTTGTCCATAAATTGGTACGGCGAGCGCATGAACGCCTAATTCGTGTTCTTCACGTGAATAACACCAATCTTGTTCTCGAATCTCTTGTAATAACTCTAAAAATTTATCATTCTCGACATGCGTATACTTGGTTAAACGTTGGAGAGGATATTTTTGAAGCCAGTCCAATTGTTCTTCTTGGCTTAAATGTGCCAGTAAAATTTTACCCGCCGAGGTTGCATGAGCAGGTAAGCGGTTACCCAAATGCAAACCATATGGATTTACGCGGTCAGTTTGTTGGTGGGCAGCACTACGGGCAATGGTAATGGCTTCATAACCATCAAGCACCATCACTGAATAAATAAGTGAAGTTTGGTTAGTTAACAGATTTAATAAAGGCTGAGACACTTTCGGAAGCTGAGCTGCACCTAAATAAGCTCCTGAAAATTTAAGAACTTTCGGGGTTAAATAGTAATAGTGACCATCAGACTCAAGATAACCTAAATATTCTAAAGTTAATAAATGACGTCTTGCTGCCGCTCGGGTGAGCCCGGTTTTTTCAGCCGCCATAGAAATATTTAAACGATGTTGATTACTGCTAAAGCTATCTAGAATCGCCATGCCTTTACCAATGCCAGCAATGTAATCTTCATGACGAATCGTTTTTTTGTTGTCCTGATTCTGGATTATCCGTTCATCTTTACTCATTACTGGTCCTTGTACGATAAAAGCTTAGTAGATCAATTTGCTTTACTGAAAAAGTTTAATAATTTCATGTCGCAAAAATTGATGCCTTAAATTATCCCTTAAATCTTCGTGCCAAAACATACCCATTTTAATATTGGTTATCTCAAAAGGCAGAGAATGTAAGCAAATTTCAGGACTATAAGATAAATGCTGCAAAATCATACGAGGCATGGTCAGTATTGCGTTGGCCTGAGCCGCCAGAACTTGTAACGCCGTTGAATAGTTTTGACATCGCATAAATACGTTTCTTGAAATTTTTTGATGTTGGTTTAAATAAATATCTTCAAGCAAAGCGCCCGTACGGCGTGATGAAACACCAATGTGTCGTCCATTAATATAACGAGATAAATCGACTTCTTTAAGTTGACTG
This sequence comes from Acinetobacter sp. IRS14, assembly GCF_034650275.1. Taxonomy (NCBI): domain Bacteria; kingdom Pseudomonadati; phylum Pseudomonadota; class Gammaproteobacteria; order Moraxellales; family Moraxellaceae; genus Acinetobacter; species Acinetobacter sp. IRS14. Next base: position 16,043 of record NZ_JAOVFN010000027.1, read on the forward strand.
CAAATGACGAACTCATCTGTTACCAAATGGTCAAAGGTAATTTTTGGAGATAAATATTGTTCTAGGTCAATCACGAAATCGAGCTGCTGCGTCGCCAAGTCCGCCATAATATGTTTTCGATCTAGCTTCATACTGACAAACTGCAAATCTAAATTAAGATTTTGAAAATGTTGAGCAAGCCTTGGAAGAATAATCGGTTCAATCTCATCATGAACGGCGATTTTTAAGCTTTTTAAACTGGTTGGATCAAAGACATGTTTCTGTTGGCTAATATTTTGAATCGTTAAAAGTGCTTGCTTAACAGTTGGATAAATCTGTTCTGCAAAAGGCGTTGCAGACATTTTATTGCCTACTCGTATGAATACATCATCTTCAAGTTGCTGACGTAAACGCTGCAAAGCATGACTTGCTGCTGACTGTGTAATATTGAGACTGCTTGCCGCATTTGAAATACTTTTTTGCTCATAAATTGCGATAAATAGCGGATATAAATTGATATCAATTCGATGAAAAAAACTTAAGTCTAGGCCATGCAGGTTATGAATATTATTCATGAGGTGTTATTTAATAAAATCATTTCATTCATATTAAGTTTCAAGTTATGTTGATGTAAAGACCAGATAATGATGTAAAGGAAAAAGAATGTTTGAACTCTCCAAGAAAGCTCAGGATTTTACCGAGCGAACAAGAAAATTTATTTTAGAAGAAATAGAACCTGTCGAAGCAAAATTTTGGGAAGAAGTTCATGAATTAAATCCAGATGGAAACTGGAAAAAGTGGCAGTGGCCCGAGCTTTTAGAAACTCTGAAATCTAAAGCTAAACAAGCTGGTCTTTGGAATATGTTTTTACCTGATGAAAAGTTGGGTGCAGGGTTAACTGTTCAAGAATATGCGCACATAGCCGAATTAACTGGTCGTAGTTTATTGGCACCAACCGTTTTTAACTGTAATGCGCCAGACACAGGAAATATGGAATTGTTATGGCGCTATGGCAGTGAGCAGCAAAAACAACAATGGTTAGAACCTTTATTGGACGGAAAAATTCGTTCGGTTTTTTGCATGACTGAACCAGATGTTGCGTCAAGCGATGCAACCAATATGCAAGCGACTGCACTCATTGATGGTAATGCAATTGTTTTAAATGGAAAAAAGTGGTGGTCGTCTGGCTTAGGTGACCCAAATGCTAAAGTCATTATTTTTATGGCACATACTCCAGATGAAACTAAAGACCGCCATCATCAACACTCTATGGTTTTAGTACCGATTGACACGGCTGGTGTCGAAATTCAACGGATGTTACCTGTGTTTGGTGACTACGATGCACCACATGGACATGGTGAGGTTCATTTTAATAATGTTCGAGTACCTATTGAAAACTTTATTGGTGGAGCGGGCCAAGGTTTTGAAATTGCACAAGGGCGTTTAGGGCCAGGGCGTATTCATCATTGCATGCGCTGTATTGGAGCTGCTGAAAAAGCGCTAGAGCTTATGATTGATAGAGGTATGTCTAGAACGGCGTTTGGTAAAGAAATTTTAAAACTCGGTGGAAACCTCGAACGCGTAGCCGATGCTCGAGTAGCCATAGATCAAGCCAGACTTTTAACCTTGTATGCTGCTTATAAAATGGATACTTTAGGAAATATGGCTGCTTTGACAGAAATATCTGCAATTAAAGTAGTGGCTCCGAGTGTTTTAGAAAAAGTAGTCGACATGGCAATTCAGCTACATGGCGGTGCGGGCCTTTCAAGAGATACACCATTAACAGGTTTCTTTGCTCAAGCACGCAGTTTACGTTTAGCTGATGGCCCAGATGAAGTACATAAAGGCATGATTGCCAAATTAGAGTTGGCCAAACGTGGTTATTTCGGTCGTCATAAGAAAGTATAAGTTTAAAGGAAGTGAATATATGTCGGTAATTGATGTAGGCGGTGAAGTACGTGAAGGTGAAGAACTTGATATCGGGGCAGTTGAAAACTGGTTAAAAAACCAAGGTGTTGAGTTAGTTGGCCCAGCGGTCATTACTCAATATACAGGTGGGGCGTCGAATTGGACTTACCGTTTAAAGTATGAAAATACCGATTTAATTTTACGTCGTCCTCCAAAAGGAACAAAAGCGAAGTCGGCCCACGATATGGCCCGTGAATATATGGTGCAAAAAAACCTTGCGCCTTATTATCCAGTGCTTCCTAAAATGGTGGCACTTTGTCAGGATGAATCGGTCATTGGCTGTGATTTTTATGTCATGGAACGTATTGAAGGCATTATTCCTCGTGCAAAATTACCGCCTGAGCTTGGCTTTAATGAAGAAAATGTTCATGAGCTTTGTGTAAACGTTATTGATAAGCTGATTGAGTTACATCAAGTTCCTTATGAGAACACGCCTTTAGCTGAACTAGGCAAAGGAACAGGATATTGCCGCAGACAAGTTGAAGGTTGGGATAAACGCTATGAAAAAGTCCGTACAATCAACGTTCCTTCATTTAAATATGTTCGAAAATGGCTAAACGATAATATTCCTCAAGACTCTACAACTTGCATTATTCACAATGATTGGCGTTTTGATAATGTTATTTTAGATCCACAGCATCCAACAGAAGTGATTGGCGTGCTCGATTGGGAAATGGCGACCTTGGGTGATCCATTAATGGATTTGGGCAGTGCTTTGGCCTATTGGGTTGAGCCAACGGATAACATGATTTTTAAATCAACACGCCGTCAGCCGACTCACTTAAAGGGAATGTTCTCTCGTAAAGAAGTCGTTGAGTATTATTTGCAAAAAACAGGATTGGACCCTCAAAACTGGGCTTTTTATGAAGTGTTTGGTGTATTCCGTTTAGCAGTGATTGCCCAGCAAATCTATTATCGTTATTACCATAAACAAACTCGAAATCCTGCATTTAAAGATTTCTGGATCGTGATTCATGCGCTACATATCCGAGCTTTAAAACTTATCGCACAGCAAAAATTGCAAGATTCTGAATTTGCTCAGCAATCTCTACAGAAAATACAGGGTATTTTAAGAAGATGACCACAATTTATCTGGTAAGACACGGACAGGCATCGTTTGGTAAAAGTAACTATGATGAGCTGTCTGAAAATGGCGAGGCTCAGGCGACTTTGTTAGGTCGTTATTTTAAGCAAATATTGAAAGAACAACCTTATGTGGTTGCTGGAACTATGCAGCGTCATGAGCAGACTGCAAAACTTGCACTAAATGAATGCTTTCCAGATGCGGTGATTCATCATAATAATTTATGGAATGAGTTTAACCACCAACAAGTTTTTGCCCGTTATGAACCGCGTTTTGAACAGCCTGAACTGTTAAAAGCTGACGTGGCGCAAGAACAGAACCCTCGCGCATATCTTGCCAAAATATTCGAAGGTGCCATTGGACGATGGACAGATGGAGATTTTCATCATGAATATGATGAATCTTGGCCGCATTTTAAAGAAAGGGTCGAAACAGCATTGCAGCAACTTTGTGATGAGTTAGCAAAAACCAAACCTCGTTATGCAGTCGTTTTTACCTCTGGTGGTGTGATTTCTGTAGCAATTGGAAAATTGCTTGAACTGAGTCCTAATCGAACTTTTGCGTTGAATTGGGCAATTGCGAATACAAGCCTCACGACTTTACGGTTGGTTGGAAATGAAGCTCAGGTTTTAAGTTTAAATGAACATCATTTTATAAAAGCTGAGCGTCCAGATTTACTGACATGGATTTAAAATAAGGATAAAAGCATGGCGAAGACAATTTTAATTACAGGTGCAAGTTCTGGTTTAGGCGCGGGTATGGCGCATGAATTTGCAGCCAAAGGTTATAACTTGGCAATTTGTGCACGCCGTTTAGACAGATTGGAAACTTTAAAAACTGAACTGGAAAATCAGTACGGTATTAAAGTCATTGCAAAAAGTCTGGACGTTACCAATTACGATCAAGTTTTTGAAGTATTTCGCGCCTTTAAACAAGAGTTTGGCTATTTAGACCGAATTATTGTAAATGCGGGAGTCGGCAATGGCCGCCGTATTGGTAAAGGTAATTTTGAAATTAACAGAGCCACAGCTGAAACAAACTTTATTTCTGCTTTAGCGCAGTGTGAGGCAGCAGTTGAAATTTTTAGAGAGCAAAATGCAGGTCATTTGGTGGTGATGTCATCCATGAGTGCTATGCGCGGATTGCCAAAACATTTATCGACCTATGCAGCGAGTAAAGCTGCGGTCGCTCACTTGGCTGAAGGTATTCGTGCTGAATTATTGGATACGCCAATTAAAGTCTCAACCATTTTCCCGGGTTACATCCGAACTGAAATGAATGAAGGTGCTAAACATTTACCTTTTGAAGTCGATGCCAAAACAGGATGTAAGGCTTTGGTTAAAGCTATCGAAAAACAACCCGTAAAGGCCTATGTGCCGAAGTGGCCATGGTTTCCAATGAGTATTGCTATGAAGGTTTTGCCTTTAAGGTTAGTCAATAAATTAGGATAAAAAATACCCCCTAAATTTTAGGGGGATTTCTTAGTTAAAACTTTTTGGTGTAATTGACGAATAAACGGTCTTCGCCAAAGTCATTGCCGTGTTTGACGTTGTAATCAATACGAATATATTGCAGGGCAACACCTTTTAAGAACGGCTGCTGAAATGCGTAGTTTAAAATCACATTCGACTCGGTTTCGTGGTTTTTCTCACCATTTGCTGCTTTAAAGTCATGTCCGTAAACATATTTCACCATCGCGTTTAGGCCTGGCACATAATCTTTAAAGTCGTAGCCATACATGACATGGTAAGACTTTTCATCTTCTTTAAAGAAACCTGTGGCATTCCAGTTAATGAAATACGTCTCTGGTAAGAAGCCATCTGGTAGCGGGTAAGCTGATTCACCAATAATCTGTTGGTAACCCAAACCAAAGGTATGGTTTTTTACTTTAACGGTTTCAAGTAATCCAATGTTCTGCGCATCAATATCAAAAGTATTGCCATCATCTTTTGCATTGAAGTATTTGAATTTAGAGGTGAGAGCAAAAGTTGACTGCTTCCACGTATGTTCAAGCCCAACATAATGCTTGTTATACAGATCTTCTAAATTACCAAAGTAGTATTCGCCCTTTAAAGACGGCGTGAATTGATATCGTAAGTCAATGTAGTTCAAACCATCAGATTCTTTAGTAACCCCATTTGCCGTAAAGGAAAACTTTTTAAAGTCTTCTTCATTTCGTGGCGACACTTTTTCCACTCGGCCAATTTCGGCATAGAGCTGATCTGAAAGTTGAGACTTTAAGTTGGTTCCCCAATACGATGTGAGTAACTGACGACTAGCATCGACTGCCGTTACAGGTAAATCTAGCCAGAGTTCACCGACACTTAAAAGGGTTTTGTCATAGCCCAGCTTTAAAGTCGCACCGTATTTTAGATAATCTGATGCTTGAGATTGCGTTTCTTTATTAAAAGGCAGAACAGTATCTGCGACATGTTTGTCTGAACTTAAGCGCACGGCGTATTGAACAGAAGCATCAGCCCCAATCGTAAGCGGCTTATCTGCTATGACTAACGGAGTGTCATGCATTTTCGATTTATAAAATAAAGACGCTGCCTGAGACCAACTGCCAGTATCTTTTAAGGCATCATTATCAAAATCACGGTTGATATAGGCATTTTTTAAAGTGAATTTCCATTCATCTTCAGTTTGCTGATTTGGATTTGCGGCCCATGAGTTGCTGCACATCAGTAATAAAGTGGCAACGGTTAAAGTATGTGGTTTAAAACGGTGAAATAATTCCATAATCCATTTCCCAGATGTATGCCAGTCCTCGGCACTACGTAATTTTGAATATTTCGGTACTCTCTAAGCGTTTGGTTAGAGAGTACATTTTTGCAATTTGTGAGATCTATTAATTTAATTTTTCAAGCTTCATGCTTTCACTAAAGAATTTGCAGCCTTTAAAAAGCAGTATTAGAGCCAGTACACACGACAGACCACCGACAATAGATAAAGAAGAACCCACCATTAACGGACTACCAAAAACTTTATCTGTGATAATGGCCACCAATGTTGTACCAATACCGAGTCCAATTAAGTTACTCACCAAAAGAAATAGGGCAGAAAGACGTGCTCTAAATTGGTTAGGTGCTAACATCTGCAAAGCAGTTGCTGAAATCACTAAAGGGAAAGATGCAAAGAACATTGCAGGAATCAGTAAGCTAACTGAAAGCCAAAGCTGATCTGTTTGGGTAAAAAACGCGATTGGAATAATCAGGCCAACAATACCAATCACCCCCGTGAACATCGGCGCATCTTGACGACCTTTTTTAATAAACCAGTCGTTTAACCAACCTGCACAAAACACACCTAAGGTATTTGCAATTAACAGAATTGTGCCGAGCATGTAACCTGTTTCAGTCGGTGCGAGTTGAAACTTTCGAATATAAAATGCAGGTGTCCAGCTAGTCAGACTGTAGAGTGCCATTGCATAAAAGGTAAAACCTAAATAATGACAAGCAAATGTTTTCGAATGCTTTTTAATAAACTGAAGACATTGTGAAAATTTGACTTGGTCAACTTGTCCATTTTGATTGAGCTGTTGGCCTTTACGTGCAGGGTCTTTAACGGTCAGAATAAATAGCAGACCAATAATGATGCCGGGTAAACCTACTACAAAAAAGGCAATTTGCCATGCTTTAAGTGCGCCTAATAGTGGAACTTCAATGAGTGTCACGCCTTTAAGTAAGTTAATGACATAACCGCCAACTAAAAAGGCGATACCACCACCTAAAAAAGCGCCAATTGAATAAATCCCGACAGCACGACCTAGTTTGTCCTTACTAAACATATCGCTGAACATTGAATAAGCAGCTGGAGATAACGCAGCTTCACCTACACCGACCGCCATACGGCTCAAGAATAGTTGAATAAAGTTTTTACTTAGGCCACAAGTTGCCGTTGCTAGACTCCAAACAATAATCCCGATTGAAATCAGTTTTGGTCGTGAAAAACGATCGGCAATATAGGCTAAGGGTAACCCCATAACCGCGTAAAACAGTGAGAAGGCAAGGCCATGTAACAGGCTAAATTGTGTATCTGAAAGTTGGAGATCTGCTTTGATGGGTTCAATCATCAGCGCCAGAATTTGGCGATCAATAAATGAAAATATATATGCCAACATACAAAGTGTGACGACATACCATGCATAAGCATTGCTTTTCTTTTGTGTCCTTTCAACAGCGATATTACTTTGGTTCATACACTTAATCCTTATGTATAAAACGCTTAAAGAAATTGATATCTAACTTTTATTATTCCTCTGAAGTTTTCGATATTTCCCCCTTTTAGATAAGAATAATAAATAGGCTAGAAATGAGTAATTTGGTCTCGTACAGACCGGAAGAGTGCGTCTAAACCCAATTAGGAGTTAATGGGTTTTCAAAGATCATGGAATTATTATTTTCTTTTTATATGTAAAATTCCATTACTTATTGAGTATGTTAGAATACCTAAAAAGTATGTTAAGTAAACAGATAGTAATAATTTATTGAATTAAGAGAATGATTTTTATTTATTTTTTAATATTAAAACTTATTTTTAATAAAGAGCAGCGAGAAAAGAAGAACTGTTTCATGCTGCTCTTGAGTGTATCGAACCCGATATCAAGTCAAATAATCAACTTGATGGCATGAGGTCAAATAATTTTTTTAACTGGTTATTTAAATTATGTAGCTCGTCTTCTGAAAAAGCGTTAAGGATGCCTGCCAAGGTAACCACACTAATCTGATTAATCTGTTCAACAAGCTCAATACCTTTGATCGTTAATTTCACCATCGAAATTCGTTCATCGGTGGTAGAAGAGTAGACCTCAACAATTCCATCTTCTACTAAGCGATATACAGCTTTTGTTGCCGTAGTTAACTTTAAGGTAGAAAGATTAGCGATATCGGTGATACTGGCTTCACCCAAAGCATTAGTACTTAAAATGATTTTACGGCGTGTATTATCAATACCTAGTTTTTTTATTGATTTTTCAATGAGTTGTGAATATTTTCCGTTAACTTGAGAAACCCAAAAAAAAGGGAAGTTTTGAATACTCGACGGTTCTTTATTAGGAAGAAATTGTTCTAAATGATCAAGCATAGCTAAGCAATAACTTAGTGAAAAAAGGGTAATCCTATTATAAACAAAATTTTGGATATTTCCTTGAGAACAAATTATAAAAAATACTTGACAATTCCATTAAATTTTCTGATATTTTAATTAATGAATAAAAATACATGGAAAAGTGAATGAATATTGTTAGCCAAAGCGTGCACAAAGGAAGTGGCAAGCTCAAGGTGATGGTCAAGGATACAATTGATATTCAAGGTCTAAAAACCATTGCTGGTAGTCGAGCTTTACTAAATGTTGAACCTGCTCAAGATGATGCCGAGGTGGTTAAAAACATTTTAAAAGCTGACTGTGAAATTATTGCGAAAACAAATTTGCACGAATTGGCTTTTGGAATTACGGGCATTAACCATGCTTTTGGTACACCCATCAATCCAAAATATCCTGAACTTATTCCAGGCGGCTCTTCGAGTGGTTCGGCTGCGGCAGTTGCTGCTAAACAAGCTGACTTTACTTTAGGTACAGACACGGGCGGTTCTATCCGTATGCCCGCTGCGTGCTGCGGAGTTTTTGGATTAAAGCCAACTTTCGGTCGTGTCAGCAGAAAAGGCGTATATCCACCGTCGAGTTCTTTAGATTGTGTTGGTCCTTTTGCAAATTCAGTCGATATGATTGAAAAGGCCATGCAAATTATTGATCCAACTTTTAAACCTACTGAATTTACTCGTACACCAAAAATTGCTGTTCTCGATGTCAAAGCAGATGAGGTTGTTTGGAACTGTATTCATCAAGCACTTCAAAAAGCCAATTTACAGATCACTTCAGAAAAAGTTGAACATTTTGAAGCGGCTTATGACGCAGGCATGCAGATTATTAATTATGAAAATTGGCAAGCTTTTGGTGAGTTAACTCAAACCGGCTTAATTGGTTCTGATGTAAATGGTCGTTTATTAAAAGCGGCACACACCACTTTAGAGCAAGTACAACAAGCGGAAGCTGTGAAAGCGCAGCTCACCCAAGAACTCGATGCTTTATTAGAAAAATATGATGCATTGGTCCTGCCGACACTTCCACAAATTCCACCGAAAGTTTCTGAAGCTGAAAACACAGTCGCTTTTTTGAATCTTACAGGTTTAGTTCGACCATTTAATTTATCAGGTCATCCCGTTATTTCAGTGCCACTTGAAACCAGTGAAGGTTTACCAGTGGGCTTACAGATCGTATCGAAGCATCAAAAAGATGAGCAATTATGCGCTATAGCTAAATTTTGTGTTGATGCAATGCAATAAATTACAAGGAGTTAGATGATGAATAAGTTGTCTAAAATGGAGTTTGCTTCTCAAGACAAAGTAGTTGACTTAGACGCTTTGTGTCAAGAAATTCGTGAGCGTGCCTGTACAGGTGAATTTGATAATCAGGCCTATGTGAGCCAAGACATTATCGAAAAGCTTAAGCAAATCGGTGTTTACCGTGCTTTGGTTCCGAAACGTTTTGGCGGTGACGAATGTTCGCCACGACAGTTTTGTGAATTGATTGAAACATTATCTAAAGCTGATGGTTCAGTCGGTTGGGTAGCAAGTTTCGGTATGAGCCCTGCGTATTTGGGAAGCTTGCCTGAAGATACACTGAAAGAATTGTACCAAAACGGCCCAGATGTGGTGTTTGCTGGAGGTATTTTCCCACCACAACCTGCCGAAATTACCGATGAAGGTGTCGTAGTTCGTGGACGTTGGAAATTTTCCAGCGGCTGTATGGGAGCTGACATTGTCGGCGTGGGGATTTCACCGCTTAAAAACAATGAAATGCAAGGCTTACCACGCATGGCAGTGATGCCTGCCAAAAAAGCCAAAATTGAAATGACTTGGGACACCGTTGGCTTAAAAGGAACAGGAAGCCATGACTTAGTCGTCGAAGATGTATTGGTCGAAAAGAAATGGACCTTTGTACGTGGTGAACCTTCAAAACTCAGCGAGCCATTTTTTAAATATCCGTCGCTGTCTTTAGCGACTCAAGTATTAACCGTGGTGGGTATTGGGGTCGCAGCTGCTGCATTAGAAGAATTTGAAAAATTAGCTCCAGGTAAAGCATCCATTACTGGCGGGTCAGAAATTGCAAACCGACCAGTAACTCAATATGAGTTTGCTCAAGCTGATGCAGAGTTTCAGGCTGCAAAGTCTTGGTTTTATCAAACCATGGATATTGTCTGGAATGAAATTATTGCTGGTCGTGAAGCAACTGCTGAACAAATTAGCGATATGCGTCTGGCATGTACTCATGCGGCTCGAGTTTGCGCCAAAGTGACCCGAAAAATGCAAATGCTCGCGGGTATGACAGCAATTTATACCAACAATCCATTTAGCCGTTTTGTGAATGACACCAACGTGGTGACTCAGCATGCCTTTATGGGCGATGCGACCTTACAAAATGCAGGCTCAATCAGTTTCGGGTTAAAACCAACCCCAGGTTATTTATAAGTTTAATTTTTAAAAGGATATTGAAATGGAAGCTAAAAAATCATTACGCGTTTTGTTCTGCATGGGTATTAACCAAAACTTTTTTGATGCAGAACCTGCTGAAGCAAAAGCAGTTTGGGCAGCGTTTGGTGAAATGTGGAATGGTATTCATGACTTACCGGGCGTACATGTTTTTGGAAATCTTGATGATGACCAAAGCATGGTTGGCCCAAGTGCGGGCTGGCCTTGGACAACTTATTTGCTTGCAGATGTTCCAGATATTGAAACCGTACACGCGGCTTGTAACTTGTTTAGAACAACCGTGGTGGGTGAAGGGCCATACAAACTTTGGAAATATTGCAAAGTTGAAGCTCGTGTTGGGCGCGAATTGATTATCCAACGTTAAGGCGATGGCAATGAATGACAAAGTGAATCTTGCAGAAATCATGGAACGGTTAGAACAGTTAGAAGCGCACAACGCCATTCGTAATTGTTTGAACCGTTATATGGAAATCTGCGACGAGCTCAATACAAATACAGATATTGATGAGCTGATGAATCTTTTTGATCAAGACTGTATTTGGGAGGGTATTGGTGAGAAATATGCCAAATCCTTTGGCCGTTATGATTCTTGGCAGTCGATTTACGACATGTTTAAAAGCTATACCCAAAAAGAATCTCACTTTGTTATGAATGCACACTTTGTAAATTCAGAACAAATTTATGTAAATCAAAATGATGCAAATGCTTCATGGCTGATGTTGCAGACTTCAACGTTTAAAGATGGCCGTAGTCATCTGAATACAGCAAAGCTCAACGTGAAGTTCCAAAAGCAAGCAGATGGAACATGGAAAATTAAACATTTCCAAACACAGAATATTTTCAGTCGTCCCGTATCGCATTGGCACAGTGAAGCCGAACTGCCGGTACCTTCCCAGGAATGACCCAGGACATATTTAAAAGGACTATTGATATGAACAGTATTATCCCGACGCATAACATCGGCATTGATTACGATGCTTTGGTTCAAAGTGACCGTGCCCATACTTCTCTTTATAAAGATGAACGCATTTTTGATGAAGAGATGGAAAAAATCTTTTATAGCACTTGGGTGTGGGTTGCGCATGCCAGCGAAATTCCAGAAGGTGGAAGCTATAAAACGATTAACATCGGTAAACAACCTGTGGTTGTGGTGCGTGACCGTAAAAAGAAAGTCCATGTACTTTTAAACCGTTGCCGTCACCGTGCCGCAACCGTATGCGAACATAAAAAAGGAAAAACCAATAGTTTTGTATGTCCGTACCACGGTTGGAGTTATGCACTTGATGGTAGTTTACGCGGAGTCCCATCTCCGGAAAGTTACGGTGATTGTTTAGATAAGTCTGAATTACCACTGGTGAGTCTACGTGTAGAAGAATATAACGGCATGATCTTCGCTTCATTTAAAGAAGATATTCAACCGCTTGAAGAGTTCCTTGGGCCAGCAAAAAAATGGATTGACCTATTTATGAAACAAGGTGCGGGTTATCCAATTAAAGTGTTGGGTGAACACCGTTTCCGTTTTCCGGGTAACTGGAAAATCCAGCTTGAAAATACTACTGATGCATATCACTTCCCGTTGGTACACAAGTCATTCTTAAGTTCTGTCGATGAAAAAACCGAAGAACTCTTTAACTTCGAAAATCAACCAGGTTTTGTTGAAGACTTAGGAAACGGTCACAGTGTGATGGTGATGATTCCTGAGCTGGTTGATTTAGACGAAGAGCTCATGGAACGTCCAATACAAGAACGTTTTGAAGATTTGGCTCAAGCTTTGCGTGATGAAGGTCATGAAGAATTAGAAGTACGCCGTATTGTTCGTGCAGTTGGGGGTTCTGGTTTTAACTTAAATTTATTCCCGAATATTGCATGTTCGATGGCATTTTTCCGTGTTTTACAGCCAATTTCGGTGGCTGAAACAGAAATTCATCACTCGGTAATTACCATGGACGGTGGTCCGCAAATTGCCAACCAATATCGCTTACGTTTGCATGAACATTTCCAAGGCCCATTTGGTTTTGGTACGCCAGATGACTCTGAAGCTTGGGAACGCGTACAACACGGCGCCAATGCAGGTAATGATTTATGGATCATGCTCAACCGCGGTTTGCCGGGCGAAGTCAAAACTGAAGATGGCTTAAAAAGTGATGTCAGTGCTGAAACAGGTATGCGTGCAGCATATCAGCAGTGGAAAAAGATGATGAAGGCTTAAGGAGAGAGCAATGAATATGAATCTGCAATTATTAAATGAAGTCACTGCTTTCATCTGGGCTGAAGCAGATATGTTGGACCACAGTGAATACCGTGAATGGCTCAACTTATGGAATGAAAAAGGTGTCTATATCATTCCAATTGACCCAAACCTCACTGACTACGAAAACAACTTAAATTATGCCTATGACGATAATCATATGCGTACTTTGCGTGTAGAGCGTCTGGAAAATGGTGAAGCGATTTCTACAGCACCTAAAGCAAATACCGTACGTAGTGTTTCTCGAGTACGTGTTATTCAAGACCAAGATAATCAAATCGTTTTGCGTTGTGCTCAAAACTTGCGCGAGTTTCGTAAAGAAAACCTCAAGCATTACACCGCAGATATTACGTACCATTTGACGCGTGATGCGGCTACAGGCTTTAAGATTAACCGTAAAATCATTAACTTGGTTAACTCAACCGATACCTTAGCTGGTATTAGCTACATTCTTTAGGAGCGGTAACATGAAACAAGTTGTTTTAGTGACAGGTGCTGCTTCTGGACTCGGTAATGTGATTGCTGAATATTTTGCGAGCCAAGGCCATCAAGTGATTTTGTCAGCGAGTACGCTTGAAAAAGCTGAAAATGCTAAGGCACAAAGTCAATATGCACAAAATATGTTTCCCTTGAAATTAGATATTTCGGTTGAAGCTGATTTCCATGCTGCCGTGCAATGGATTGAAGAGAAATTTTCTAAACTTGATGTGTTGATTAACAATGCCACCGTCACCAAAGCAACGCCAGTACTTGAAATTACCGCAGCCGATTTTGATTGGGTGACCCAAGTCAACCAACGCGGTACCTTTCAAGCTTGTCAAATTATTGGTCAATATATGGCTAAAAAAGGCTATGGACGCATCATTAATATGGCGTCTTTAGCGGGACAAAATGGTGGTACTGCAACAGGTGCACACTATGCAGCAACCAAAGGTGCCATTGTGACGTTAACCAAAATTTTTGCCAAAGAGTTTGCGGCAAAAGGGATTACGGTCAATGCGGTTGCACCAGGACCGATGGAATCACCAATCGTTCATAGTGTGGTGTCTGACGAAAAAATGGAACAGTTCATCCAGAATATTCCGGTTAAAGCCTTAGGAAGTATGCATTTTATTGCAGAAACTTGTGGGTTGCTTGCGAGTCCAAATGCGGGGTTTGTGACTGGTGCAACATGGGATATTAACGGTGGTTTATTCATGCGTTAAGCCAATCGCTTAACCATGAAAAGGGAGTTAAATCATGACTACACTTTATGATGTTGTCGTTAAAAATCGCCATGTGGAAGGTGGAAATATTGCAGTCATGGAATTTGAATCTGCAACTTCTGCAACATTGCCAAAAGTTGAAGCGGGTGCGCATATTGATGTGCACTTACCAAATGGCATGGTGCGCCAATATTCACTTTGCCAAAATCCAAATGACGAAGGTAAGTTTCGCCTGGGAATTCTACGTGACCCTGAATCACGTGGTGGCTCAGTCTCGGCTTTTGATGAAATTAAAGATGGCATGCAAATTCAGGTGAGCGAGCCAAAAAATTTATTTCCACTTTTAAAAGCTAAACACAGCGTATTGATTGGCGGTGGAATTGGAATTACGCCGTTAATCACGATGGCGTATCAACTTGCACATGAAGGTGAATCATTTGAGCTTCACTACTGTGGGGCTAGTCCTGAACATTGTGCTTTTGTTGATGAAATTAAAAATGGTGAGTTAGCAAAATACACGACTTTCCATTTTAAATCCGAAGGTGCAAGTCACCGAGCATTTTTTGAATCTGCCATTAAAGATATTGACTCGGAAAGCCATATTTACACCTGTGGTCCAGTTGGTTTTATGGACTGGGTGATTAACCTTGCTACGACACACGATTTTCCTGAGCAGCAAATCCACAAAGAATATTTCCAAGTTGAAACTGACACCTCTGGAGATTCATTTGAGGTGGTGGCTGAGCGTAGCGGAAAAATCATTATGGTTGAAGCTGGCGAAACCATTTTGCAGGCTTTGGCTAAAGAAGGCATCGACATTGAAATGTCTTGCGAGCAAGGCGTATGCGGAACCTGTATGTGCGATGTAATTGAAGGCGAACCTGATCATCGAGATGTTTATTTTACTGACGAAGAAAAAGCCAGCAATGAACAAATATTGGTGTGCTGTTCGCGCTCTAAAACACCGAGACTAGTTTTAGATATCTAATGCTCTCGCAATTTATATGGATGTAAGAGAAGGTTTAGGAGAAAGATGATGAATGTATTACAACAAATAGATGAGTTTACGGTCGATCCACTACAGTTCCGACGAGCATTAGGAAATTTTGCAACAGGCGTTACCATTGTTACTGCACAAAATGCACAAGGTGAGAAAGTCGGTGTAACTGCAAACAGTTTTAACTCGGTATCACTCGACCCACCACTTATTTTGTGGAGTATTGATAAAAAATCTTCAAGTTTTTCAGTATTTGAAGAAGCGACACATTTTGCAGTCAATATTTTATCAGGCACACAAATTGAGCTGTCTAATAAGTTTTCGAGACGCAATATAGATAAATTCGCCGACACAAATTTTCAACTTGGTGCAGGACGTGCACCCATTTTAGAAAATTGTTCTGCTGTGTTTGAGTGTGAACGCTATCAAGTGATTGAAGGTGGTGACCACTGGATTATTGTTGGTAAAGTGGTTCGTTTCCATGACCAAGGCCGAAGCCCGTTGGTATACCATCAAGGTGCATATTCTTGTGTCATGCCGCATCCAAGCCTTCAAGTTAAGCAAACGGAAGAGAACGGCGTAGACCAAACACATTATGGGCACTTATATAACAATGTCTGCTATTTGATGAGTCGTGCTTTTAAAGCTTATCAAACCGACTATATTCCTAAGCAAATGGCTTCTGGGTTCCGTACCAGTGAATCACGTCTCTTACTTGTTTTGGCTAGTGGTACTGCTTCAAGTAAGGAAGATTTACCGCGCGATATTGCTATGCCAATGCAGGAAGTTGAAAGATCGGCTGAAATTCTAAAATTTGAAGGATTGTTGGTCGATCAAGATAATTTATACGCACTGACTGAAAAAGGTAAACAAACAGCGCAGTATTTGTTTGATATTGCCGATAGCCACCAAAACGAAGTATTTAAAAAGTATTCTGAGGAACAAAAGGATATTTTTATTACCATGCTGCGAGATTTTGCAGGAGTAGCATAAGTCCCATTAAGCTGATAAATTGAACTGATTTATCAGCTTCTTCATATCTAGCTGGCTATCATCAAAACAATTCCAAGGATAAGGAATTTTTGGCACACAATTTGTTTATCAATAAAACAAGATTGCAAATAAGCCAAGACAGTGCACCACCACAAACGCAAAATTTTGAGCGGTTGCACATGTATAGAGAGGTAAGGGATGAACCAATATGTAAGCGATGCATTACTCACATGGACGCACCATATTAAAAGTGTGTGCGGCAATTTTGAAACCGATTTTGACGGAACCCGTAATTTATTCATTGGTGAAGTTCAGTGCTTTTTATTGGGCGATACCGAAATTGCTTTTATTAAAAACAATGCCAATAAGATTGTCCGAAAAGCCGATGAAATCGATCGAGTGAATAATCGTTTTTGTTTTTTGATTTTGCAATATTCGGGAAAAATGCTGCTCGAGTATAAAAATGAAACTCTCAGCCTAAATGAAGGCGATATTGTGTTGGTCGATCCGGTCGAAACAATTTCGATGTATCCGCAAGGTTTAGTCAGCCAGATTTCAGTCCATCTATCGCGTGAAAAATTACTTAAAGAAAATATTAGTACTGAATATTTTGGAAAACTGATTACGCAAAATATGAGTGGTTTTTTGCTCAAGAATATTTTGAAAAATATGTCTGCTGAAAACATCAAACTTTGGTACGCAACCGAGGATGGTAATGCTTTTGAAGATGCGCTGATCGCCTTAATCAAACCCACAATCAATTATAAAAATATAAATAGCTCCAATAATCTAATGGAAAAAGCCGAGCGATATATTATAGAAAACTTAGCAAAACCAGATTTAACACCTAAATTAATTGCAGAGCATATTGGGGTATCACTACGACATCTCTACCGTTTATTCCTTCAAGAAAATTTATCTATTAACAAATATATACAGCTCAAACGCCTAGAAAAAGTCAAAGCAGATTTGCTTGATAAAAGAAATAAACAAAGCTCAATTACCCAAGTTGCCTTGAAATGGGGTTTTTGGGACGGGGCGCATTTTTCAAAAATCTTTAAAAAGACTTATGGTATTTCCCCTAAAGAATTTAGAGAGGGTATGTCGGTTTAATTCTTTCATCTCTCAATGTCATTTTTAGACAAGTTCGACGTCATTCTTGAACAAGCTAGCCCTATGTAACTGTGTTGAAATTAAATTCATTAGAGCAGGTTAGATAAGCTTAGTAACCATAAAACTATTAAGTTGGTCTAATGAATTTCACTCACAGGAAGTGCATTTTAACTATCTGATTCAGATAGTTTAGGGATAGATGAAAAGGATGAAACCAATGCGTAAACAAAGATTATTGAATGACATACAAAAAATACTGGCACTTAACTTAACAATCGCTGCAAGCTTTTGGGGACTCAATACTCAAGCGTTTGCGCATGGTGGACATGCCGAAATGGTCTCACTTTATCAAAACATGAGTGAGCAAGGCGCTAAAGTTGTCAAAGATGATTTTACCAATACTTATATGATCACCAAAGGTTCTATGGTGGTTCGGGCCAAACCCAATTCAGATCAGGTTTTGGTGAATGGTAAACCTTTTAAGCTCAGCGTGCCTTTATTAATCAAAGATGGTAAACCTGTTATTGGAAAAGATTTTTTTAATGAAGTATTCCAGTCTGGGTTAGATCAAACTTTTAAAATTGAAAATACCTTTCACCCGCTCAATAGCTTAAATTCTGACGAAATTAAGAAGACCTTTGATGTGATTAATCGCTCGAAATACGCCTATAAAAATATGCGTTTTGCCGAGTTAAAGTTAAAAGAACCAGAAAAAGCCAAAGTCTGGGATTACTTTATTAATCACAAAGAATTTAAAGAAGATCGTATTGCCTCATTTATTTTGTTAAAGGGGAGTCAAGCGATTGAAGGTGAAGTTAACCTTAACACTCAACAAGTCACAAAATGGAATGTACTTAAAGACACTCATGGAATGGTGTTGCTCGATAATTTTGAAGCTGTACAACGTGTAATTGAGACAAGTAAAGAATATCAAGACGCGTTACGCAAACGCGGCATTTCCGATGTGAAGAAAGTGATTGCTACTCCACTAACTGTTGGATATTTTGGCGGTAAAGATGGTCTAGACAAACAACTCAATATATTAAAAGTTGTTGCTTACCTCGATGTCGGCGATGGCAATTATTGGGCGCATCCAATTGAAAATTTAGTTGCTGTAGTCGATTTAGATAAAGAAAAAATTATCAAGATTGAAGAAGGTGCGATCATTCCTGTGCCGATGGCAAATCGACCTTATATGTCGAATAAGCCCGTAGCAAGTAAGCTAAAACCACTCAATATTTCTGAACCTGAGGGTAAGAACTTTAGCATTACAGGTCAAACCATACATTGGGGGAACTGGTGTTTGCATGTAGCGTTAGATTCTCGTGTTGGCTTACAGCTTTCAACCGTGACTTACAAAGATAAGGGCGTTAAGCGTAAAGTCATGTATGAAGGGAACTTGGGTGGAATGGTAGTTCCATATGGTGACCCTGATATTGGTTGGTACTTCAAATCTTATTTGGACTCTGGCGAATATGGTATGGGAACCCTTACCTCATCTATTCTTCCGGGAACAGATGCACCCGACAACGCTGTTTTACTTGATGCCGTGATTGCAGACTATAAAGGCCAGCCACAAGTGATTCCAAATGCCATTGCCGTGTTTGAACGTTATGCTGGGCCTGAATATAAACATCACGAAATTTTTGGTAACCAAGATGCGAGTGAAGCCCGCCGTGAACTTGTTGTGCGCTGGATTAGTACGGTTGGAAACTACGATTACATGTTTGACTGGGTATTTGCCCAAAATGGTGTAATTGGGATTAATGCGGGTGCAACAGGTATTGAAGCTGTTAAAGGTGTTAAATCACGTACCATGCATGATAGTACCGCAAAAGAAGACACCAAATATGGAACTTTAATTGACCATAATATTGTCGGTACAACGCACCAACATATCTATAACTTCCGCTTAGATATGGATGTAGACGGGGAAAACAACAGCTTTATGCATATGGACCCTGTGGTGAAAGCCAATGACAAAGGTGGTGTTCGTACAAGCTCAATGCAAATTGATAGTAAAGTCATTACGAATGAGCAAAATGCAGCTGAAAAATTTGATCCATCCACCATTCGTTTACTCACGAATTTCAATAAGGAAAATAAATTAGGTAATCCAGTTTCTTACCAACTCATTCCGTTTGCAGGTGGAACACACCCTGTGGCAAAAGGAGCCAATTTCTCTAAAGATGAATGGTTATTTAAACGTTTGAACTTTATGGATAAGCAAATTTGGGTGACTCAGTACAACCCAGACGAACGCTATCCAGAAGGGAAATATTCAAACCGTTCAACTCATGATACAGGGTTAGGACAATTCATTGGCAACAATGAAAATATTGAAAATAAAGACCTTGTAGTGTGGATGACAACAGGAACAACCCATGTGGCACGTGCTGAAGAGTGGCCAATCATGCCAACAGAATGGGTGAATACACTCATCAAACCTTGGAACTTCTTTGACAGTACCCCGACTTTAAACTTGGGTGAAGAAGAGCAAAACACACAGCACGACCATCACTAAACGGGTGCATGATCTAGAGTGGGTAACGAATCGGTTACCCACACCTGAGCATGGGTAAGTCGTTCGCAAAAAAGGAATTTCTCAATGAAAAATTTATTTTCTCAGGTTGTGAGAGGGACTCTCTTTGTCTCATTTTTTTCAACTGTGCATGCTGGTGAGCTTGAAATTAAACCGACTTTTGAAGCAACTTTTGGGGCTTTTAGTAGCGGTAAAAGCTATAACGGCGAAAACCTAGAGGATGAAAGAGTCAATTGGCAAGAAGGCCACCTTAAATATGGTGCGAAGGGAAACTACACCTTTAAAAACAATCAGCTCTATGCAAGCTTGAGCGGTATTAGCTCGGCAACATTTGGTGATGGTGATGCTGGCCAAAATAGTAATGGTAAGGAACGCAAAACGGATGTGAATGAATGGATCATTGGTTTTAAAGATGGCACCAATAAAGATGAATTAACAACCTATGATTTAAGTATCGGTCGACAAAATATCATGATTGGTGATGGGTTCTTCATTGCGGGTGATGCATTAAATCTCGGTAAAGCGCCTGCGGATGGCACACTAGATCGGGGCGGAGCATATTATCTGGCAGCTCGTCGAAGCTTTGATTTTACAAGTTTGCTTCAATACAAACCGCAAGAAAATACAACGCTAAAGCTGGCTTATTTAAAGTCAAACAATAAAGCACAATTTTCACCTGAATTGTTTGTGACTGATCTGATGTATCAGCTTAAAGATAAGGGCGTTGGATTTACCTATTTAAATGTATTAGACCTTGAAGATGCTGAACACGTTTCAGGCCGACAAGACCTTAAAAATTATGCTTTACGTTTGAATTATCAACCTTTACCAGAGCTACAAGTTAAAACTGAGTTTGTAGTTCAAGATAAAAAAGATAGCCAAGAAAATGCTGGCTACTTAGCGCTGAACTATAATTTTTTATCTTCAAAATATACGCCTTCATTAGGCTACCGTTTTAGCCATTTTTCAGACCAATACGACACCATGTTTTATGGAAATACAGTTGGGTTTGGTACATGGTTTCAGGGCGAAGTTGCCGGAAACTATGCTGGTCCATTTAATAAAAATGCAGATATTCATCAAGTCTCTTACATGATGAACTTAAAAGAAAATTTTATGTTGGGTGCTTTGGCCTATAAGTTCAAAACAGTAAATAAGTCTTTAACTAATGTAGACGGACATGAGCTGGATGTTTTTTCGGTCTGGTCGGTTAATAAAAAATTCAATGTTATTCCTTTAGTAGGGCTTTATAAACCGAAACACGATATCCATAGTGGCGGTACACAAAACTACGATGACAAAACCAATGTCTATGCGCAGTTAATTTTGCAATACATCTATTAATAGATCCTTTTAAATGAATTGAGAGAAATAAAAATGAGTGAAGTTCAGATTTTACAAAGCGTGCAGCAATTTATGGCGCGTCAACATGGACATTTTATTGATGGGAAGTTAGTTGCTGCCGAGCTTTTAGATAAAGTGGATATTGTGAATCCATCGACTGAACAAGTTGTTGCTCAAATTAGTATTGGTAGTCAACAAGACGTTGAAATTGCAGTGAAAAGTGCTGAACATGCTTTTCAAAATGCTTGGGCTGAAACAACGCCGTATGAACGTGGTGTTAAACTGAACAAGCTAGCCGATTTAATTGAGCAATATGGTGAAGAACTTGCACAGCTCGAGTCGTTGTCTACTGGAAAACTTATCAATATTTCACGGCATCTTGAAGTCGCACAATCTGTTATTTTCTTGAGATATTTTGCGGGTTGGGCAACTAAAATTAATGGTCAAACCATGCAACCCTCTATTCCTTCTATGCAAGGTGAGAAATATACAGCCTTTACTTTAAGACAACCGATTGGTGTGGTTGCAGGGATTGTGCCTTGGAATTTTTCGCTGATGATTGGTATTTGGAAAATCGGCTCAGCTTTAACAACTGGCTGTACCATTGTGCTTAAACCAAGTGAGTTTGCCAGCTTATCTTTATTACGTTTAGCTGAACTTGCCATTGAAGCAGGTATTCCAGCGGGTGTAATTAATGTGGTTACGGGTAAGGGGGAGACAGGACAATATTTAATTGAGTCACCACTCGTTAAGAAAGTCTCGTTTACAGGTTCAGTACCAACAGGTATTGCCATTGGTAAACTTGCGATGAGCAGTGATTTAACCCGTGTCAGTCTAGAGTTGGGTGGTAAAAATGCCATAGCTGTTTTGGCTGATGCAAATATCGATGAGATTTTACCGACTTTGCTCCAAGCCACTTTTGTGCATCAAGGTCAAGTTTGCGCATCTCCAGAGCGTTTTTTTGTACATCACACAAAATATAATGAATTGGTCGAAAAGCTATCCAAAGCACTCTCTGGTTTCAAAATTGGATCGGCTATGGATGAGGGAAGTATGTTTGGGCCACTGTCTAATCAGCCACACTTTCATAAAGTGAAACATTATTTAGATATGGCAAAAGCAAACAACCAGATTATTGCAGGGGGAGGGGCTCTAGATCGATCAGGATATTTTGTACAGCCGACTTTGATTTCCTTTAAAAATACCGATGATCCTTTATTTTCAGAGGAAACTTTTGGTCCAGTGGTTGGGGTAATGCCATTCGAAACTGATGAAGAACTCGTTCAACTGATGAATCAGTCGCGCTTTGGTTTAACCGCAAGTATCTGGACAAATGACTTATCTAAAGCTTTACGTTTAATTCCTAAGATTGAAGCAGGCACCTTGTGGGTCAATATGCATACGTTCTTAGATCCATCAGTTCCATTTGGCGGGGTAAAAGCTTCAGGAATTGGCAGAGAGTTTTCAGATGCATTTATTGAAGATTACACCGAATTAAAATCGGTCATGATTCGGTATTAAGTTTAAAGATTCCATGAGATATAAAAAATGGCCTTTATAGGCCATTTCTTTTGAGCCATTAAAATTAACCTAATAAAAAATCTTTTAGAATTTTATTAAAAGCTTCTGGCTGCTCGACATTGGAAATATGAGAGGCATCTATTTCTGCAAGCTTTGATTGAGAAATGCGTTGTTGCATAAATTCACCATCTGCAACAGTTGTTACAGGGTCTTGAGTTCCAGCAATCACTAATACTGGAACTTTGATGTCTTTTAACTGCTCACGGACATCCGCTTTAGCCAAAGCCTCACAACAATTGGCATAACCCATTGCGCTGCCAGCACTTAAGTCGTTACATAGGTTGTTGACAATTGAAGGATGACTTTGGATAAAGGGATCTGTAAACCATCGCGAAGCTGCTGTAGCTGCGATCGGTTGTAAACCTTGCTCACGTACTAATTTTGCACGGTCAAGCCATGCCTGTTCTTGTCCAATTTTAGCGGCAGTATTTGCCACAACCACATGACTAAAACGGTCAGGGTAGTGAATTGCCAGCCATTGACCGGTTAAACCACCCATAGAAATTCCACAAAAAGCAGCTTTGCTAATATTCAGATGATCCAGTAAACGGACAACATCTTCACCTAATTGCTCTACAGTATATGGACCGTCAGGCGTAGATGATGAACCGTGACCACGAGTGTCATAGCAGATCACAAAAAATTGATCTTTTAACTCATTAAACTGTTTTTGCCACATACCATAATTGGTGCCCAAAGAATTGGAAAACACCAGAGCAGGGGACGACGGTTCGCCAAAAGTTTGATAGTTAATTTGTGCATCGGCAGATTGAAAAGATGGCATTTGTTTCTCCTTAAAGTGCTTCAACACGTTCAATAATCAACGCAATGCCTTGTCCCACACCAATACACATTGAGCACAAAGCGTAGCGACCACCTGTTTGCTCAAGCTGGTTTAATGCTGTAGTCACTAAGCGTGCACCTGATGCACCGAGTGGGTGACCTAATGCAATTGCACCACCGTTTGGATTCACCTTGTTAGAATCATCTGGCAAG
>NZ_JAOVFN010000028.1:0-30581 GCF_034650275.1 Acinetobacter sp. IRS14
AGCACACCCGAAGGTGTCCCCCTCCCGTTCCGCCGCAGAGGGGGCACGCAGGGATTTCCACAAAAAAGTTAGACTTTTTCGTGTACTTTGGCTGATGGTCTGCTAAAACCAACTGGCAATGTAGGCCAGCCCGCAAAGGATAGTATTCGCTATTGTTGGCGTCAAGCGTAGGAAATGACAATCGTATTAAAATAGATCATTAAAAAGAAATGGGAAAATTAAAAGCATCATTTCTCATGGCTACAATTAAATTTTAAAGTTTATTACTTTTAGGAACAAAACCCCATAAACCTGATCCAACCACCCATCCCATAAAATATATAAGCTTACCTAGTTCTGTTATTCCACCACTAAGAGCGTGCCACAACATCAATCCTCCTGTTAAAAATACAGAGAATAAAATAAAGAACAAAATAGCTGTAAGGAAAAGGACAAAATATTTATTTAAAAATTTATCAGCAACAGATATAAAAATAGATAAAGACTTTTGAATTAAAAACATAGTATATCGGCCAACAAGTGAACCCACAAAAAAAGTAAGCACCATAATAAGTATTGTCACAGTTTAATTACCCCTATGTTGAAAAATTTCATCCTGCTCTAAACTAATAAATAATTGAATATTAGAGAGTGCTTTTATATAAAAGCACTCTCTAAAAATTAGTTAGGTAGTATACAATTTCTAGTACAAGACCAACTTATTGAGGATCCATCAGGATATATAGCACTTATTGTCCAACTAAGGTTACTCGCATAAAATTCAGCCCATTGATAATCTCTCACACTACCGAGTAAATTATTATTATTTCTCTGTTCTACATATTTTGTTGCTTGTGCTGATCCTTCACCAAAAAGTGAAATATAAAGCGAACTCTTTAACTGTTTATCATTAAACATTTCGTTTACCAATTTATTATTATTGACCCTCAAGGCTTCTGCTTGAGGAATATAAAGGCCACTTGTGTCTGTAGGATACTTAAGATCTCTAGTAGTTAAACCTCTGCTTAGACCACCTGTCACCATACCAATTATTCCAGAACTTATTACCCCAGTAGTAGTAATTGGCAAATTATCTACATATTGACCAGCAGCATATTGCCCCATACCACTTAATGAACCTAAGCCAGCAGCAGCAATTCCAGTCGTTGCCAGAGGTGCTAGTGCACCAGTAATTGCTCCACCTAGAGTGGCTACACCTAATGATTTCCAATTAAAAGAATTTGACTGATTTGTGGACATACTAAATAACTGTCCAGCAATATTCATTCCACCACCAATAGCACCGCCAACAATTGCTCCTATTAACATAACTGGATTCTCACCTGTCATATCAACATACATTATTGGATTACTTAAGGCATAAGTATAAGGATTTAATCCACCAACTAATCCAATTGGATCGGGTTCCATATAGCGCCCTAACTCAGGACTATAAAAACGACGATGGTTATAAAATTGGCCAGTTGCAGCGTCAAAATACTGTCCTGGAAACCGTAAATTAAATGTAACATTGCCTGTTGGGCTACCTAAACCAAAAGCAGTACTGTCCCAACTCCAAGCAACATTCCCGCTAGTATCAACTAAACGACGCGGAGTATTTTGTATGTCAGTGACGATATAGTAAATCTTTGTAGCTGAACCACTGCCATAAATGGCTACAATAGGCTTATCGCCTAACCAAACGTATTCCACAATAGGGGAACCAGATGATGTATATTCACCTACAAGATGATTTTGTTCATCATAAATAAACTGGGAAGTGTTATTTACCCAACCACTTGCAAGGCTTGTCAAAGTCCTTTCGTTATTGGCGTTATAACTCATATAACGATTAATCGTTGTAGCAGTTCCTTCACCACGACGACGTCCAGCATAATCATAGCTTGGTACAGTCGAACCAATATAAAGTTCAGCATTTGCCGTATAATTTATAGATTGAGCAGTGCCGTTTTTGGTTAATGATGTCAACTTATTGCCTGTATAACCATAGTCCACCGTTGCTGCGGGCTGTAAATGATTACCTGATGCTCTTAATGTTAAACGATTACCATTTTTGTCATAAGTATATGCAATGCTATATACAGCAGTTGAACCATTTGCGCGACTTTCAGTAACCAATCTATTAGTATTATCATAACTATAAGTATCATTCAGATTGTTATTTCGACTAACGCTTGTAATTCGCCCATCTTTGTCAAATCCATAATTCAAGCTATAGGTAATTGATCCAGTACTCGACTTATTTATAATTTGTTTGACTACACCATTTTTCGAGGTGTTATATGTCCATGTATAGCTACCAGCATTACCCCCCCAAGTCCAGCCTGTCATTTGTCCTGCGGCATCATAACTCACATTACTTATAACAGCAGATCCATCAAGATTAATCCCTGTTATTTGTCCCTTTAAAGCTGAGTCGTAGTTATAAATTAATTTACGACCTGAAGGTAAAGTGAGACTTGTTAGTTTATTTCCATTACTCCATGTATAACCTGTAGTAAGAGTATTTGCACTTGCCCCCCAAGCCGATAAGGCTTTATTTATTTGAGATTTGCTCGTCACACGATCATAAAGGTCGTATCCATAGCTATTATCTACACCATAACTTTTATTTGATGTAATTTTATCTAAGCGATCAAAACGGCTTGAATCGAATGTATAAGTATCATCATAACTAAGCATATCAGATGTATTAGAAGTACTGTTTTGACACAGGACAGTTTTATTTCTTCCAACTTCATCAATATTTGAATAATCACATTTGCGATTACCATGTAAACTTTGAGTCAATTGATCCGCTTCATTATAAGTATAACTTTTGGTACCATAATCTTTATTTATTTCTTTAGTAAGAATACTACTATTACGATATGTATAAAGGTTCGTACCTGAATCTACTGCATCCATAGCTGTAATTGTATTATCTAAAGCGTCATAAGTTTTAGTATCAATATTATTTGTACCATCAGTATGACTCGTCATTCTATTTAACGCATCATAACTCCAGCTTTCAGAAATTCCAGAAGCTGTCTTTATTTGAACTATATTACCATTCGCATCATAATTTAGTGTTCTCCAGTTTGATGTAGTATCAGACCCTATTTGTAATTTAGCAACTCTCCCATTTACATCGAGACTCCGGTATATCCCTTTATATATTGTCGTTAATATACTATCTTTCAGCTCATCACTGCTTACAACGTTATTATTAAAATAAGTTTTTGTATTCACACTTCCATCAGGGTTGTTTATCTTTATCAAACGCCCCAAATTATCATAATTATAACTAGTTACTTGTCCATCGGGATTAATTATTTTGATCAACTGTCCCAAAGTATCATATGTATATGTGGTATTTAGACCAGTAACAACACCAGAGGTAGAACCACTCCCCAAAACAACGCTACTCAACGTTCCATCGGTATTATAAACATATTTTTGAACCATTCCATTTGGGTAGACAATCCTTTCAGGTTGTCCAAACGAATTATAGCCAACATATTGAGTAGTTCTATTCGCGCCATTTACAACGCTCGAAACTCCAGATAAATTCCCATAATTATCATAACTGTAACTAATCTTATCAGTAGTACCAGAACGTGGACCATCTTCGCTACTTAACAATCCATTATTAGGTTTTGAGCTATCAGAATAATACGTATATGTGGTTACTTTTGTCGTGCTACCTGTCTGTGTAGAGGACAGACTCTGCTGAGTAATCTGTCCTTTATCATTTATAACATTATCTGTTGTAAGATTCCCTCTTTGAATCTTAACAGGAATATTAAATGGGTTAGTAGCTCCATTTAATAAAGTACCGTATATATATGTGGTTTTCCTACTTAATGTTGATCCTGATGCTTCTATAATTTCCAAGATACGATTTAAATTATCATATGCATAAGTTGTAATATTACTATTTTGATCAGTAATTTGCATTGGTCGGATATCGGCAGGTGCATAAATTATTGACTTAATTGGCCTATTATCTTTTGTTGTTAAACATGGATATCCTGATACATCCACATTTGTTTTCGAATAATCTGGGCTTGTTGTATTAATAACTGAATTTGCAACTTGATTTGTAGTCAATTGAAAATTGCTAGAAATTTTACTATCAGTATATCCGTCGTCATATGTAGTTGATGTATCAAAAGAAGTATTTCCAGTTTCTTCTCCAAGAAATGATCTTAATATAACTTTAGTTGCACTAAGCTGTTTATATAAAGGGTCATAGGTATAGCTTGGATATTCAACTTTCCATGTTTGTACAACCTGATTTAAATTATCAATTACTGTTTTTAATACAGGCCGTTGAGCTGTTACTTCTGGATTAGAAATATTATTTGTTTTTGCAGCCTCGTAGTATGGCAATGATAAAGCGGAGTCATAGGTATAACTTTCTTTAACCCCTGTTTTAGTATTTTTTATTTGAGATAGTTGTGGGTAACTTGTAGAACCTGCCACTACTGAAGAGTAAGTTAAATCATATTGCTGAGTATCCCCCAAGGCACCTCCACTAAATAGTACAGAGGAAACCTGTGAACCATTTCTAGTTAAAGTAAGTTTATTATTCTTATTATCAGTTACCGTATTTAAATTTAAATTACTATCGTAGCTTAGGTTAATAGTTCTTCCATCTGGATAAGTAATTTTAGTAAACCTAAATAAAAGTTCTCTATTGACTGATTTTGAAATAGTAGCATTATATGTAATCCCATTTCGAATAACTGTCATGGAATTAGAGCCAACTATAAATTTAATTTCACCATAGTCAGTTGAACCATAACCACTAGATGCATCTCTTCCAGGTAATCCAGAAGCTGGTGGTTCTGATGTTGTATAAATTCGATATAAGCCCCTATTTATCTCATTAACATAGGGTTCTGGATAACCTACTTCTTTGATATTTGTAGGCCCCTCTTTAAAGTAATAACGATGACTATCATTTGGCAATTTAATTACATAATTAGTAATAGGGACAGACAAATGTAGACCAGCCGTAAAATATGTTCCATAATAAACATTTACAAACCCATCATAATTATCTGACCATGAGTCAGCACCTATAGCATCCTCTTCATCTAATATTTGATAACGAGTAGCTTTACGATAAGAAAGAGTATAAGGAAGAGCACCTGAAACAAGATTTTTCTTATAAGAAATTTGCCCTGAAAGAAGATTGTATCCTACTGTACAAGACTTAATATTGTTATCATATGAAATATAAGAGTTATTATCTGCTACCAACATTCCAGCAGAGCAATAGAAACTACTACTTAATATGAAGATAAAGAAAGCATATAAAAAATTTAATATATTTGATTTAAAGAATATTTTTTTCATAATAAATCTCTTTTCTATTTAAGGTTATTTTCTTTTAAGTATTGGCGATCTAAATTTAATCTTAAGTTGTTGCTTAAATCTGCATTTGATTCAATCGAAATTAAATTCAAAGCACTTTTAGCATTAATACAATCTGATCTTTTAAAATACTTAGTAGTATTACTATCACAGGCTAATTCTATTTCCCTACTAACCTTAGGCCTTGTTTTATACCAATCTATTGACCTATCCTTATCTTCTTTTGGAATATCTTCACTATCATCTAATACTTTCTCAATAGGATCATGACTACATGCTACTAAGAAAACAAAACATCCCACCATCAAAATAATTTTTCTCATTTCTCATTTTCTCATTTTTTTAAAATTAGTTATTTAAAGCATTTAATATGCCAATTTCACAAATAATAAATTTTAATATATTTATTTTAATTATTTATTTTTTAAGCTCATTAGATGTGCTATGTGCACCAAAATACTGCTTAAGCGCTACAAAAAGAACCAAATAATTAATTAATACCTTATCTTATAGACACTATTGAGCGGCCTATAAATTTAAGAAAAATTAAATGCTAAAATTTTATATTAACTATCTATTTATATAAAAAATTCTTATACCTCATCTGCCCCTCCAACTAAACAAAAATTCCATCTATAATTCCCCCCTCTAATCCATCAACTTTTTACGGCGATACAACCCACAATTTCCAGAAAATAACGCTGCCAATAAACAAGTAATAATGGCGTAAGTGGCAACATTCATTCCAAATAGTTCAATGGCTAAAATAATAGACGTTAATGGTGCCTTACTCGCCCCAGAAAACAGACTCACCAAACCTAAGCCTGCAAGCAATGAAATTGGTAGATTTAAAACCGCACCTAAAGCATTACCTAATGTTGCCCCCACATAAAACAGTGGTGTGATTTCGCCACCTTTAAAACCTGAACCTAGAGTAATGGCAGTAAAAATGGTCTTATTAAAAAAGTCGTAAAACTCAATCGGCACATAAAAAGATGCAATGATTTTATCTGTACCCAAACCGTTGTACTGCTGATGTGCAGTGAACAACGTAAGTAGCATAATCACAATACCACCGACCATGGTTCTTAATGGCAAATAGCGAATGTACTTGTAAAAGAGGTCACTCGCAAAATGAATAGCAGCTATAAAGAAACGCGCAGCTAAACCAAAAACTAACCCTGCCGCAATTAAACTCATGAGCGTGCCAAAATGAATGGCCGGAAACTCACTAATGACATAATAAATATGCGGATGAACAATATCGAATAGCTCAGGGATGGTCGATGCAATAAGCGCCGACACAAAACATGGGAAAATGGCTGAATATCTTAAGTTACCTAAAGCGGTAATTTCCAAACCATAGATTGCACCCGCCAGAGGTAAACCAAACACCCCAGCGAAGCCCGCACCAATACTCGCAATTAAACAAATTTTTCGGTTGTCTTCCGAGATTTTTAATATATGACTTAAGTGGTCAATTAAGGCGCCTGAAAGCTGAACCGCTGGTGCCTCACGCCCCGCCGAACCACCAAACAACTGCGTCAAAATTGAGGTAATAAAAATGATGGGACTCATTCGTTTTGGAATAAACGACTTGGGTTGGTGAATTTCATCTAGGAGTAAATGAGTTCCCCGTTCAATCGGCGAACCATATTTTTTAATGAGATAACCAATACCAAACCCAATAAAAGGTAAGAAATAGATGAGCCAGTGATGCAGACTTCGGACTTTGTTTGAAATATCAAAGGCTACAAAAATTAAAGTCGAGGCCAGCCCCGCGACGACTCCAATCACAATCGAGATGACGAGCCAATAGACACTGTATTTTAGAATTTGATCATATTCAGATGAAGGTAGAATTTTCATTCGCGTTCTTCAATTAGCCTTTAAAATGGATGATAAATTCTCAATTTTTTTATGCAGCCAGCTCATTAAGTGAGAAATGCTTAAACTGGGCTAAAAATTAAAGCTCGCATAGGCGAGCTTTCAATACAGTGATTAATTTTGATATCACCAAACAGGGCGAAATATCTCATAACCCTTTCTGGCTTTCAAGTTGAAAATGGTTAACGAGTATTGTGAAAATAGCTGACTGAGTTAATAAATAAGCATTTGATTTGACCCGATCAAACTAAAACCAAAATCAGGCCAAATCATTTATTCAAAACTTAGTTAATGCTAGCAATCACAGTTTCTGCATGGCAGGTCGTGCCTTTCTCTGCACTAATCTGAATAACGCCACTGCGATGCGCCAGTACCTGAACTTCCATTTTCATGGCTTCCATAATGGCAACCACTTGACCTTCGGTGACGTGCTCACCATTTTCGACTTTCCAAGCACTAATCACACCATTAATTGGGGCAAGTAAATGCTCGGCACTTACTTCTGGCTCGGCAGTTTGTGCTTGAACGGCAGTTGCTGCTGGGCCTTGTGCAAACATGCCCGCAGGTAAACCTAAGCGGTGTAACTTGCCATCAATTTCAATATAGCTGAGTAGCATTGGTTGTTGATGGTTTGGAATGCCGCGTTTAGTCGGTTTTAACTCTTGTTTAAAGTCATTTTCGATCCAACGCGTGTGTACATTAAACTCATCTGTAAAGTCAGGCTCATTGAGTACCGCACGGTGAAAGTCTAAAACCGATGCCACGCCTTCAATTTTAAATTGCTTCAAAGCACGTTTAGCTCGGGCAATTGCAATTTCACGGGTTGGACCAGTCACAATCAGTTTTGCCATGAGTGAGTCGAAGTGACTAGACACTAAAGAGCCAGTTCGAACACCTGTGTCCATGCGTACACCGTTACCAAACGGCGCTTCAAATAAACTTAACACACCAAATGCAGGAATAAAACCACGTGCTGGGTCTTCAGCATTAATACGAAACTCAATGGCGTGGCCTTGTGCTTTTGGTGTTTCTTTAATAGAAAGCTCATGACCCTGTGCAACACGAATTTGCTCAACCACCAAATCGACTTTTGAGGTTTCTTCGGTCACTGGATGCTCAACTTGCAAACGTGTGTTTACTTCTAAAAATGAAAGCTTGCCATCACGACTCAGTAAATATTCAACTGTTCCCGCACCCACATAGTTTGCAGCCTGACAAATATTTTTTGCCGAGGTTAAAATTTGCTGGTAAATCTCATCGCTAATAAATGGCGCCGGTGCTTCTTCAACTAACTTTTGGTTACGGCGTTGCAATGAACAATCTCGTGTACCCAGTACCACAATATTGCCATGTTGGTCGGCAATCACTTGCGCTTCTACATGACGCGGTTTATCGAGATATTGCTCGACAAAACATTCACCACGGCCAAAGGCAGCTTTTGCTTCACGTACTGCCGACTCATAAAGCTCTTGAACTTCTTCGAGTTTCCACGCAACTTTTAAGCCGCGGCCACCGCCACCAAACGCAGCTTTAATGGCAATCGGTAAACCATATTGCTTGGCAAACTCTAAAGCTTCCTCTGCATTATTAAGTGGGTCTTGTGTACCTTGAACCAACGGCGCACCTACCGAAGCGGCAATTTTACGTGCTTCGATTTTATCGCCTAGTTTTTCAATTGCACTTGGTGATGGCCCTACCCATTTTAACCCTGCATCAATCACGGCTTGGGCAAACTCAGCACGCTCAGATAAAAAGCCATACCCCGGATGAACCATAGTCGCTTTCGATTTTTTTGCAATTTCGATAATCGCAGGAATATTTAGGTAAGTCTCGCTAGCGGTAGCACCAGCTAAGCCCCATGCTTCATCAGCAAGTTCGACATGCATGCTGCCAATATCATCATCTGCATATAACGCGACTGAAGAAATTCCCATGTCACGGCAAGCATGAATAATACGAACGGCAATTTCACCACGGTTAGCAATCAATAATTTTTCTGTATTCATCATTCATTCTCAAAATCTGTAAATTCGGCAATTTTTTTAAATTTGATGCGGCAACCTGCTGGAATCTGTGCCACCAAATCCCAATGGTGTTTAGCAACAGAGCCAATGACCGGATATCCGCCCGTT
Organism: Acinetobacter sp. IRS14; assembly: GCF_034650275.1. Taxonomy (NCBI): domain Bacteria; kingdom Pseudomonadati; phylum Pseudomonadota; class Gammaproteobacteria; order Moraxellales; family Moraxellaceae; genus Acinetobacter; species Acinetobacter sp. IRS14. Next base: position 9,384 of record NZ_JAOVFN010000028.1, read on the forward strand.
AAAGGGTGATCATTCATAAACAAAACAGGCTGACCACTCGGTGGAATCTGCAAAGCACCAATGCATGTACCTTCACTTTCCAACTCGTAGGTGATTTTGCGAGTTAAAGGCTGTTCACCTGAAAGTCTTAGCCCGACGCGGTTGCTTTCATTGGTTACCAGCCATTCTTGCTGACAGAGCAGTTCAATACTGTCTTGTTCAAACCAGTCTGTGCGTGGCCCCATCACAATATCTAGCTCAACCACTTCGCCAGCTTGCGGCAAGTCACTTTTGCCTACTTCATTTAGGCTAATGTTGGCTGCTTGAACCTGTCCTTGGTAAATGGTATCTCCGAGCTTTAGAGGCTCTGGCCCTAATACCGCCAAGCTATCAAACGAAGCACTATTGAGCACTGGTTCAACATCTATACCACCACGAACTGCCAGATAGTTTCTTAAACCTGCTGTTGGTGGCTGAATTTGAAATTCATCACCTTCATCCAAATCAATCGGCTGATAGCTTGCAAAATCTGCGGTTTGGCCACCAGCAAATTTGACACGAATGTTTGAGATCGCACCTGCTACTGCAATAACACCTGCATGCTGCATCTTGGCTTTTAGCCCACCATTTAAAACTTCAATGACTGGTGTATCGGTTGGATTACCCACAACACGGTTAGCACTGTGCATGGCAGACACATCCATTGCACCTGCAACACCAACGCCAATATTGGTCTGGTTTAAACGCCCTTCATCTTGAATAAGCATTTGTAAACTTGGCGCAGTGATCGTAAATAGTGGCACAGATTGTTTAGGCTCAATCTTAGGTGTAATTTGCTGCTGTACAGCCACAGTAGTTGGACTATGCGTGACATCTTCAAAATGAACGGTCATGCCCGGTAAAAGTAACGCAGGATTTTTACGCTCTAAATCCCACATTTTTTCTGATGTGGTTCCAATCAGTTGCCAACCACCCGGACTGTCTTTGGGGTAAATTCCAGAGTATTTTCCAGCCAAACCCAAAGAGCCTGACGGTATTTTTTTACGAGGAACCGTTAAACGTGGAATATCGGTAAAAGGTTTATCGGGACTGTTCATATAAGCAAAACCCGGTGCAAAACCAATAAAAGCCACATTCCAGACACTTTGGTGATGTTTTCTAATCACATCGGCCACAGACAGCCCTTGTAGCTCGGCAACCTGAGCAAGGTCTTCACCATCGTAACGAATCGGCACAATCACTTCTTGGCTGCTACGCTCAAATCCAGAATCAACTTTGAGGCCCTGAATTGAAGCAACCAGCGTTTTAAAGTTGGTTTCGATCTCGTTAAAAAAAACCAAAATTGTTTTTGCAGCAGGGACTAAGTCTTTAATTCCATTCAATTGCGTATTTTGCAATTTATTGTACAACGCCAAAGTTTCTTCTAGGCTCGCAAGCTCAATCAGAAAACAGTCGGCGTTTACCGATAAAAAACGCATTTGCTTATCCTTTTAATTCTTCTTTAGTCCAATTAGCCAATCCAAGCGCGGTCAGGAATGTCGGTAATAAACATGTGACCCGGTGCATGACTAATCGCAAAAGGAATTTTCGAGTTCATAACGGCGGCTTGCGGTGTTACCCCACATGCCCAAAACACTGGAATTTCACCCGCTTCAATACGAGAAGCATCACCAAAGTCAGGTCTATTTACATCTGAAATTCCTAAACTTTCAGGGTGCCCAATATGTACAGGTGCACCATGCACGCTTGGCATACGTGCTGTAATTTTTACCGCTTCACTAATTTGATGCGATGGAATTGGTCGCATAGAAACCACCATATTTCCTGAAATACGTCCTGCTGACTGGCACTGAATATTGCTCAGATACATCGGTACATTGGTATCGTCATGAATATGGCGAACTTCAATACCCGCTTCTTGCAAAGCTGTTTCAAACGAAAAACTACAGCCAATTAAGAAAGTCACCAAATCAGGATGGGCGTTGTAAATCTCGCTCGCATCGGTCACTTCATCGACCATTTCGCCATCTTTCCAAATGCGATAACGCGGAAAGTCGGTTCGAATGTCTGAGTCTGCTGCAAGCTTAGTTGCATAGATACCTTCTTCGAGCACATCAAGCACTGGGCAGCTTTGCGGGTTACGATGCGCATAGAGTAAAAAGTCATATGCCCACTCTTTTGGCACCGAAATCATGTTGACCTGCGTCATGCCCGCAGCCATGCCTGCCGTCGGTTTATCAAAACCTGCACGGATTTTTAAACGTGCATCTAAAGCGGCTTCAAGTTGAGCTGGGTCGACTTTAATATCCTTATACATTGTGCTCATCCTTATGCTTTGTTTACAAACGGGCGGATTTCAATATTATTTTTTACAAGCTCGGCTTTAATGGCTGCTGACATCTCTAATGCACCGTCGGTGTCACCATGTAGGCAAATGGTGTCGGCCTGAATTGGAGTAAATACCCCATCAATTGACTCGACCCCACCATTTTTAAGCATTGAAACCACACGGCTCGCAACAAATGCAGAGTCGTGTAAAACCGCACCTTCGAGACGACGAGACACCAGTGAACCATCGCTGTTATAAGCGCGGTCTGCAAATGCTTCAGATACCACTTTTAAGCCAGCAGCTCGTGCCTGCTCGACTAAGTTCGATCCCGCCAAAGCCACTAAAACCAATTCAGGGTTATACATTTTAATCGCATCAATCACTGCGGCTGCCTGAGCTTGGTCATGGGCAATAGTGTTATAAAGCGCGCCATGTGGTTTAACGTACTGCACTTTTGAGCCTGCTACTTTCGCCAAACCATCGAGTGCAGAAATTTGATAAAGCACATCGGCAATAAGCTCATCACGTGACAAATCCATATTACGGCGACCAAAACCAACAAGGTCTGGATAAGACACGTGAGCACCAATGGTCACACCAAGCTCCACTGCTTTACGAACCGTTTTTAAAATACCGAGCGGGTCGCCAGCATGGAAGCCACACGCAATATTGGCACTGGTCACGACAGGTAAGATCTGATCATCATTACCCATTTTCCATGAGCCAAAGCTTTCACCTAAATCACTATTTAAATCTACAAACATGGCATTATTCCTTTATCACTTAACAAAGTCTGGCTTAAAGCTTGGTCAAATAGTTAAACACTGTCGTAAATGACATATAGCCCATCCACCATGTCAACAGACATGTTAACCCACCCAAAATAAGCAACCATTTTGGATAGTTGTAATTACCCATTAAATCTTTACGGCATGCAGCAACATACACAAAAATTGTAAGACCAATTGGCAACACCAAACCGTTAAAACCACCGACGAAAATGAGTAGACCTGCTGGAGTTGCACCCAATAACACATAGAGCAATAAAGCCAATGCGATAAAGGTAATAGTCGTATAGTTGGTTTGTTTTGGTGTTAAGTTCTTTTTAAACGCAGTAAAGAATGAAACTGAAGTATATGCTGCGCCAATGGTGCTACTAATACCTGCTGCCCAGAAAATTAAGCCGAACAATTTAAAACCAAATGTACCAGCTGCATATTGGAATGCTTGAGCTGCCGGATTGGCATCATGGCTGGCTAAATCAATCGTTGCACCGCTCACCACCACACCTAAAAACGCTAAAAACAATACGTAGCGCATGATGCCGACAACAATAATGCCCTTGGTCGCAGCTTTAGCAACCTCATCAATATTTTCAGGACCAACAGCGCCTTTATCGAGTAAACGATGGGCACCCGCGTAGCAGATATAGCCACCAACCGTACCGCCAACAATAGTGGTAATAATGGCAAAGTCGATCTGATCTGGAGCAAAGGTTTGATGTACAGCTTGCCCAACTGGAGGCATTACAATGACGGCAACAATAATAATCAGGAGGATTTTAAGCAATCCCAACACGATCATGCTTTTATCCATGGCAAGCGTTGCTTTTCTTGAAGCAAAAATCAAAATGGCTAAGGCACCACTTAAAATACCGCCCCACTTTGTGTCTAGGCCAAAAAGCGCATTTAAGCCTAAAGCTGCACCTGCAATGTTACCAACACTAAAGAAAAAACCACCCAAAATCACCAGAAACGCCAGTAAATAACCACTACCCGGTAATGCTTTATTGGCAATGTCTGATGCACGCATTTGAGTAAGTGTGACCACTCGCCAAATATTTTGTTGAACTACATAATCAATCAGAATGGAAACTAAAATTGCAAAGCCGAATGCTGCACCTAACTTGACTGTAAATACAGCAGTTTGGGTTAAAAATCCTGGCCCCATTGCAGAGGTCGCCATCATAAAGATTGAGGCTACAATGGCCCATTGGCGATCTGATAAAAAAGAAGATTTCAGTAAAGACATATTAATGCGTTCCTCATCCATTTGAGCTTAACAACGCTATTTTCAGGTTGAACCAAGAACATCATTTTTCCCAAACAATATTCTTTAATCCTTTAAAATGACAAAGATTCCCTGTTCCCCAATCAGCACAATCGGTGATCAAATCTTGTATCTAAAATAAAAACATAGCTAAACCCTACGGACAATAAGACTTTTTACATAAAATTAAAAACTCAAGCATTTGATTTTAAATGGTTTATATTTTATTAAAAAAGCAGGATAAGTTTTACTTATTGAACGAGATAAGCTGCTTTTATGACTTTGCATGCAAGCAGCCTATTTAAAATAAGAAAAAATATTTTATGTGAAATAAAAGTATCGCTTATTTTTGGATTTTCTCATTGAGGCTTTTCATGGCACTTTCCGACACCCTAACAGCAACTTCAGTTAGTTTTTCTTTCAAAGCAACATCATTTCCTTGAATGTAGATTGAGGTGAAATGAAAGGTCTTTAACTGAATGGGAGTATTTAATATTTCTAGTCGTCCGTCGGTAATTTCTTTTAGCGCCGTTAAAGTCGGTACGACAGCAATACCTAGCCCCTGCTCGGCTAAACGCAATAAAGTCGCTAATGAATAACTGGTAATTGAGAGTGGTTCATCAATTCCTTGTTCTTTCATTCTGGCTTTCAATTCTTTATAGGGATAGGTAATTTTGGGGTAAGTTAAAATGGTATGTGACATTAAAGTTTTAAAGGACATTTGAGCTACACCGCCTTTAAATGAAGGTGAAGCCAAGAAACTTAATTCAAAATCACATAAAGCTTGTTCAATACACTCAAAAGCCAAGGTTGGCCCAAGCAAAAAAGCCATGTCCAAGTCACCTGTTCGCACACCTTCTTGTAAATTAGGTGTCAGGTCTACCACAATTTCTACTGAAATTTTTGGGAACTCTTGTTGAACCTTTTCGATATATTCGACTAACCACGTATAAACAATAGTTTCGGAAACGCCTAAACGAATGGTGCCAGTCAGGTGCTGGTTTTCGGTCAGTTCTGCGACCAGATCGGTTTCTAGGCGCATAAATTTTTCGGCGTACTTAAATAAAGTTAAGCCTTTATGAGTCGGTTTAAACTGCCGATAGTTTCGATCTAAAACTTTAAAGCCTAATTCATTTTCAAGAGATGTGATTTTTTGAGATACCGCAGGCTGGGTAGTTTGCAATTTAGTCGCAGCCTTATTGAAGCTATTTAAAGTCACAACCCAATAAAATGCTTCAAGATTCTTTAAATTCACGTTTCATCCTGTCTTCAAAATTCCTTTACTTTTATAGTATGTGAGTTCTTAGCCTGATTAGGCTAGCCATTTATTCATTTTTATTTAAATCGATTTAAATCTTTATCATTAATATCAAGCTCAGTACTAATCAACTATTGCACCAGCGGTCATGTTTACCACTGTTGCCGTCATTGAGTTCGCATGCTCCGATGCAAGAAAAGCGACAGTTTCTGCAACTTGTGAAAGTGTTGGTAGCCGTTTTAGCATAGTGCCTTGAGCCGCCCCCTCTAGCCATTGTCCTATGCTGAGCCCCATTGCCTGTGCTTTTGACTCAAATAATTCACGCGTGTATGAACCAGCTTGAACAGCGTCAACAATTGCATGTGAGCGAACACCCAGTACTCGTATATTCTTAGGCCCTAGCTCACTAGCCAGTGCTTTAATAAAAGCTTCGATTCCGGCACAGCCCACAATATGCCCCAGATGTCCCGGTATCGCCATCCGAGCTGAAGGTGCCACAATTGAAATAATGCTTCCACCACGATCACCGCCCATAAAAGGCACCACAGCTTTAGAGATATTAAACTGAGCCGTTAGAAATGGATTTATTCCCCCGACGAACTCATCAAGGTTTAATTCCAAAATTTCTTTGCCTTGATTATGTATAAAACTGGTCGCATTGATGACTAAATCGAGCCCACCTGTATCTTGAGCAATTTGAGCCACGGTATTATTTATTGACTGACTATCTAATACATTAACGCTGGCCGTATGAACGACGCTCCCAAGTTGATGAAGTTGTGCCGCAATATTTTGAAGTTTATTTAAATCTCTTGCACACAAATAGACATGTGCACCCTCACGAATAAAGACCTTCGCAATTGCAGTGCCAATTGCTCCACTGCCTCCAAAAATGACAGCCACTTTTCCCTTAAGCAACATTGCGGCATCCTCTTGTTATTATGTGCCATCATTAAGTTATGTCACACAATCAAGAGTGGTGCAATTTTATACAGTTTAAAGTTTGTATGAGCTTATTTAACTTTAACAAAAATAATATCTAGGTCTTTTTTAGGTACAAACTTGGTTTTAGTCATTTGAAATTGAGTTGGGCTAATCTTTTTAACTTCTCCATCCCAACAAAATGAAACCAGTTCATCTTTATCGCGCTCAATGGTGAGCTTAAAGTTTTCAATCGGCTTTGCCCAATTTGCACCCGTCGTCAAAATATAGCCCAGCGCACTAAACGGCGAATTTTCTGAACTGGCTTTGTTTAAGCCCTGCTTAAATTGTTTATCCATACAAAATTGCTGGTTATATTCGTCTGGATATAGAGCTACTGAGCCACCCACCAAAGGTTTATATTCATGCTGAATTTTAGTCAAACTATTGGCTTTAAAGGTCTGCTTCCAACTATAGATCACTTGAGATGACCACGGAATTACATCATCTTTTTTAAAATTGGCTAAAATTTTCTGTATTTTTGGCTTATTACACTTCTTTAGCTTACCTACATAATACTCATAATCATAGTTAGTACGAGTCCAAGGGTTTAGCATGTCTTTTTCATTAAAACCACACTGCTTAAACTCATCCGTTACATCAATCAGCTGTGATTTTTCATCTTTTTGAATAAACGTTCGCACGTGCATTTCTGGTTTAATATTTTTACCATTCACCACAATCTTAAAACTTTTTAAAAGCTCTTCAGTATGAGCAAAGTCAGACTCAAAGAAATTATCAATGCGTGGTAGCGGAAATAAAATCGTTTCAGTGACATCTTTATTGCTTAGGTTTTTATAGAGGTAGTCGACTTTAATTCGTTTTTTACTAATAAATAGATCTTCGCTTTGCATGGCAATCTGCGAGTTTTTGAGATATTGAATCCCACCTGTACCAACGTAACCCGTAGAATCATTGGCTAAGCCATAGGCAGATAGCGAAGCTAAAACAGCAAAGGTTAATGTAAATGTTTTCATTTTTAAGCGCTCTGTCATTTTCTAATTATGAAATGTCGATCTGCAATAAAGCATAACTGTTTAAGCCCAGATGCTGTTAATTTTTTCGTCCATGCATAGAAGCAAACAGAGTAATCTATTCTATATTTTTCAAAAAAGCCTTTTAGGTGGCAACCCTATCTATTTAAGTCTAAAAAATTTAATGAAAAGTTAGTTTTTGTCTTGTCATCTTTTTAGGCACACTTATTTTTCCAATAAAGTTAGTTAACCATAAAATGCATTCATCACGGTGTTCAAAGTGAGGAATCAAACTAAGGTCAATTTTTATATCTCTATCTGCCAAAGGTAAGCTCAAGCAATATTCAAAATCGATCGATTTATATTTCAACTTTAGGTCTTTTTCTTCGGCCTGCTTTTTTATTTCCGCCATAATGCGGTTAAGGTTAACAATCAAATTATTTGAAACTTGGTTGTTCTCATAGACACGTTCATAGACGTTTTCAGCAACGTCTATATATTTTATAAGCTCTGCGTTTTCATTCATCTTATTCACACTCTCTTTTTTTAAAGATTATGTACAGCTAAATGTTTAATTGCGTTACTTGGCTCGTTAGTTGTGTGAAAAGTGTATATTTCTCTTTATTAAAGAATACAGCTAAAATATTGTTATCTATAAAAATTAGTTAATCCTGAGTATATTTATATACATTTAATATTCTCGGAAATACTCTTTTACTCAAAAAGAAAAGTTAACTCAGTCTTGATTTTTGAGTAAAAAAACCGTCCCAGAAGGCGGTCGCTGAACTTTAAAACTAGTAGTTATATAGAAGATTTTTACAGTTCGAAGCGATTGCTCCCGAAAGACATGGCTCAGTTTCCTCATACTGTAATTGCTAGCGCCCCAATAAGCGAAAATGCACACCCTGTTTAAGACATTGAGTACGACTTAGAGATCAGAATAAAATCTCAACGCTTGAGGCGATCAATTTGTTCATTGATCAGATGTTGTGCAAGCCCAAGGTAGTCCCCTGACTTAATCTCCCAACTCTGTAACTGCCCATCAATGTTCATACGGGCAAGGCCATAAGCCAATGCACGAGTAGACAACAAGGCATCTTCAGCCGAAATACCGACTAGCTCTCCACTCGATACGGCATCATTCAGCAGTTGTCGCATCTGACGACGAATCTTGTCGTTGGCTGCTCGAAGCCCACTTCCCTCGAAATCGATGACTGCGCGTGTGGAAATTACTTGAAAGTGATGCGGATTTTCAAAGGCCCAAATCAGGAACGCCTGTCCCAATGCACGGTATCGCTCTAAGGGTGAGAGACTCGCTGCTTGTATGAGTGCCTGCTCGATTTGCATGGTGAGACGAACCATGGCCTCTTCTGCGACCGCATTCAGTAGTGCAGCTCTCGATGGAAAATGGCGAAACGGTGCGCCTGGTGAAACACCAGCCCGTTTAGCTGCCTCTCGAACAGTAACGGCTTCAATCCCATCCTCTTTTAAAAGAATCAACGTCGCATCAATAAGTGCGGTTTTAAGTGCGCCGTGGTGATAACCCCGTTGTGTGTCTGCCATGAATTTCATCACTTGTAAATTTACGATAGTTTAACTTTGACAGTACTTTGAGATCAATGTAATCTGTGCTTACATTAATCTCAGAGTGCTTCGTTATGAACACAAAGTTACTGGTCACAGGAATACTGGGGGTATTGCTTTTGGGATCGCAAGCCTATGCAAACGAGCCTATTGTTGGCGTATCACCTGTGCAGCAAAAAGATAATGCCACCCATTTGATCATTGACTCTCCAACAGATCATCAGGTCATTAAAGGGGTCGTCATTATTCGCTGGCATGCGCAGAATATTCGAATATTGTCTGTTTATGGTGATGCAGCGCTCGCAGTCAAACCAAAACTCGGCCACCTGCATGTCTCACTTGACCACAATTCTTGGCATTGGGTACAAGCTTCTGAAGAGCCAATCGTCCTTCAGGGACTGACTCCCGGTGAACATACGATCTCCATTGATTTAGCTGATGCGACACATCAAGTGTTAGATCATCAGACGTTGACGTTTGTAACCAACAACATAGATTCTAGAAATACGCATCCCCATTGACCAGTAATGGTGTAACACCCATAAAAAAAAACCGCCCCAGAAGGCGGTCGCTGAACTTAAAAGCAGCAGTATATAGAAGCAAGGTGGACGTTCACTTCTATATTTTTTTATGAAGGAGTTTTATTAGTTTTAATAAAATCCTCAGATTTAAAATAATTAATAATCATGTCTGCATGCTCTTCTTTTACAGGAGCAACAGTCACAGGAAACGCATCTTTCGACATCTTAAAACCTGGTGGCAAAAAATGCGAAATTGGTGGTAATTTAGGTTTTCCTCCTTCTGTGATTCGCTCGATAAAACCAGCTAACCAAAGAAGATACTCACCTTCATTTGCGAACTTCGGCATAACACTCAAATCAATCTGGACCTTGCACTCACTTAACGGTTTCGTTAAGTTTTCTTCAAAGTCTATATAGTTGTATTTGAGCTTAAACTCTGTTCCCTTGATGGCTTTTCGAATCTGACTAATTAAACAGTTAAGGTTCTGAGTAATGTCATCAGTGAATAAGCTATCTTTTTTAATATTTTTATAAACCTTTTCGGCTACAGCTAGATACTTTGGCATTAACCTCTCTCCGTACTATTGTTATAAAGTGCTGATCTATGAATGTTTTCTGTCTTTGATTATGCTTAAAGTAGTGTAATTAAAGGTATCCTTATTGGAGTGGTTTGTAATTAATTAGTTGTTTATGTAAATTGCACCATAAAAATACCTAAAAAAATTATGGTTTTGATAACTCATCCGCAAAATGAATGGTTGAATAGAGATAATTAGAAATATTTACTTTCATATTATTTTTTACCATTTGATAAAATTAATATGTTTTCATTTGCTTATCCCGTCGAACTAAACCAAGAACAGCTCGGCGCACTCGTATTTCTTCTTCAGAAAAAGGTAACTGTTCGATGAGTTCCTGAATTGAAAGAAAATTATTTTCTATCAAGAAGCAGTCTTGCTCTGTGGTCCAAGTGGAAGTAGTTGACTCAATTTGTTTTAAATAACGTTTCATATTTCCGAGTAGATTTGCTTGCACATATAAAAAGCCTGCCTTTAGAGCAAGCTTAGATTTTGCTTTGATCATTATTATAGCAGTCTGTAAACAATATGTTCAGTTGATCTTGTAGCCGATCATAGTCTATTACAAGCAGGTTTTAGAAAGTACAAACATATAGAATTTTATTTAGTAAATTTAGTTAAAAGTGCAAGAACCAAGAAGACCGCTAAGATAATAAAAACAATAAGCATAATTAAATTCTAATAAAAGTATTGTGAAAATTATAAATGATGAAATCAAAAAAGCCCACAAACTGTGGGCTTTCTAATGGTTATTTTGCGGCATTTACCCCAACAATAAACTGACTACAATTAGAACCTTCAGATGCGTTACCTAATTGCTTTTCAGAGAATTTAAATTTGGATGCAACTGACTCATAATCTTTTTTAAGGCTTTGGCCTGTTAGCTCACCAAGCTCTTTCACTTGTTCTGGCTTCAAGATGCCATGTTCAACCGCTTGATTTACCATGACACAGGCTGTAGTCATCGCGTCATAACGTGCAGCAGTTTTAGAGTAACCGAGAGCGCCTATTACACCACCAACAATTAAACCAATAATGACCGCTAAAGTTACGTGCATTTTATTCATTTTTTAAATACCTAAAAAACTAACGAAAAGACGAACACTTCAAAAGGAAGTGCTCAAGTCCAATTAGCATAGTCGTATTTACATGATATAAAAAGTTAGATTCTGTCACATTTATTGATAGGTTTAGATGCACATAAGCTATTAAGGTAAAAATGGCTGTGTTAGAAATACAAATCCGATGGAGAAAAAAGCATTATCGTGATGAGACATTTGGTTGCCATAACTTGCGTTTAATTGCACAAGGTCTTTATAGACCATGTATCGAAAACCTGTTTGGTAAAAGGTATCATTTCGGTCATTACCATATACTTCGGCAGTGAGTGTTAATGGATGAGTAAGTTGTGTTTCGGTTCCAATTCCCCACGTAGTTTGATTTTTATGCGTAGTATTTTCACGTAGCCAGCCAATATTAGTATGGATTAAAAACTTATCATCTAATGTAGAAAGACTTAAAGGAACGTTGACCGTCCAATCTTTTTTTGAAGAATCTTTGGTATTGATTTGTGTGCCAAAAGAAAACCCGACTCCCCAATCATTCGTTTCTAAAGGCTTTAATAAGGTTTTACCTTGTAAAGTTGCATAACTGACGTGCTCGGTATCATCGTTTACTCTTCCCAGCCCTACAGCAAATTCAAAATTGCCGCCAAAATTACAGGCTGGTGTTGCCCAATATTCTTTGCTGTCAGGATTATGCTGTACCCATGTTTCTAGCTGGCAAGTTTTTGGCGAAACAAGAGCAGCATCGTCCACAACCATAGGTCGTCCACTATGGCTAGCGTTAGATAATGCGAATAAACAGAAACCAGAAATAAGTGAGCGCTTCTTTAAAGTAAATAACACTGGCATCACTCCCATAAGTTATGGAGCACATGCAAGTACTGCAACCTGTCATGAATAAATCATGGGTTAATAATAGAAATGAAAAGATGAAAATAAAAAACCTCTTCTTGCATCCACAAAAAGAGGTCTGTCAGGACTTCAGTGGATACTTAGACTATTACCGATCGACTACTGTCACTCGAGCAAGTACTCACATTGAAGCTCCTAAAAATTAGTTGGGCGGATTCTAAAATTACCCTTGTTAAATATCAAGTTAAAATTTCATGACAATCTAAGCTATAGACTGATCGTAGGATCAAAGACTTAGAATGATGTTGAGTTTTTTGATTTTTATATAGTTTTCGATATTTGATAAGAATAAAAGATTTCAAAACTAAGACTTTCGGTTATGTATAACATATCCACCAACTAAACCAATAAAGCACCCCAGCAATACATCTATAAATCTGGTAAAGGCTATTGAATACAAATCAAAATTTGCACTCTCTAAAATTAAAGTATTCGCTTCGGCTTGTAAAATAGTTAAAAGGGTAATAAAAATAACTGCTAATGCATAATTCCGTGTAATAAAATATTCAACAACAAACATTAACAACATAACAGCTATAGCGATGCCCCACCCATTTAATAGTTGAGACAATATTAAAACTGTAACTCCTCCTCCAATCATTGTACCGAGTACACGATGTAAAATTTTACTAAAAACATCTCTAAAATTAGTCTGTTGTAATACGATCAAACAACTTACAGAAACCCAATAATAATTTTTTAACTCAAATATTTTAGAAAAGAAAACTGCTATACCGACAAATAAAGCAATAATAATAGACTCACTAATTACATAGTTAAAATCATAATTAAAAGAAGGTGTAGATAATTTTTCTTTCTTTTTGTGCAACATACATACGCTATAAATCATAGCTAAAAAGCTTGCAAATAGTGCACCCAAAAACATCATTCCCACATTAAATGGAATTTGTGAAATCGCTATATTTGAGTTTGTGCCAACACTTAATGCAATAATAAAGAATAATCCACTAGGTGGACCTACTCTAAAAAATCGGCATATCACCAAAATAGCAAATGTCATCAGAGAAAAAATAATAAATAAAGGAAACTCTAATGAGTGACTCAGTAAACCGACTAAATAGCTAAAACTAATACCTACTGTTGCACAGGTCATTGTTAAAAAACGGTAGTGTAAAGGTGTATTATTCGGCGTATAGAGAAATATCATTCCACCTAAGCTTGAGATCAAACCGTATTCAATATGTCCCAAATATATAGCCAAAAAAATTGGTAAACTTGTTGCTAAGGCTGCTGTTAAAGGAAGTTCCCAAGTCCTATCACTCTTTTGTAATAAAAATAATCCTATTAATTCTTGTTTTAATATTTTGATAAATCTACTCATCATTATTACCAAATAAAATTAAGTAAGGTATATGCGGAATGTTGAGTTAAAAGCTGTCCCACTAGTTTAACTAGAGGAACAGCTCTTTTTTTAATTATTTTCTTTAACCCACAAATCAGCCTGATAGTCTTTTACAATATCAACAAAACTCTCAGGTAATAAGTTTCTAAATAACTTCACCTCACCCGACACAACTTTCACAATACGCTCAATAAGTTCCTCAGGACTATACTGTTCTAAAGGAAATTTGAAGCTGTCTTCAGTCAGCTGGGTAAAGTTTTTCTTTGGATCGTACCATTTTTTCATTTCTAGCATTTGAGCATCATTGAAGCCAGTGTCGTAAGGCCCAGGATTAACAACCGTCACCTTAATATTGTAGTCTTTGAGTTCCTCACTCAAGACTTCTGCCATGGCCTCTATGGCATGTTTTGTTGCGCAGTACGGACCTGTTAATGCTTTTGTGATTAACCCTGCAACAGATGAAATAAAAATGATTTGTCCAGCAATATTAGATTTCACCATATTTTGAATAATGCTTTGCGTTAAAGCTAAAGCTGAGAAAACATTGACATCAAAGTTTCTTTTAAAATGTTCCATTGGTATTTCTGCTAATGGACCAGTTTCTGCGATACCTGCATTATTAATCAGTACATCGACATTCCAAGTAGCTGCCCTTTCTCGATCTTCTGCATTCGAAATATCTAGCTTTTCAACTGTTAAATTAACATTTTGCTTTACTGCGAATTCTTTTAAGCTTTCTATTTCAGATAAGGCGTAAACTGAAGCAATCACCTGATTACCTGCTTTAGCAAGCGCAATTGCCATTAATTTTCCTAATCCAGTTCCAGCACCAGTTACTAATACTTTTTTCATTGCGTAAACCCTACATTTTTTAGAAAATATTCTGAACACATTTGTGCCATTTCTTTATCTTGTTCTGCTGTTCCACCAGAGACACCTATACTTCCTATAAACTCTCCAACCTGATTTAGAAGTGGCACACCACCAGCGATTGTACTTAGGCCTCCGTTACTAAACTCTATAGACCAAATGGGCATATTCGGTTGTGATAGCCGTCCAAGCTCTTGAGTTTCTGTCCGAAATAAGCACGCTGTTTTAGCTTTCATCAAAGCAAGGTCAATTGACCCTAGCATTGAATGATCCATTCTTTGGAAAGCAAGTAAATTTGCAGATTCATCATAGATTGCAAAACAAAAGCTGAGTTGCTGTTGACTGGCTAAATCTACTCCGAATGAAATCATTTTCTTTGCCCAAATATGTTTCATAAAGATTTACCTTCCCATCGAATACTCTTCTTGATTCATAAAAATAGTATTTGAATAAGTAAGTTCATAATAGTAGCTTTGAAATTCAAACAGCTTGAAGCCAGGGTTCAAAATGGATCATTACAAACGTATGGTTATTTTTACTAAAGTAGTGGAACAAGGATCGATGAGTGGTGCGGCAAGAATTCTCAATATGTCCCCATCTGCTGTAAGTCAACAAATTCGATATTTAGAAAAAATTAGTGGAATTACCTTAATACATCGCTCAACAAGAAAATTATCTTTAACTGAAATTGGACAGCGATATTATTTTTATTGCAAACAAGTTGCTCAAGCGGCAGAAAATGCTCAAGCATTATTAGATACCGAAAAAAAAGAACCTTTTGGAGAGTTACGAATTTCAGCACCAGTCGGTTTATCTAATTATTTTATAGAAAGCTTAAAAGACTGGTCTCGGGCTCTACCGCACCTTAATTTAAACATTCAGGTTCAAGATCAATATATCGATCTGATTACAGAACGGATTGATTTGGCTATACGTGTTGGGGAAATGCCAAGCTCTTCATTTATTGCTCACAAAATCTCTGAAATGCATATGAAACTTTATGCTTCCCCTGCTTGGGTAGAAAAACATGGAATGCCCACTCATCCCAATGAGTTAGGTGATGAAAACTGGCTACATTTACAATATGCAACTAACGATACGATGATTCAAAAATATTTTTTTCATGAATCAACTTACACAAGTTACTATGGGGAAATTAAGCCCAAGTACCTGACCAACAATACTTTAATTCTTCATAAAATGTGTGAACAAGGCTATGGTGTTTGTTGTTTAAGTACATTTGAAGCTGAACAAGCATTATCAGAGGGTAAACTTGTTAAAGTACTCGATGACTGGAATGTTGGTACCATGAACATATGGGCAGTTACTACGCAGAAAAATACGAAATCAGCAAAAGTGACTCAGGCTATTGAATATATAAAGAAAAAACTCAAGCCAATCCAACCTTAACTTGCTCCTAGAGATATATAATTTAATAGCCTTACTTAAAAGTATTTTTCAGCCTTAAAGAAAGCCGTATGGAAATATACGACTTTTGTTATGAATAAATATTGGACTAAAAACACTAGTTATTCTTATTTAAAATTCTTTTACTTCGCTTCTGTTTTTTTGCTTGGCACAGACATAGGGATAGCCATCTTACCCGTACCTAACCCGCGGAAAAAATAATTAATGATATATAGAAATAAAAGACCAAAATAAAAAATCGGGAAAATACTAAATAAGCTGACTGCTATTTCCCAGAACATCACCCCCACTCTGTAATTATAACTAAATGCTATAAGTCCACCTTTACGTCTAGGTCTGTGCTGAGAAATATCATCATCAATAAAGTGAAAAATGCCCATAATCAAACATATAGCAAATGTACTTGAGACTAAAGTCTTTTTAATTAGAGGCTTTTCTAACCAAGGGTATTTTTTTGAAGATTCAAACTCGGCTTTGAAAAAGAATTTATAAATTTCCTCTTGATAAGCTTTATTAATTCCATGTTCTTTAATAAAAAAATAACATACTGTACAGCCTAGAAAGAACATGACTATAGTTATGTAAAGGCTATAAAGAATCGTAAAAAACGGTAATGGGCCTTTCGTACCAACAGTCACATGCATAGTTTGTGTGATGTATTGATATAGCTCGTATTGCCATTCATTTTTAGGATAAGCAGGAAATACAAATAAAGGAATAATAAAAAGAATGGAACATATAGCTATATTTCCTTTGTTCTCCTTACTTTTCAGTACAATAGTAGACAGAAAGTTTTTAGAGGCCATATCTATATCTTACAATTTGGAATCATGTGTTTAGTTTTATAAAATTCATCAAAAGCCTTCATGTCATCTAACCATGGGGTTATAGTTTCTAGATAAAGTTGATTGATATTTTTTAATGCCAGTAGCCTTGGTGAAGAATAATTTTTTTGCTGAATTTTTTGATTATATTGTTGTACAAACATAAGCTTTAAGCATAATCCTCGAATAGCATCTTTATCAAAAGATGGATAGTTTGAATATTTATTTAGGATATAGTCCATTTCTTTATGTCCATCATTCCAACTATAAAATAAATTCAAACCCTTTAAATCTTTAATATATATCTCATCATTAAGTGGGCTTAATTCAAGGCCTCGTTTTAAAATAAGACTATGAATTTCACTATCCTCAGCTAGATCTAACCAAAAGAATGAAGATAAGACTTCTTCAGCAATTTGAACTCTATTTCTTTCTGTATGTTTAGGATACACAATAAAAAAATAATATAATCCCAGAAAAATTATAAAGAATAATATAATAGAAAGTAATCTCCAGAAATTAGTACCTTTTATAATATTCATAACAATCCATTCATTTTATTTAATATCTTGTGAGGCAACTTTACTTTATGTTTTAGATGAAATCAAAAGAAGAGAGAAAATTTCCTTGAATGAAATATATACTTATTTTATTTGTGCTCTTTTATGTTCAAAAGAGCACTTTTTTAAAGGGAACTTTGAGATATTTCCAAGCTATCAATTTAAAATTTCATGACAATCTAAGCTATAGAAAAACTGCTTATTTTTGCTCGGTAAGATGCTGAGTTACCGCATTAAAAAATAAACTTTTTTCATTATCAAGCTCAGCGGATGGCATTGCAGTTTCCCATGTACTCCACTGCATCATGACAATCTTGTCTTTAGGGTTAATTGCTAGCATTTGTCCAAAGATGCCCAGTCCCCAGAAAGTTTCATCAGAATTTTGTGTGCTTAATGGCGAACCTTTTTTGGCATGTGAATTCCACCATTGAAAACCATATATGCCTTTTGGGTAGTTTTCTGAAACAGAGCCTTTCGCTTGATTCCATTTGGTCGCTTGTGTAGTCCAACCTTCGGGTAGCATTTTGTCTCCATTAGAAACGCGCCCATCATTCAATATAAATTGTCCGAAACGCGCATAATCACGTAACGTTGCATTAAACCCATGTCCACCCATGTCAACTTGATTGCGGGTATAAGACTGCCAAACACCTTCTCGCTCCATACCTACCCGTTTCCAGACGTTATCTTCTAAGTATTTAGCAATATTTTCATGTGTAGCAGCTTCTAACACTTTACCCACCAGATATGCACCACCTGTGCTATATGACCATACCGTTCCCGGTTCATATTTCGCTTTCAAGTTTTTCACATTTTTATAGACACAAGCATCTGGATTGTTAGCTGCCTCACAATAGGTCATTTTTGCAAAATCTGAATTTGGATCTTTATAGTTTTCATTCCATTCAACGCCTGATGTATGCTGCAAAAGCTGTTTTAAGGATACTTTTTCCCAAGCAGTTCCTTTCAAATCTGGTAAGTATTGAATGATTGGATCATCTACTGATTTGATTTTACCTTGTTCAATAGCGACTCCAATTAATGTTGCCACAATAGACTTTGCCACTGAACGAGAAGTCCATAGAGTCGTTTCATTGTTGCCTTGTCCATAATATTCATAAGCAATTTTGCCGTCTTTTAATACGATTAAACCTGCAACACTTTGATTTTTCAAGTAATCATTTAAATTATAATTTTTGCCATCTACCGAGTAATGGATATCCTTATTTTTAATGCTGTTCTTTAGTTTTGGAAGTGCAAGTATGTTCTTCTTATCAGGGTGAAAAACACTGCCATCATAACTACGGAATGTATTTCGAAAGCCCACCACCCTTTGCTGTTGCGTCCATGTCAACATATCATGTGGGTCAGGTAATTTTTTATCCACGGTCGTTGGACAGTCCTTTAGTTCCAACTGCTGACAGCTATATTCAGCACAAGCGACACTACTGACGAATAGACCAGTGAACAGTAGGCTCATTTTTGTAATCTTCATCTTTTTTTCCCTTAGTAGAGCTTAATTTGAGTGACTAAACCGACAATCACATTGCTATTGAAGGCTTTTCCTGTAGAGCGGTAGTAGTTATCTGGATTCCAGATGTATTGTACGAATGGGCTTAGAGTCAGACGTTTGTAATTAATATCGGTATCTAAAGAAAGAAAAGAGGTTGTTTTATTATTATTGCCATTAATTTTTTCTGTCATTAAAACATAATCATTATTGAGTTGAGACTGACCGAATTTCACGCCTAAATGATTTTTACCTTGATTGATTTTGTAGCTTAATCCAAGCTCCCAATAATTTTTATAAGGCTGGTTTTTCTCATCAATATATGAGTAAGCACCAAATACAGTTGGAATATTCTGATTATTAAAATCATGGTTAAACCTAAAATTCAAACCATCTGTACCATCATATTTTTCTTGAGTATATGCATTACGATATTCAGAATTATTATAAAAATATAATAACTCTGCTTTAGTATTTTTATCTTTATATCCCATACCATATACTTGGGTATAACCTAGTTGGTGATGAAAGGAAAAATCTAATCCTTTTTTCTTATAGACATAATCATCTGTGTTGACCTCAAAAACCCCTGCATGCATATAGATATGCTCTGATAAATTATATTTGGCATACCCCCCCAATACGCATAGTTAGTCGGCAATGAACCCATTGCCCCTTTAATCGGGTCAGTACATAAAAGGATATTTTGACAATTGTTATAGAGGAAATATCTTCTTAGATTAGTACGCCCAACGGAAGTATAGAGTTTCTTATCATTCCAATACTTATCCCAAGTCAGCAAACTGAGTTGGGATGAAGCCAAATCATTGGCAGCAATTGCTCCACCGACATAACTTCCTACTCCTCCAAACCAATTGTTTGAGGTATTTAGCTGTGCATCATCATTTAAACCATTAAACACATATTGTGCTTTTAGAACCCCAAAATCCTGACTTTCATTCGCTAATTTAATTTCAGTATTTAAAAACAAGCCTGCTGAATTAGTAAAATTGTCATCTACATTACTTTCTTGGCTATACATCGCTAAATCAATAAAATTAGCTGTGAACTTAAAATTATCTTTTAGGCTAACTTCTGCATTTGCACTCATAGTATATAAAAGCACGAGTGTACCTATACATCCTTGTTTAGATATATACATAGAATCCTTTCCTTTAAATATAATTAATCACTTTCCAAGCTTTATATTTTTATAATTAAAAACTTGGTATAACGATTATTTCTAGCTCAATTTAATATTTATTAAATCTGATAGTTTTTGAATCTCCTCCACCACAAATTAATAAATTATATTTAATAAATATCGATAATTTTGGGCTTACTCATTTATTTCAGTCTCATTTGATAAATCTGATTTCAACATATTTATATTGGTTTTACTTGTGTGCTAATGACATCAATTTTGTCTAAAAATGACATATAACCCTTAACCCCTTAGGCTATTAAATAATCAAAAAAATCACCCAAATCCTAATAAAAAATACTCAAGCAATCTCTTCCGTTCATCTGGTTTGTTTGGGTCTAAAAGCTGAACCATTGCTCCATCAATCACAAACAAAAACATGTGTGCATCTTGTTTTGAAGCATTTTCATTCGTTGTTAAAAGCAGTTTATAGATTTCATTAATAAACCAATTTCGGTAGTCAACGACCACCTGATAGGCCTTTGAATGTGTTTTCGCAATTTCAAAAATAGCTTTAAAAGGTAAATGGTAAAGCCCTTCTAAGTCGGCATGTAAAAAGTAAAGCTTGCGCAGTTTTTCAACTAGGGTTAATTCTTTTTGAATATGAATGATTGAAAGCACTTCTTGTTTAAGGCCATCTGTTTGAAAGGTTAGGCTCATTTCAATGAGACGTTCTTTTGAGTGAAAGTAGTTATAAAAAGTCGCTTTGGGGATTTTCGCCGACTCAACAATTCGGTCTACCCCGACATTGTGAAAGCCGTATTTATTAAAAAGATAGCGGGAAGTGTGCAATACGCTTAAAGCACGGAATGGGAGATCTGAATGTGGCATATTTTTACCGTTATAAAAAATTATTGTTGTATATAAATGAGATATAAAAAACCGTTGCCATTTTCGGGAGAAAAAAAGGCATAGCAAAGCCCGTAAAGACCGTGCTTGGCACATCTCAAGTTTTATTGTTGATTAAGTTTTTGGTTAAGCCGAATTAAAGTCTGAAAAGCTTAATAGCTATCAAACTGCTTTACATGTTTAAGTTGTGTCGTTATAGCTTTTGGCAAAGGCTGCCAAGAAATAATGGATGTGCAAAGCCAACTCCTTTTTATTGGGAGTTCTACCAGACATTAAAATTATGGTGGCAGAACGGAAGAGGGTTAGCAGACTGGTGAAAGATATAACCAGCACACCCGAAGGTGTCCCTCTCCCGTCCTAC